>NZ_JBFAXL010000027.1:0-126661 GCF_040680795.1 Streptomyces sp. NPDC051976
CCCGGCGGCCCGTCGCCGGGTACCGCGCTCATGAACGCCGCAAGCCCTTGAGCGGTCACGCCTGCCGGCTGTCGTAATGCTCCTGGGCGGCGAGGAGCTCGTCTCCGTGCCGGCCGAACCACTGGATGAGATCGGTCAGCAGTCCCGCCAGGCCGACGCCGAGCTCCGTCAGGCTGTAGGTGACCTGGGGCGGGTTGGTGGGCGCGACATGACGGGTGACAAGGCCGGCCCGGGCCAGCGCCTTGAGGTTGTGCGACAGCATCTTCTGGCTGATGCCGCCGACCCGCGCATGGAGCTGCGCGAAGCGGTGCGGGCCGGTGACCAGGGCCGAGATGATCAGTGTCGCCCAGCGGCTCGTCGTCTGATCCATGATCGGCCTGAGCGGGCACTTGTTGTCGAAGGTGTCAAAGGCCAGAAGCCTGGTGGCGGCCGCGACCTGTTCTGTTTCCATCACGAAAGGAGCTTACAAAAAAGTACGTACTTCCCAACAGTAAGTACTTCTTCCTACGGTGACTCTCGTCCGCAAGTACCGAGTTCGAGGAGTCACTGTGAGCGGCAACACCACCCGTACCGCGATCGTCACGGGCGCATCGAAGGGCCTGGGCGCGGGCATCGCCAAGGCCCTGGCCGAGACCGGCGCAGCGGTCGTGGTGAACTACCGGGGGCACGCGGAGGGAGCCGAGCGGGTCGTCGAGGACATCACCGCCAAGGGCGGCCGGGCGATCGCCGTCCAGGCGGACGTGGCCGGCCGCGAGGACGTGAGCCGCCTCTTCGGCCGGGCGCGCGCGGCATACGGCCCCGTGGACGTGCTCGTGAACAACGCGGCCGTCGCGACCTTCGCGCCGCTGTCGGACATCACCGAGGCCGAGTTCCAGCGGGAGATGACCACCAACCTCCTGGGCACGATCCTGACCACCCAGGCCCTGGCCGCACAGGACGACATCACCAGCGCGTCGGTCATCAACGTCTCGACGGCCGGCACGGTCACCCACCCCCTGTACTCCTCGCTCTATGTCGCTTCCAAGAGCGCCGTCAACGCCTTCACCATCGTCGCGGCCAAGGAATTGGGTCCGCGGGGCATCCGTGTCAACGCGATCATGCCCGGCCCCTCGGACACCGAAGGCACCAGGGCCATGGGATACCCCGGGTCGGACCAGGAAGCACAGGCGATCGCGGCCACCCCCCTGGGCCGTACGGGCAGCCCCGACGACTACGGCCCGCTGGTGGCCTTCCTCGCCTCCGACGACGCACGCTGGATCACCGGCGATGTCATCCTCGCCTCCGGCGGCCTGCGCTGACACCCCGCACACCGGCGACCGGGAATCCCGCTCGTCGAACCATCGCCTCCGTCTCAGGTCTCACTCGGTACGAACGGGTCGGTGGCGGGATTCTCCCGCCCCGCCACCGACCCCGCGTAGGACGGCAGTTCGCGCATCCGGCGCAGCGGTGACAGGAAGACGGGCAGGAAGGTGAGCGACTGGCCGATCGCCCCGGCGAGCAGTGTGCCGCGAATGCCGATCGTCGAGCCGAGCAGGCCGCCGAGCAGCGCTCCGAAGGGCATCGTGCCCCAGACCAGGAACCGCATCGTGGCGTTCATCCGGCCGAGCAGCCCCGGCGGGCACAGTGCCTGCCGGAAGCTGACCTGGTTGATGTTGTAGACCACGAAGCCCATCCACATCGCGATCTGCGCGACCACGAGAAGCCCCAGGGTCCAGTCGCGGTGCACGAACGGGGTGACCAGCGCGCAGGGCCCGGCGACCATGCTCGCGATCCAGATGGCCGGGCCCTGGCCGACCGTCATCGCGAACCGTCCGGCCACCAACGCCCCGATCAGACCGCCCACCGCCGCGGCCGAGGTGAGCAGGCCGATGACACCCGGCGAGAGCCGCAGTTCGCGGGCGAGCAGGACGTAGAAGACGGCGGCGATCATCGAGCCGAAGAGGTTGGCCGAGCTGGTGCACAATGCGATGGCGCGGAGCATCCGGTTGCCGAGCACGAACCGCAGGCCGTCCCGGATCTCCCGGAGCAGATCGGGGTCGGAGCTGCGCGCGGGGCGCGGCGGCCGGACCTCGATCCGCGCCACCCACGCGGCCGACCACAGGAAGCTCACCGCGTCGACGAGTACCGCGTAGGGGGCGGTGAGCGCCTGGATCAGCGCGCCGCCGAGGCCCGGGCCGGCGATCTGGCTGACCGACTCGCTGGCCTGGAGCTTCGCGTTGCCCTCGACGAGCTGCTTTCGGTCGATCAGCTGGGGCAGGTAGGACTGGTAGGCCACGTCGAAGAAGACCGTGCTCACCCCGGTGGCGAGCGCCACCACGTACAACTGCTCGATCGTCAGCACACCGAGAAGCCGCGCCACCGGGATCCAGGCCAGCAGGGCGGCCCGCACCAGGTCGTTGACGATCAGCACCCGGCGCAGGCGCATGCGCTCCACCCACGCGCCGGCCGGCAGACCCACCGTCACGAACGCCGCGGTCTCGCACGCCCCCAACACCCCGACCTGCCAGGTGCTGGCGTGCAGCACCACGATCGCGACCAGCGGGAGAGCCAACTGGCTGACCATCGACCCGAACTGACTGACCGTCTCACCGCACCACAACCGGCGGAAATCGGCATGCCACCACAGCCCGCCCCGGTCGGCCGGTCGGGCGGGCGAGGACTCGGGAGCGGTCATGGGACCACCGTGGGTGAGTGATTGGGCTTTGTCAATCACTTTGCTGGTCCGGGCTTCCCGTAGGCTCCCGACCATGACCGAACGCCGCCCGGCGACCGACGAGGAGGCGAAGGCGCTCGCCTCCTCGCTCCGCCTGCGCATCCTGCGCATCTGCCTCGGCGAGGCGCACACCAACAAAGAGATCGCCGCGATCCTCGGCCGCGATCCCGCCAGCGTGCTGCACCACACCAGGACGCTGGTGCGTACCGGTTTCCTGAAAGCCCAGGAGGAGCGGCGCGGCGCACGCGGCGCACGGGAGATCCCCTATCTGGCGACGCGGAAGTCCTGGCGGCTCGACGCGGCCGCGCACGACCGGTCGATGCTCGACGCGTTCCTGGAGGAACTGGCGCTCGCACCCGCGGCCGAGGTCGACAGCACTCGGCTCGGGCTGCGCCTGCCGCCGACGGAGATGGAGGAGTTCCAGACCCGGCTCCGAGCCCTGCTCGAGGACTTCGCCGCGCGCCCGGACGACTCGACCGCGCCCGCCTGGTCGCTCTTCGTCGTGCTCCACCCCGACCCGAACCGGCCCTGACCGGGCGGGAATTCCGGCCCGCTGGGTCGAGCGGCGCAAGGTCGCCTCGCCCCACGACTCCCCGGCAGCCGGAGAGGTTCAGGAACCTCCGCTGTGGGCCCGCGTGTTCACGGACTCGATCGCACAGCGCGTCCAGTCCGGTTCGCCCAGGTCATCCAAGTTACCCTGGTTATCAGGTGCGTCCGGGAGCAGGCGGTGGAGCTCGGCCCACACCCCGGCCCTGCTCCATTCGGAGAACCTGCGGTGCGCGGTCGCCGCGGACGGGCCGAAGCCCGGCGGCAACTGCTGCCACGTACACCCTGAACTGGCCACGAAGATGATCGCCGCGAGCACCTCGCGGTCGCCGTGCCGCCGCCGGCCGCCACCTTGCGGCCGCGTGGGAGCAGGTGGAACCACCCGTACGAACAGGTCCCACAGCTCAGCAGGCACCAACCGCTCCACGATCCCCACGGCCGCAGACTATCGAACAGCCGTCGGCCGGGCGGCGGGTGTCCGGCGGCGGTCAGGACGACCGAGGACTGCGGCGCCTGCGGCGGACGATCGTCACGCCTGCCGCGACCGCTGCCGCGAGGATGATTCCGGAGGCGGCGGCGATCCAGGTGGTGCGGACCGACGAGGTGGTGTCGGTGTCGTCGGTCGAGGCGGCACTGTGCGTGTCCGCGGCGGCTTTGGCGGTGGGTGCGGACGTCGCGCCGGTTGCCCCGGGCGTGGTGCGGACTCCTGTCGGTGTCGGTGTTTGTGAGGGGAAGGCGTTGGTGGGGTCGGCGATGGGTCCTTGGCCGACGGTGACGGTGCCTGTGCCGAGGCCGAGGGCGGGGTAGCCGGCTTCGACGTGGATCTTCCAGGTGCCCGCGGGGAGCGCTTCGTGGGTGGTGAAGGTCGCTGGGGCACCGGGGACGGGGACGAGGATCCAGGGGCCGAGGGTGTTTCCGTCCTTCGAGACCGCGCTGAGGGTGGCGGCGAGCTTCTCGGTGACGGGGTCACCGTCGTTGGCCCAGGTGGCGACGGTGCGTACATGTCCCGCCTGCTGGCCGTCGATCCGGAACGTGATGGAGTCGCCGTGGGCGTCGGCCGGTCCGGCCGCGGCCAGCAGGACCAGGGCGACGAGCGTCAGGACGAACAGCGGAAGAGCTAGGCGGTTGCGCATGGTGGGGAACTCCTGCGTGGTGTCGGAGCGAGGAGAGCCGGTGGTGGGGGCGGACCGTGGCCCGCCCCCACCCTCTCGGCCCGGTACCGGACTGGGGGGCCGGTACGAGGCGTTCGGCTGCCGGTCAGGCGACTGCTTGGAGCGTCCAGTTCTGGTAGCTCTTGTTGACCGGCTTCTGGAGTTGCAGGAGCAGGCTGCCGTAGTAGGCGTGGTCGCTCAGGCCCAGGACGAGGGAAGTGCCCTTGGGGGTGAGGGTGTAGCCCGCGGCGGTCGCGGTCAGCTTCCACAACTGCGAGGCCGTGGCGCCGCAGGTCTGCTGCACCACGTTCTGTCCGGCCGTGGCCTTGCCGCCCGCCTGGAGGCACTTGCCGGACAGCGCGGACTTGATCGTCAGGTATCCGCCGGTCGTGGCGGTGAACTGCCACTGCTGGTTGGCGTAACCGTGGCGCTGGTAGCCGATGAGTACGTCACCGTTCCTGGTGGAGCCGCCGAACATGTCGGCGGCCTGCCCGGTGAGGCTGTTGAGCATCAGGTAGCGGGTGCCGGGCTGGGGAGTGGCGGTGCTGGCGGCCAGGGTGCGGAAGGTGGCCGCGCGGCCCGGGGCGGAGATGTGGCCCGCTCGGTCGCGGGTGACCACGGCGACCGAGTAGGCGGTGCCTGCCCGGAGGTTGATCAGGCGAACCGAGGTCGACTTGACGAAGCCGAGCCTGCGGCCGTTGACCACCAGTGCGTAGTCCGAGGCGGACGCGACGGCCGTCCAACTGACGGCAGCCGAGTTCTGGGTGACCTGGCCGGCCTTGGCGTCGGGGCCCTTCGTCGGATTCGGCGTCGGTGTGGGCGACGGCGTCGGAGTCGCAGTCGGCGTGGACGTAGGCGTGGAAGTGGGCGTGGAAGTGGGCGTCGGGCTGGGGTTGGGGTTGCCGCCGCTGCCGCCGCCTGCGATGAGGAAGGTGTTGTTGGCGACGTTCCAGTGTGTGGCCAGGTAACTGCCCGGTGCGGGGTTGGTGTTGTAGTAGTCGTCGTGGTTGCAGTCGAGGCGCGCGTCCTCGCCTCTGTCGTGGCAGACGTCCTGCATCTTCGGGTAGTACGGCGCGTCCGAGTAGCACATGAGGTCCCACTCGTCGACGCAGTGGCCGGCCTTGCTGGAGTGCGGGGCGCTGTTGTTCACCGCGCCGAGGTTGTGGCCGAGTTCGTGTGCCGAGACGCTGCCGCTCCAGCAGCCGCTGTCGTCACGCCCGTAGGACGGCCCGAAGTTGCTCCGGTTGCCGGGTCCGGCCTGCTCGTCACCGTCGAAGGTGCCTATGCCGCAGTACACCTGGGCGTCACCGAAGATCATGTACTTGCGGTCGCGGCGGTTGAATCCCTTGGCCGCCAGGGCGTTGTTGCTCGCCCCGAAGTCCGCGAGCGAGCTGGCCGGTACCTCGACGTCGAGCACCGACGCCGTGCAGTCGGGTTCGGTGACGAAGCGTATGTGGCGGGTGCCGCCGGTCTCCTGCGCGCTCGCGTTGTAGATGACGTCGGCGTCGGCGGCCCACTTCTTGAACGAGGCCTGGTACTGGGCGAACCGGTCGTTTCCGGGGGCGTGCATGTACAGCACCTGTACGCGGTTGCCGGTGGATCCGTCGCCGTCACACACCACCGCGGTACCGGCGGGCGGGGCGGCGGCGGTCGAGGGAGCCGCGGCGGCCACCGTGCCGGTGCGCGCGTCCATGACGGGCAAGGTGTCCTGGAGCAGCAGGGGTACGGACGGCTGCTGGGCGTCGCCGTGCATCTGCGGGGCCTTGTCCGCCTTGAGTACGGGCGGTGTCAGCTTGTGGATGTCGACACCCTGGGGCGGTGCGTCCGGCCCGTGCGTGCACAGGTCCGCATTGGACACCGTGTACATCCCCACGCAGGTGTTGCCCACCGGCGCCACCGTCAGCCCGGCGTAGACCATGCCTTTGCTCGGCAGGCTCTGGGGCTTACCACTCAGCGGAGCAGGCGGTCTCACCTTCGCCGCCTGCGTCGACCTGGTGGTGGAGTGTGTGGCGCCGGTGGCGAAGCTGACGCCGATCGCGCCGGCCAGCGCGGCTACCGACAGCACGGCCGTGACCGCCAGTCGGTACTTCTTGCCGCGTCGATGCACGGCTCTGGTCCCATTCATCAGGAGGGTCCCATCGCTCTGTTGTGTGTGGGGGAAGGTGACCGGCGTTCCTTCGGCGAGGTGTTGCCGGTCACGGTCATCCGGCGTGGATGCCGCCGAACGCGCGTGGATCGCGGGGGATTCGCCCGCGGGGAAACACCGCTCGGACCCGCCCGAGCGGTGGGCGACCCGGTGGCATCGGGCGCTCGTCGGTGGTCAGGACGCCGACCCTGCCGACGGGGGACGCCGAGCGGATGTGCGGTGTCAGGCCGGGAACCAGATCCGGTGCGGACCCACGGTGGAGTCGCGCCCGTTCGCCACATCCACGGACAGCACCTGTTCGCCGTGCAGGGCGTGTACACGGGGCCGGTACCACGGCCGCCGGTTCGCCGGTCGTGGTGAGCCCGCGTCGGCGGTGGCCCTGCCCGAGCGGTTGGCTTCCACTGTTCCTCCGGTCCAAGGTGACGGTTCGTGCGGGGCGGTGAGTCCGCCAGGAAGGCGGGGTTCCCTGATGCCGAGAGTGCTGTGGCATCCGCCGGATCGACGGAATCGATGCTCACTCATGACTGGTCAGCCGGGTTCTCGATCAGAACCAGTCATCGCGATGCCTGTGATGATGCTGAGGGCATAACGCCCTGTCAATCGCTGGCCAGGCGTGGCATTTCGGCGGTTTGTCCGCTCGATGTCGCGGAAATCGGACGGGCCGGATCTGCCCCTCCGAGCGCCGCCGAACGACCTGTCAGGGGCCTCGCCGAAGCCGTCGCCGACCCGCTCCGCGGACCGGACGTCGGCCTCGACACATGAGGCATGACCAGGGCGAACGAGTGTTCAGCGACGTGGTCGCGCCGACCGCCGACCGAGTCCTTCGACGGTGTCGCATCCGCCGGGTGAAGCCGGCTCACGCCGACGATCCCACCTGTCGAGATGGCGTTCAGCGCCCTTCTCCGCAGGTCATCTCATTTGGCTGAGAGGTCATTTATGCTCGTGGGGGAGTGCTCGCGCGGCGGTGGAACGGTCTCCGGCCGCCGCGGCATCACGTCGCCGTGCCGGTGTACGGCGGCCTGTCCCACCGCGCTCATCACCACCGATTCCCCTTGTGGCTGTTCTGCGGCTGCGGCGCGTGCTCACCAAACGAGATCCCGGCTCGCGTGACGCGACATAAGGCGTTCCTAAGGATTTCCTATGAAGAGCGTTAGGGGGTCCGGTGCCCATCAGGTGCGGACCGGCACGTTCGAGCCGCACGTCAGGCTGCCCGCCTCCCGTCGGCGCCCAACGACCTGGGTATGTCAAAGAATTGGCTGTGAACGGTCAAGCTTTCCTGTGCCGACCGACGTACCTCTGTAGACGAAGTGGCTGCGTAACCCCCGAATCGGGGGTCAGAGGAGACGTATCGGCTGGTGAGGGCGCCATACACGACTATTGACCGGGTCACGCCAATCTGCTTCTCTGTCGCCACGACGCACCACCTGTCGGACCCTCAGTACGCCCCACCGCAGTCGGTTCCGCCTCTGTCGACAGCTCCGCCAGGAGCCTCGGCGGATTGCTCGGTCATGTCCTCCCGCTCGGCCGTGTCGTTCCACGGCTTGGCATGTCCGCTTCGTCTATGCGCGTCACGGAACCAGTCCCGGGCCAGATCCCTTGTCCCGGAGCTGCTTCACCCGGCAGTTCAGCCCCGGCCACCTCCGAGGCTGTCTCGGTGCGTCTACTTCCGTCCCTACGTGCAGATCAGTGCTGCCCACCGGTAGCCCGATCATCAGCAGAGAGAGGTCCCTCCCCACATGGGAACCACCCATACCCTCGGGGTGACGCGCTGGGCCGTATCCGGCCTGGCGTCACTCGCACTGGCCACCGGCGCCATGCTCGCCGCCGCACCCCTGGCAGGAGCAGCCGCCCCCGACGCCCCCCACAGCGGCTCGGTCGCCAATCCGTACAGCCCGGCGTACGGGCACAGTTACCGGCACGGTGTCGTGCCGACGCTGGCGCAGAACAGCAAGATGAAGGCGTGGGCGGCCCACCAGGCGTCGCCCGCCGCGACCGGCCCCGAGACGCTCTCGTACGGCGGCGGCATCGACGGCATCGGTGTGCAGAGCGGCCACTCCAAGGTCTACCTGGTGTTCTACGGCACCCAGTGGGGCACGCAGGGCACCAACGGCGGCGGTGACCTGACCTTCTCCGGCGACCCGAGCGGTGCCGCGCCCGTCGCCCAGGAGATGTTCAAGGGCATAGGCACCGGCAACGAGCTGTGGTCGGCCGACCTGACGCAGTGGTGCGACGGGCCCAACGTGGCCACCGGCGCGACGAGCTGCCCGGCGAACGCGAACTTCGTCCCGTACCAGAGCGGCGGCGTGCTCAGCGGCGTCTGGTACGACAACTCGGCGGCCTCGCCGAGCGCCGCCAGCGGGCACCAGCTCGGTGTGGAGGCCGTGAAGGCGGCCAGCCACTTCGGCAACACCTCGGCCGCGCTCAACCGGGACGCGTACTACGTGATCCTGTCGCCGCACGGCACCAACCCGGACAACTACCAGGGCCAGTACTGCGCCTGGCACGACTACAACGGTGACTCGACGCTGACCGGCGGCGCGGTGTCGTCGACCGTGGGCGATGTGGCCTTCAGCAACCAGCCGTACAACACGGACTCGGGCCAGGGCTGCGGCGTCGGCTTCGTCAACTCGCCCGGGACGCTCGACGGTTACACCATGACGCTCGGCCACGAGTGGCACGAGATGATGTCGGACCAGAACCCGGCGGGCGGCTGGACCAACCACACCGGCAGCTCGTACGACGGCCAGGAGAACTCCGACGAGTGCGCCTGGATCGCGGCGGGCCAGGCGGGCGGCGCGGCCAACGTGTCCATGGGCACCGGCACGTTCACCGAGCAGGCCAGCTGGTCCAACGACACCAACGCGTGCGCCATCACGCACCCGATCGTCGGCGGCGGCAGCACCGGTAACACGGTCACCGTCAACAGCCCCGGGAACCAGAGCAGCACGGTCGGCACCGCGGTCTCGCTCCAGCTGACCGGCTCCGACTCCGGCACCGGGCAGACGCTCACCTACACCGCGACCGGGCTCCCGGCGGGCCTGAGCATCTCCTCCAGCGGCAAGATCACCGGCACCCCGACCACCGCGGGCAGCTCCACGGTCACCGTCACCGCCAAGGACGGCACTGGCGCCTCCGGCAGCACCTCCTTCACCTGGACCGTCAGCACCACCGGCGGCGGCTGCACCGCCCCGGGCCAGAAGCTGGGCAACCCCGGCTTCGAGACCGGCACCGCGGCTCCCTGGACCGCCAGCTCCGGTGTGATCGACAACTCCACCGGTGAGGCCGCGCACTCCGGCAGCTGGAAGGCCTGGATGGACGGCTACGGCAGCACGCACACCGACACCGTCTCCCAGTCGGTGACGGTCCCGGCGGGCTGCTCCGCGACGTTCTCCTTCTACCTCCACGTCGACACCGCGGAGACCACGACCACCACGGCGTACGACAAGCTGACCGTCCAGGTCGGCAGCACCACCCTGGCCACGTACTCCAACCTGAACGCGGCCAGCGGCTACAGCCAGAAGTCCTTCAACCTCTCCAGCTACGCCGGGCAGACGGTGACGCTGAAGTTCACCGGCACCGAGGACACCTCGCTGCAGACGAGCTTCGTCGTCGACGACACCGCTCTGAACGCCTCCTGACAACAGCACAGCGATCGGCGGTGGTGGGGCGGGGACATCCGCCCCACCACTTTCGCTTCCGTCGCACGGGGACAGCTTGTGGACGATCACGGCGAGGGCGGAGACGAGTTCTCACGGTGGGTGGCACACGCCACACCCGCGGGCTGTCACGCCGCCGGGGTCGCCGGCGTCTCGTGTGCGGCAACCCGGACTTGACGGGGGCCGGGTCCGCCCGGCGGGCCGTATCGCCATCGCCGCTGTTGAAGGAGAACCATGAACGTCGCACTCTGGATCGCCGCCGGTCTGCTCGCCCTGGTCGCGCTCACCGGGGGCCTCACGAAGTCCTTCATCCCGAAGGAGAAGCTCGCCACCTTCCACGGCGCCGAATGGACCGCGGGCTTCGGTGCCAACGCCATCAGGACACTCGGAGTCCTCGAACTCCTGGCCGCGGTCGGCCTGGTCCTGCCCGAGGCGCTCGGCACAGCACCCGTCATGGTCCCGGTGACCGCCGCTTGCTGGATCGCCCTGATGGTCGGCGCGATGATCACCCACGGCCGTCTCGGCCAGTACAAACTGGTGGCGGTGAACGTCGTCTACCTGGCGATCGCGGCTTCCGTCGCGGTCGGCCGCTTCTGAGCCGGCGGGTGGGCTGACGTGCTAGGCCAACTGCCCCGTGGGGATGATCGAGATGTGGTCCAGGTTGCACACCCCTGCGCCGGCGCCGGCCACGCGGTGGGTCTGGGTCCGCAGCGCGAGGCTGGCCAAGGTGATCACCAGGTCCGCGTCGCTGTCGCACCCCAGGATCACGGTTACCCACCCCGAACCCGGGACCAGCCGCACGGCGGTGGAGTGCCCCAGTTCCTCGTGCAGGCGCTCCATCGAAGGCCGGCCCAGGTACAGGTCCGCCTGTCGCTCGGAATGGAAGTGGGCGATCTCCGCCCCGTCGGCCAGCACAGCTGTCCCCGTGCCGCACCGGGCCGGGGCCGATGACAGGCCCGGCCACGTCATCAGGTCCTCCAGAGCACGACGCACAGATACCATGCCCACATCATCAGCCGTTTGCCGCCACGGTCGCTACCCCCTGCGCGCGGGTCCTTCGCGCGGACCTCGGCGGTGTCAGCGGCGTCGGTGGCGTCAGTGGTGGATGCGGGCCGCGAGGACGGCGATGTCGTCGTCGGGTGTGGCGGGTGTGACCGTGCCCAGGACGTGGTCCAGCAGGTCCTCCAGGGATTCGCCCGGGAGCGGCCGGCGCAGGCGGGTGAGCCTGGCCAGGGAGGCGTCGATGTCCTCCGTGCGCCGCTCCACCAGGCCGTCGGTGTAGAGCAGCAGCACCTGCTCGGGGTCCAGGGAGTGGACCACCGCCTCGTAGTCGCCCAGCCCGGTTCCCAGCGGTGGCCCGGTGGGGACACTCAGCAGGGCCGCCGGCCCGTCCGGGCGCAGCAGGGTGGGCGGCGGGTGTCCGGCGCTGGCGAAGGTGCACCGCTGACGTGCTGGTTCCACCAGGGCGAGCAGGCAGGTGGCGGGGCGGGTGGCGTCGCTCCGCGCGGTGAGGTGGTCCAGTTGCCGCAGGATGCGGTGCGGAGGCAGGTCGGTGGCCGCGACGTAGCGCAGCAGCGTGCGGTACGCGCTCATGTCGACGGCCGCCTCCACCCCGTGGCCCATGACGTCGCCGATGACCAGTAGGGTGCGGCCGAAGGACAGGCGGATGGTCTCGAACCAGTCGCCACCCACCATCGCGGAGGTGCCGCAGGGCAGGTACCGGGAGGCCAGGTCCACGTTCGCGTGCGGGCTGCCCGGATCAGCCAGCAGCGCCCCCTGGAGCGCCATCGTCAGGTCCTGCGCCACGGCGTAGCGCCGAGCATTGTCGATACCGCGGGCCGCCCGGTCCGCGACCGCCTGGATCGCCTCGGTGTCGTCGTCGAACGCGGCGCTGGGCGCGGCCCTGAGCAGCGAGAGAACTCCGATGGGCAGGCCCCCGGCGCGCAGCGGGACGATGAGCACTGACGCGGCACCAGCGCCGGTGCCCACCTCGCAGGACCAGTCCTCGGCGCTCTCCCGTCCCTGTCTCCCGGACCGTTGGTGGCTCAGGAAGGCTTGGCCGCTCTCCAGGCACTGCGCGGTCGGGCATCCGCGCTGGTGACGCACCCACTCCGCGGGCGCCGGGGAAGTCTCCGTCCCCGGTAGCAGGGTCGAAACCACCTCCAGGGCGGTGCGCCGCATCCGTAGCGGACCGGTTCCGACGGTCGCCTCGGTCGGGAGCGCCTCGGGCGGCAGGATCTCCACGCTGGCCAGGTCGGCGAAACGCGGAACCGCGAACCGCGCCAGTTCCGCGCAGGTGGCGCCCAGGTCGAGGCTGGTTCCTATCTGCTCCGTGGCCTCGTTCAGCAGCGCCAGCCGCGCCCGGTCGGCCAGCAGGGCGCGCAGGGCAACTGCGTCGTTGTCGAAGTCCGGCACCAGCACCGTCTCGTCCTCACCTGGGCCGATACCCGCTCCCTTGCCACGCACCCTCGCCCCCTGGCCCGTTCCCCGTCCCGGAAAGCAATCATCGGGTCATCGCAGCCCCCATGCACAGTCTGGCAGCCTGCGACATGGCCGACACCAGCATTCTATGCCGCGACACCCGCACCACGGCCCCCAAGAGACCCGCAGTGATTGAGCGCCTGCCCGAGGCGCTCACGGCCAGGTGGCGCGCGGTGCGGGTTCGCCCCCGTCCCGGCCGCGGGGGTCACTCCGGGGTGCCCTCGTCGACCCAGCGCGCGAAGGCGGCGATGTGGTCGGCCGGCCAGGCGCCGTCGCAGGGCATGGTGCCGGCCCGGAGGCGGGTCAGGATCGCGGGGGCGTGGTCGCGGACGTCGGTGTACGTCCACAGGTCGAACGCGAACAGCATCGAGCGGCGGTCGCGCTCCCTGAACAGGGGTTTGATGTGTGCGCCGAAGCTCACCGGGGTTCCGGGCGCGGGCAGTTGGAGGGGGACGGCCGGGGCGTCGTCCTCGGTGGCCGGGGCGAGGGCCGAGATCCGGCTGCCGGGCGGCCCCGCGGCCGTCCGCCAGTCCCAGTGGGGCATGGGCATGTGCTCGGGCGGCCGGGCGTGCGTCTGGGAGTTCTCGAACGCCAGCCGCGACCCCCATTCGATGTAGGCGCCGAACGCGGCTCTGAACTCGGGGTCGTTGGGCAGCCCGGCGTCGCGCGCCGAGCGCGTCAGCAGTTCCACCCAGCGGGCCCGCTGTTCCTCCGTCAGGCACCGTCCGCGGTGCTGGGACAGCATGTGGGAGTAACCGCCGTACTGGCCGCTGTAGTACGACGGGCCGCCGAACACCTCGCTGAGCCACTTGGCGACCCGCTCCGGATGGTCGGCGGACATCGTGGCGAACAGTGGGGCGAGCAGGTCGTCGCCGGGGACATGCCGCTCGTAGAAGATCCGGGTCATTCTGGTCAGCGCCGGGAGGCCGCCGGCCCATTCGAAGATCGACGGCGTCTCGTCGTCCGCCCGTATCGGATCGCGGAAGCCGATGCGCCAGTGCATGCCGGAGCAGAACGGCTTGTTCTGCGAGTGGCCGCAGCGGCAGAGGGCGTAGTGCTCGGTGGACGAGCCCTGGCTGCCGCCGCGCAGATCCGTACCGGCGCCGTCGGTGAGGGCAACCGAGCCGGTCACGCGGTAGGGGCCGTCCTGGGTGACCTGGACGGCGGGCGGCCGGGTGCCGCCCCAGTCGACCTGGTCGCGCGCCTCCACCGCGTCGACCGCGTAGGCCAGTGCGCCGGACGGGCAGTCCCTGACCGCCCGGATGATCTCGTCCATCCGGCCGCCGCTGGGCGTCACGAAGGGTTCTGACCCGGCGTGGAAGACCGTCGCCAGCCGGTCCGTGCACAGCCCCGAGTGCTGGCAGATGCCCCGGTTGTCGAGGACGGTCACCTGTTGCCCGACGTAGGTGTCGCGGCGGTCGGGGACCCGCCGGGGGTCCTTGGCGTCGTCGAAGCCGTCGCGCAGGCAGGAGGCGTCGCACCCGGGCTTGTCCGCGGACCGGCCGCACCGGCACAGGGCCGCCACCGGGCCGGCGTCGACGGGGCATCCCAGGTGATCGGTGAGGTCCGGTGCCCCTGCGGCGACAAGTGGTCCGCCGGGCACGACCGTCAGTGTCGCCCCCGTACGGGCGGCGGCCGCGGCCGCCAGCCGCTCCCGGCGCTCCGCCCCCGCGACGCCGGAGGCCGAGGACAGGAGCCGGCAGCACGTGTGCAGACAGGCCACGGCCAGCGTCAGCGCCAGGTCGTCACCGTCCTGCCCGGCCGCCGCCCACAGTGCGGTGGCCCGCTCGGCCACGCCCCACAGCAGGGCTTCGGCTTCGTCGCGGGCTTCATCGCCTGTCTTGTCGCCGGGCACGGTGACGGTCGTACGGGTACGGTCCCGGCCGTCGCCCCCGGGTGCGCGCAGCGGCTTCGCGACGCCCCACTCCAGCAGCGACCGTACGGTCCTGGGCCAGTGCACCGCCTCGGCCGCCAGGGTCAGGGCGGCGCTCTCCCGGGCGAGGGCCGCGATGTCGTATGCGCGGCCTTCCTCTCCTGCCGGTCCGCCGTCGCCTCCGGCGGGTTCGTGCGGCGGGCCCGCCGCTCGGTGCTGGTCGTTGCCGTTGCTCATCGTGTGGCCCCCGTTGTCGATGGTGAACGCCGCTCACGCACGGTCGGTGTCGCGTGTGCCCGTGCCGCCGTCGTGCGAGGCGTCCCGTACGTCGTAGTGCTTCATCTCGTCGATCTGTGCGAAGAACGGCTTGACCGCGGCGAAGAACGCGGGGAAGGCGGCGCTCCGCCGGAAACCCTGCTCGTGGCCCTCCACCGAATCCCAGACGATCCGCACGGTGTAGTGCTCGGGTTCCTCGACACCCCGGCTGACCTCGTAGTTCAGGCAGTGCTTGTCGTCGGTGAGTACCTTCGCGGCGTCCGCGTACGCCTGCTCGAAGGCGGCGGCGCGCTCCGCCGGGATGGTGTAGCGGATGTATTCAACGACCATGGAAGCGTCCTCATCTCAGGCGGAACCGGACGGATCCGGTCAGCCTCGGCCGGCTCGGATCGGGAGCCTGAACTCTAATCCAATACAGGGTTGTATTGTAAAGCCGAGACGTATCGCGATACGGTTCGCCGGTGGTGAACAGGGTCGGACGCGAACGCAATCCAGCCATCGACCAGCGGGTACTCGAAGCGGCTGGTCGTCATCTGGCGTTGTACGGCTACGAGGCGATGTCGCTCGCCGCCGTCGCCGAGGAGGCCCGCACCACCCGCCAGGCCCTCTACCGCCGGTGGCGCAACAAGGCCGAACTCGCCGCCGCTGTCGTCGCCGAGATGCCGGACCTCGCGGACATGGCGGAGACCGCCGACCCGTTCGGCGACCTGGTCGACGAACTGACCGACTTCCAGCGGGGCGTCTCCCACAAGGGGCGTCTCTCACTCGTCGGCACGATGCTCCAGGACACCACCGACCCCGAGGTACGCGCCCACTACCGCGCCCGGGTGATCGCGCCCCGCCGGGCCCGCCTGCGCGCCATCCTCGAACGGGGCGTCGGACTCGGCCTGTTGGACGCCGACGCCGACCTCGACGTCGCTCTCACGATGTGCACGGGCGCCTGGTACGGCCGCGCCCTGGCCGGTGAGGCCGTACCGCCCAACTGGCCGGAGCGCACGGCCCGACTGGTCTGGCGCGCCCTGGGCGGACAACCACCGGAGCCTGGGACGCCGGCTGCGTGACTCCGGCCCCCGCGGGACCGTATCGGATACGCGGCGATCGCCTACGGGACCTGGATTCCGGGCGCGCAGATCGCGTAGGAGAACAGATCGACAGTGATGGTCGAACTGGTATTCCGGGCTGCGACGATCCACCCGGCGGACGTCGGCCCGTTGGCGGTGACCATGGCGACGGAATTGCCCCCGTCGAGCGCGTTGTAGCCGCCGCCCGTAGGTACTTGCCCGTCCGGGCAAGTGACCTCGGACGAGGCCCTCTGTCCTGGCGCGAGCACGACATGACCCGTGACTTTCGTATATGTCTCTGCTTGCCGCGTGGCGCGCCCTGATGTGTCTTTCACCGGACTGTCACCGGAAGCCTCAGCCGCGCCGACGCCCGCGCCGATTGCCACGACTGTGAGCAATGAGAGAACCCGGACCCATTTCATGGTGACCTCCTAGGCTGTTCACCTGCCGCTTCTCGATATGCCCTGGTCCTTGTCCGACATATCTGCCCTTCGCCCGGACGGGCGAGTGCCGCAGGCTCGAGCCCGCCGGTCACCAGACGTCCACACCGTTCGGGTGACGCGGTCAGTTGGACTTCTCGTCGTGGCCGCCGAAGCCCTTGCGCATGGCCGACAGTGCTTTGTCGGCGAAGTCGTCGAGGTGGCGGGAGGAGAAGCGGGAGTACAGGGCGGAGGTGAGGACCGGGGCGGGGACGCCCTCGTCGATCGCGGCGATCGAGGTCCAGCGGCCTTCACCGGAGTCCGACACGCGGCCGGCGTAGTTCTCGAGCCCGGGGGATTCGTGGAGAGCCGCGGCGGTGAGGTCGAGCAGCCAGGAGCCGATGACGCTGCCGCGGCGCCAGACCTCGGTGACCGCGGTGGTGTCGATGTCGTACTGGTAGTACTCGGGCTGCTCCATCGGCGCGGTCTCGGCATCCGCCTCCGTGCGGCGCTTGCCGGCGTCGGCGTTGCGCAGGATGTTCAGGCCCTCGGCGAGCGCGGCCATCATGCCGTACTCGATTCCGTTGTGGACCATCTTCACGAAGTGGCCGGCGCCGTTGGGGCCGCAGTGCAGATAGCCCTCCTCGGCGGGCACCGACTCCCCGGTGCGTCCGGGAGTCCGGGGCACGTCGCCCTTCCCGGGGGCGATGGTGGCGAAGAGCGGGCTCAGGCGCTCCACGACGTCGGTCTCACCGCCGATCATGAGGCAGTAGCCGCGTTCCAGTCCCCAGACGCCGCCGCTGGTCCCGCAGTCGACCAGGTGGACCCCGCTGTCCGACAGGGCCGCAGCGCGGTTGATGTCGTCGCGGTAGTAGGAGTTGCCGCCGTCGATGACGGTGTCGCCCGGTTCCAGCGCGCCGGCGAGCGCCTCGATGGTCTTGGCGGTGATGTCGCCCGCGGGCACCATCACCCAGGTGGCCCGCGGCGGGGTCAGCTTCGCGGCGAGGTCGGCGAGCGATGTCGCTCCGGTAGCACCCTCCTTCTCCAGGGCCGCGACCGCCTGGGGGTTGACGTCGTAGACCACGCAGCTGTGGCCGTCGCGCATCAGGCGGCGGGCGATGTTGGCTCCCATCCGGCCCAGCCCGATCACGCCGAGCTGCATCGGGGTGCTTGTCGCCATGCTGTCTTCTCCTTCAGCCTCAAACGGGACTAGTCGGCGCTCGAAAGCCAGGGCAACTGCCAGGACGTGCGGCCCGGGGTCTGCACGGGCCCCCAGGACCCTCGTTCGTAGGGCGCGGGGGCGGGCGGGTGGTCCACCAGGGGCTGGATGACGCGCCAGGTCTCCTCCACCACGTCCTGCCGGGTGAACAGCGAACGGTCGCCGGTCAGGGCGTCGTTGAGGAGCCGCTCGTAGGGCTCGGGGGGTTGGCCGAGCTCGGCGGCGAAGGACAGGTCCAGGTGGACGCTCCTGGCCGAACTGCCGGACGCCTTCTTGGAGAGCAGGTACACCCGCAGGCCCGGGTCGGGGTCGATCCGCAGCACCAGCT
This sequence comes from Streptomyces sp. NPDC051976, assembly GCF_040680795.1. Classification (NCBI taxonomy): domain Bacteria; kingdom Bacillati; phylum Actinomycetota; class Actinomycetes; order Kitasatosporales; family Streptomycetaceae; genus Streptomyces; species Streptomyces sp. NPDC051976. The sequence continues at coordinate 17,870 of NZ_JBFAXL010000027.1, forward strand.
CATTGGGGTCGGGGTGCTCGGGCTCGTCCAGGAACGCCAACCGGGGCGGTCGCTTGAAGACCACCCGCACCTCGGTGGCCCTGGCGGCCAGCGCCTTGCCCGCCCGGATGTGGAACGGCACACCGCTCCAGCGCCAGTTGTCCACCGCCAGGCTCAGTTCCACATAGGTCTCGGTCCGCGAGCCCGGCTTGACGCCGGGCACGTCCAGATAGCCCTGGTACTGGCCGCGCAGGCAGCGGGCCGGATCGACATCGGCCATGGCTCTGAAGACATCGACCCGCCGGTCCCACAGGGCGTCGGGTCCGGAGCCGACCGGTGCTTCCATGGCGACCAGGGCGAGCACCTGCAGGAGATGGTTCTGGACCACGTCGCGCAGTGCGCCCACCGGGTCGTAGAACGCCCCGCGGTCCTCGACCCCGAAGTTCTCGGCCATGGTGATCTGCACGCCGGCCACATGGTCGCGGTTCCAGACCGGTTCCAGGAGCGCGTTGGCGAACCTGAGGAAATGGATGTCCAGTACCGGCTGCTTGCCCAGGAAGTGGTCGATCCGCAGGATCTGCTCCTCGGCCAGTACCTGGTGCAGGCGCGCGTTGAGCGCGCGGGCGGAGGCCAGGTCATGGCCGAAGGGCTTCTCCAGCATCACGGTGGCGTGCGCGGTGAGGTCGGCCGCGCCCAGTGCCTCGACGACCGGGGCGAACAGCGAGGGCGGGATCTCCAGGTAGAACAGGGGCTTGTCGGCGTCCTTCAGCCGGTCGGCCAACGCCTGGTAGAGGGCCTGGTCGGCGAAGTCGCCCTGGAGGTAGGACAGACGGCGGGCCAGCCGGTCGAAGGCCCTGGCCTCTGTGGGCTCACCGGCCGCTTCCAGCGCCGCGCGCAGGGCGGAGACCAGGTGGTCGTGCGACCAGTCCTCACGCGCGACCCCGATGATCGGGCAGTCCAGAAGCCCGGCGGCCTCCAGGCGGTAGAGCGAGCGGAAGGTCATCTTGCGGGCCAGGTCGCCGGTGATACCGAAGATCACCAGGGTGTCGGCGGTCACCGCGCAGCCCCCCGCTGCCCGGGTCCGCGACCGGGCAGCCGATGGGGCCGGGAGGTCGACGGCGGCGTCCTGTGCGTTTCGGCGAGGACGCCGCCGGGGGCAAAGCGATGTGTCCGACCCAGCCTAGGCAGACCATTCGTCATGATGGTGACGATATAGCCCGTACTTCACGCATGCTGGCGCTGCGATCATGCGGACCTGGCGTATCCGCAAGGCCCGCCCCCGTACCCGGGCCCCGTGGCGCAAGGATGCGTTGGGCCGTCCCGGGCCGGGGGCCGCGATAGGCCAAGAGGGTGAGTACCGGCTTTCCGGGCGTCGCTCCCCGAGCGGTGGCTCTGGGTCGCCGCCGGGGTGCGTCACCGCAGCAGGGACAGGTCGATCGCGTTGGCCAGTGCCTGCATGCCGGCTTCGTTGGGGTGGAGGTGGTCGCCGGAGTCGAAGGCGGGGTTGAGGGCCGCGGGGTCGGCCGGGTCGGCGACGGCCTTCTCGAAGTCCACGACTCCGTCGAAGGCGCCGCTGGTGCGGATCCAGGTGTTGGCGGCCTGGCGTAGCGCTTCGGCGGAGGCGCTGTAGTAGCCGGCGCCCTTGTCGGGCAGGAGGGTGCCGCCGATGATGCGGACGCCGGCGGCGTGGGCCTGCCGTATCAGGTTCTGGTAGCCGCCGATCAGGTCCTGTGCGGTCAGCGGGGCGCCGCCGGGACCGGCGTTGTTGCCGATGTCGTTGATGCCCTCCAGCAGGATCACGTCCCGCACCCCGGGCTGGGCCAGCGCGTCGTGGGCGAAGCGCTGGGTGGCGCTGATGCCCTGCCAGATGTTGGGTACGTCGGTCAGGACGCGGTTGCCGCCGATGCCGGCGTCGACCACGCCCATGGGCCGGGTTCCCGACAGCCGCCGGGCCAGGTCGTCGGGCCAGCGGTGGTAGGCCCCCGCCGGGGTGTTGTAACCGTCGGTGATGGAGTCGCCGAAGGCCACCACGGTGCCGCGGGCGTCGGAGGGGACCACGTCGAGGCCCGAGAGGTAGTACCAGGAGGTGGTCGCCGCGACGTAGTTGCCGTCCGCGGTGTCCCCGGTGTGGTCTCCCGGCAGGGACAGATAGCTGGTGTCGAAGGCGTCGGAGTGCCAGGTGGCGGAGCTTGTCGCGTGCGGAAGGTAGATGCTGACCAGAATGTTCTGGTCGGCCTTGACGGACATCGGGACCGGGTCGCTGACGAGTTCCGACCCGGCGGCCAGCGTCACGGACGTGTGGTGGGAGAAGGTGACCGCCCGCCGCGTTCCGGCGACCGCCGTGGCCCGCTCGGCCTGCGCGGCGACGCTGACCGCTCCCACGGTCAGCGCGGTGGTGCCGCGCAGGTTGGACAGGTGGATGCGGAGTGCGGATCCGCCGACGCTGGAGTGCGCGACCATCCGGATCGTCTGGTCGTTGAAGTTCGGCCCGCCGATCGTCATGCTCGGCGCCCACGCCGCCACCCGCTGCGGGGCGGCCGCGTGCGTATCGGCCTGCCGGCCTTCGGCGAGGGGCGCGCCGCCCATGAGTGCGGCGACGGCAGCCGAAGTGGTCAGCAGGGTCAGCAGGGTTCTTCTCTGTGCGACAGGCATGGTGCGTTCGCCTCTCTCGGGGCGTGGCGAGGGGGGTGGTGGTCCGTGGTGAGCAGGAGTGACCGGGATGGTCAGCTGAGCGTGAATCCGTCCACCAGCAGATAGCTGCCGCTGAGCTTGGTCACCGTCAGGGTGTGCCGGCCCGCGGTCAGTCCGGTCGCGGTGTACACGCTCTGCTGCGCGTGCCTGTCGGCGGTGTTCGCGCTGACCGTTCCCTTCGAGGCACCGTCCACGGTGATCCCGATGTCGCCCTCGTCGGAGTTGGTCTCGGTCAGGAAGCTGATCCCGGTGCCCGTGAAGGTGATCGTGGCGGCGGCGCCGTTGGCTTGCGCGTAGTGCACGCCGTTGTCCAGGTCACCGTCTCCGCGGGAGCCGCTCGACGACCAGCTGCCGGTGTACGCCACGCGCAGGTCGTCGTCGTCGACGACCGGTCCGGGCAGGGTGCCGGGGCCCGCGGCGTCCACGATGGACTGTGCCCCAGCAGGCCAGTTCCCGTCGGTCACGACCGTGGCCTGCTGGAAGGAGATGTCCGTGCCGTTGTTGTTGTACGAGGAGGTGTCGCTGTAGTTGTCGTGGATCGAGTCGTCGTGGATGCTCGGGGTCCACAGATTCGTCCAGAGCGAGCCGTTGCTGAAGCGCACCACGTTGTCATGGGTGTTCCACAGCGAGCTTCCCTCGTCGTGGTAGATCATGTTGCAGCCGTCGATGCACTCCGACAGGACGTTCCCGGAGAATTCGGAGGCCGCGGACTGGCCGCCGAGGGTGTAGATCGGCCCGCCGTCGAACAGTGCGCCCATCACGCTGTGCACATGGTTGCCGAGGATCTTGTTGCCTCCGGCGTACGTGGTGCCGTGCAGACATGGGTTGGGCAGTCCCTGGGCGGCCTGGAGTGTGCAGTTCGACGCCCAGCCCCAGCCCCAGCCGATGGACATGCCGGAGTACGGGGTGTAGCCCACGTCGTTGTGCGAGATGACAGTCCCTCTGCTGTGCCCGACCCAGACGCCGACGGCGTCCTGGTACTCCTGGCCGGGGAACCGTACGACGCTGCCGGACACCGTGTTGCCGCTCGTCATGAGCGCCGGGTCGGTCTGGTAGTAGTCGTCGACCTCGCCGATCGACACCCCGCCGCCCGAGGTGTCGGTGATTGTCGTCGACTCCACGGCGGAGTCCTGGGTCTGGTCGGCCAGGTCGATCCCCGTGGTCCCGGTGTGCTGGACGGTGTCACCGGAGAAGGTGACCCGCGCGCCCCGGTGCACCTGGACCGCGGCGGGGATACGGGTCGGGGTGCGCGTCGCCGGGTCCCAGAGCACCCCGGCCTGGTTGTCGATGTAGCCCTCGGCCGTGGGGGCGTTCCAGGTGGTGTAGGCGAAGGTGAGCCCGGAGAAGACCAGGTCGTGCACGGGTGCGATCACGTCGCGGATCACGGTGAAGCCGTCGATGAGCAGATACGATCCGCTGGTGTTGACCAGGCGCAGCGTGTGGGTGCCCTTGGCCAGCCCGGTGACCGAGACCATCGCCTGCTGGGCGAGGCGTTCGGGGCCGTTGCCCGAGACGGTCGAGACCTTCGCGCCGTCGATGGAGACGTCGGCGCTGCCCTCGTCGGAGTTGGTCTCGGACAGCACCTGGATCCCGGTGCCGTCGAAGGTGTAACTGACCGCGTCCCCGCTGGTGTTGGTGTAGTGCACGTCCGCGTTCAGGTCGCCGAGGTGGCGTCCGCTGGAGTAGCCCCAGCTTCCGGTGTAGACCGCCCGCCAGTCGGTGTCGTTCACGGGTGCCAGGTGCCCCGGGGTGCCCGAGGCGTCGAGCAGTTCGCCGGCGACCGGCAGTTCGACATCCGCGGTGGCCAGGTTCTCGCCGGGCCTGGGCACGTAGTACAGGTAGCCGGCGCCGCCGTCGAGGTAGAACTGCCCGGGGGTGCCGAGCAGTTGGTAGGCGTTCTCCAGCCAGGTGACGCCGTCCAGGGTGGGCAGTCCCGCGCCGTTGAACGGGAAGCTGGGGTTGGGCACGGAGGAGTGGTTGTTGTTCCAGCAGCCGGGGTCGACGGTGAGGTCGGAACCGCCGGACGCGGAGCGCGAGATGGACGCCAGGGGGCACCGCATCTGCTTCCAGGCGTTGTTCCTGACGACCTCCACCTGGGCGGGGTTCGTCCAGGAGGCGTAGGCCGGGTCGCTGGTGGTGAAACCGGTGGCGGTCGCGGAGAAGCCGCCGGGGTTCTTCTGGCTCCGCGCCCGGTCGGCGCGTACGCCGTCGACGAACAGCTCGCGACTGGCCGTGCCCGTGGGGACCTTGGCGCGGTAGATGTGCTTGGCGGCGTCCACCTCCGTGAAGCCGGTGACGCGGGTGGCGCCGCTGAGTACGGGTGTCTGCCCGGCGGCCGCCCGGTACACCACCGGGTGCCCGGGTCTGCCGGAGTCCTCAACTCCCAGCCGGAAGGGGGAGGTGAGCCGGTACGTGCCGCCGCGCAGCTCGACCACCACGTTCCCTGCCGCCTGCGGGACGAGAGCGCGGGCGCGGTCGCGGGCGGTGTCCAGTGAGCACGGTGCGTGCGTGCTGCAGGCGGAACCGCGCCCGTCGGGCGCGACGTGGAGGGTGTCCGCCGCCGGGGCGGATCGGGGTGGGCCGCCGGTGAAGCCGAAGCATGCGGCGGCGGCGACAAGAAGGCATGCCACAACGGGGTTGCGCATCGTGGGTCTCCAGCGGGGGAGTGGAGGGGGTCAGACGTCCCATGAATGTACGGGTGAGCAACCCCTGCGCCTAGAGGTGTGCAGGATCTGTGGCGAGAAGGTCCGACCTCTCCGCGGCTCGAACGAGAAGTCTGGGTGAAACGGTCAAATGCCGCGAGCGAAGGGCCTGATCAGCCATGATGAGTCCCCGCCCGGATCTGATCGGCATCGGTTGTTCCTTCGATTCACCGTCAAAACACCTGCATGGACGCCGATGTGAAACCTGAGCGGCCAACTTCACCGACTTTCCAGGCTTCGTGTTTTTTTCATTGACAACGGAAAAGAATCCCCCCTAGGTTTCCGGCCATGCCCTCGGCCTCCCCGCACGAGACGGTCCCGGCGACGACGCCCGCCGCCTCCCTGGTCTTCACCACCGTGCTCTCCCACGGCCCGCTCACCCGGACCGAGATAGGGCGGCGGACGAGACTGTCGTCGGCCGCGGTCACCAAGGCGGTACGGCCGCTGATGGCGGCCGGATACCTCGTCGAGGACGCGGAGGTGGGCGAGGGCGTCAGGACCGCCCTCGGCCGACCGGCCAACCCCGTACGGGTGGACGCGGGCAGGGCGTTGTTCATCGGCATCAAGGTGACCGGCGACGAGATCATCGCCGTACTGACCGACCTGTGCTGCCGTATCCGCACCGCCCGGCACCTGCGGCTCCCCGGCCGTGAACCGTCCGCGGTGCTTCCGTCCCTCCTGGCCATGGTGGAAGAACTCCGCACGGAGGCCGACGGGTTCGGTGTGCAGGTGTGCGGTCTGGGCCTCGCCGTCTCGGGGGACGTGGACCGCACCGAAGGCGTGGTGCGCTACTCGCCCTTCCTGGAGTGGCGCGACATACCGCTCGCGCAGCTCGTCGGGGACGCCACCGGGCTGCCCGTCACCGTCGACAACGACGTACGGGCGCTCACCGTCGCCGAGCAGTGGTTCGGGGCCGGAGTGGGACTGACCGACTTCGCTCTGGTCACCGTGGGCGCCGGTATCGGCTGCGGCCTGGTGGTGAACGGGCGGGTCGTGTCGGGCGCCCACGGGGTGGCCGGTGAGATCGGGCACCTGTCCCTCGACCCACTGGGCCCGCCCTGCTACTGCGGCGACCACGGCTGCGTGGAGGCCATCGCCGCGGACCCCGCCATCCTGCGCGAGGTCCGCGAGACCACCGGCACGTCCGTGGCCACCATGGCCGAGGCGCTGGCACTCGCCCGTGGCGGCGACCCCCGGGTCCGGGAGGTCTACGCGCGGGCCGGTGTGGCCATCGGCCGGGCCATCGCCTCCGTGGTGAACATCCTCGGCCCGGCCCGGGTGATCATCTCCGGCGAGGGCCTCGCCGCCTACGACCTGTTCGCCGAAGGCATCCGGGACGCCTTCGCCAAGTCCGTCTTCGGCGCCGCCGCCCAGTGCGACGTGATGACACGTCCGCTGCCCTTCGAGGAGTGGGCGCGCGGCGCCGCGGCGACGGCGATCCAGTCCTTCATCGGATCAGACACGCGTGAGGAGTATCGATGACGCGGAACAACCCTGGTGACCCCCTGCGCCGGACGGTGAGAACCCTGCTGGTGCTGGCCGTCACCGCGGGTGTCGCGACCGCCGTCCCCGCCGCCGGGAGCGCCGCCACCCCCGAAGCGACCACCACCGCACAGGCGACCACCACTGCACCGGCCGCGGCACCCCTGGCCGCCACCCCGTACATGGGCTGGTCGAGCTGGAGCATGCAGTCCTCCAGCTACCCGGGCCTCAACCCCGACGGCAACTACAGCTACCTCACCGAGGCGAACGTCCTGAAGCAGACGGACGCCCTCGCCTCCAAGCTCAAGCAGTACGGCTACGACTACGTCAACATCGACGCCGGCTGGTGGATGGACAACACCTGGAAGCAGGGATACGACCAGTACGGCCGGCAGACCCCCGACCCCACCCGCTTCCCCCACGGCATGAAGTCGGTCGCCGACCACATCCACTCCAAGGGCCTCAAGGCCGGCATCTACCTGCCCGTCGGACTGGAGAAGGGCGCGTACGGCGACGGCAAGACACCGATCTGGAACGCCCCCGGCTGCACCACCGCCGACATCGTCTACCCGGACCTGCGCACCACCAACGGCTGGGACAGCGCCTACAAGCTGAACTTCGCCAACCCGTGCGCGCAGAAGTACATCGACTCGCAGGCGCGGGAACTCGCCGACTGGGGCTACGACTTCCTGAAGCTGGACGGCGTCGGCCCCGGCTCCTTCAAGTCCGGTGACAACTACGACAACGTCCCCGACGTCGCCGCCTGGCACCAGGCCATCGCCGCCACAGGGCGCCCGATCCACTTCGAACTGTCCTGGGCGCTCGACATATCCCACGCCGCCGACTGGAAGAAGTACTCCAACGGCTGGCGTATCGAGACCGATGTCGAGTGCTACTGCAGCACCCTGGTCACCTGGGAGAACTCGGTCAACGACCGGTGGAACGACGCCCCCGCGTGGAGCGACAAGGCGGGCCCCGGCGGCTGGAACGACCTCGACTCGGTCGATGTCGGCAACGGCGCGATGGACGGCCTCACCAACGCCGAGCGGCAGAGCTACATGACGCTGTGGGCCATCAACAAGTCGCCGCTGTTCACCGGTGACGACCTCACCCGGCTCGACAGCTACGGCGTCTCCCTGCTCACCAACAGGGAAGTCATCGGCGTCGACCAGAACTCCTCGCCCGTGGCGCGCCCGGTCACCCCGGTGGGGGACCAGCAGGTCTGGGGCACCAGGAACGCCGACGGCAGCTACACCGTCGCCCTGTTCAACCTCGCCGCCGCACCGGCCTCCGTGACCGCGAACTGGGCGTCCTTCGGCTTCACCGGCAACGCTTCCGTACGCGACCTGTGGAACAAGCAGAACCTCGGCACGTACAAGAACAAGATCACCGAGGCGCTGCCCGCCCACGGCTCCCGGCTGTTCACCATCAGGCCCGCGGGCGGCACGCTGAAGACCACCGGCTACGAGGCCGAGGCCGCGAACAACACCCTGTCGGGCAACGCCTCCGTCGCCGGCTGCGACGCCTGCTCGGGCGGCAAGAAGGTCGGCAACCTCTACCAGGGCGGCACGCTGCGGTTCAACGACGTCACGGTGAAGAAGGACGGGATCTACACCGTCAACGTCGCCTACGTCAGCGGCGACCCCCGCTCGGTGACCGTCTCCTCCAACAGCGGCAACGGCACCAGCCTGCCGTTCCCCTCCACCGGCGACTGGAGCACGGCCCACACCGTCAGCGTCCAACTGGCCCTCAAGGCGGGCGCCAACACGATCACCTTCGACAGCGGAAGCGACGGCTACGCACCCGACATCGACAAGATCGACGTGCCGCAGTCCCTGTGATGCCGCAGTCCCTCTGACGAAACGGAAGGCCCGCGGGCGCGTCGTGCGCGCCCGCGTGGCTTCCGCCTGCGCCGTTCCCCCCGATTTGGAGTGCAGCACGTGGACACCCAGCACACCTCACCTCCCGGCGACCACCCCAGCCGCAGAGGCTTCCTCGCGCTCGCTGCCGGAGCCGGCGCGGCCGCCGCGCTCGGCGCCCTGCCCGCCTTCACCGCCTCCGCGGCCCCCTTGCGTCCCACCGAGTCCCCGCTGCTGTCCGGGGCCGCCGCCGCGCGGAACCAGCTCTGGTGGCAGGCCCCCGGCTCCGCCGGGTCCATGATCAGGCAGGGGCTGCCCGTGGGCAACGGGCGCCTCGGTGCGCTCGCCACCAACGACCCCGCCAGTGAACTCCTGACGATCACCGACGCCACCTTGTGGACCGGCGGCCTCAACGACACGCTCGACAGCGACGGCCAGTTCCCGTACGGCCGCGACGACTTCGGCTCACTCACCCTCCTGGCCCAGCTCACCGTCGACATCCCCGACCACGACCTGGGCAGCGTCAACAACTACCGCCGCGTCCTCGACCTGGCGCAGGGCGTGGTCAGCGCGTCGTACGAGGTCTCCGGCGTCTCCTACCAGCGGCAGATCTTCGCCAGCCTCCCGGACGACGCTATCGTCCTGCACTTCTCCCAGCAGGGCGGCGGTGCGTACACCGGTACGGTCTCCCTCACCGGCACCCACGGGGAGACGACCACCGGCAGCAGCGCAGGGCGCTACGCGTCGTTCGGCGCCACCCTGGCCAACGGCCTGAAGTACGGCGCCGCCGTCACCGCCTACAGCAGCTCCGGCAAGGTCACCGTCAGCGGCGCGTCGCTGTCCTTCAGCCGCTGCAAGGACCTCACGGTCGTCGTCAGCGGCGGCACCAACTACGCGCCCGACGCGGCGGCGCACTTCCGCGACCCGTCCCTGGACCCGCGGGCCCTCGCCAGGACCAAGGTCCTTGCCGCGGCCCGCCATTCGGCGAGCACCCTGCTGCACACCCACGTCGCCGACTTCCTGGCCCTGTCGGGGAGGATGGCCGTCGACCTCGGCAGCTCCTCCGCCGCCCAGCGCGAACTGGACACCTGGGACCGGCTGCAGGCCCGCTGGCGCGACAATGTCCCCGACCCGGAACTGGAGGCCGCCTACCTGCAGTTCGGCCGCTACCTGATGATCTCCGGATCGCGGGGCAGCCTGCCGATGGGCCTGCAGGGCGTGTGGCTGGACGGCAACGACCCGGACTGGATGGGGGACTACCACACCGACATCAACGTTCAGATGAACTACTGGGCGGCCGACCGGACCGGGCTGTCCGGTAACTTCGACGCGTTCGCGGACTACTGCCTCGCGCAGCTTCCCGCCTGGACGGACGTCACCCAGCGGCTGTTCAACACCTCCACCAACCGCTACCGCAACTCCAGCGGGAGGATCGCGGGCTGGACCGTGGCCATCTCCACCAACCCCTACGGCGGCGGCGGTTGGTGGTGGCACCCGGCGGGCAACGCCTGGCTGTGCCAGAGCCTGTTCGCGCACTACGAGTACACCCAGGACCGCGCCTACCTGCGGAAGATCTACCCCCTTCTCAAGGGCGCCGTGCAGTTCTGGGAGGCCCGCCTCATCACCACGACCGTCACCGACGCGTCCGGGACCTCGCGGCAGGTGCTGATCGCCGACAGCGACTGGTCCCCCGAGCAGGGCCCGCTGGACGCCAAGGGCATCACGTACGCGCAGGAAGCGGTGTGGAACCTGTTCGGCAACTACCGCACGGCCACGGCGGCCCTCGGCCAGGACACCGGCTACGGCACGACGATCGACGGGCTGCGGGAGCGCCTGTACCTGCCGGTGGTCAGCCCCAAGACCGGCTGGTTGGAGGAGTGGATGACGCCCGACAACCTCGGCGAGACCACCCACCGGCACCTGTCCCCGCTGTTCGGACTCTTCCCCGGCGACCGGATCCGCCCCGACGACTCCACCCCCACCGACATCCTCGCCGGCGCCACCGCGCTGCTGACCGCCCGCGGAATGAACAGCTACGGCTGGGCCAACGCCTGGCGCGCCCTGTGCTGGGCGCGTCTGAAGGACGCCGACAAGGCGTACCAGCTCGTCGTCAACAACCTCAAACCCTCGACCAACGGCAGCAACGGCAGCGCGCCGAACCTCTTCGACATCATGGACATGGGAGGAGGCCGCGGCATCTTCCAGATCGACGCCAACTTCGGCACCCCGTCGGCGATCGTCGAGATGCTCATCTACTCACGCCCCGGCCACATCGAACTGCTGCCCGCCCTTCCCGCCGCCTGGGCCGCATCGGGCTCGCTCTCAGGCGTGGGCGTCCGCGGCGGCTTCGTCGCCGACCTCAGCTGGAAGAACGGCCGCGTCACCCAGGCCACCCTCACCAGCGTCGGCGGCCGCACCACCACACTCCTGTCGCGCGGCGCCTCCCGGCAGATCAGCCTCCGGCCCGGAGAGTCGGTGACCCTGCGCAACCTCTGAGCTCACCTCAACGCCCGGCCCGGAGCGAACCGGCGCAAGCCGCGCTCCGGCCGGGTCGCGCCCGCGCTCGCTGATCCGATCCGATCCGACGCGACGGGACGTGGCCCGGCTGTCGCGCGGAGCCTTGACGCATCGGATGTGTCTGCCTACCGTCATCCTGCATGCGCGAATCTGGTGAGATTCGTTTGTTCAAGTTGCTTTCAGTCGTTGATCTCTGACGTCCCCCCACATGACCGAGCGTCATCCTCATGACCGGGTCATGAGATTCAAGGAGACACGCCATGCGTTTACGTGCGGAAGGACGACGAGGGACAGGGGGAGCGGAACGCCTCATCGCCGTTGCCACTCTCGTGGCCCTGATGCTGGCCGCCGCGCTGGTCCTGCTGACGCCGCCCGGGGCGGGTGCGGCGGATCTGCCGGGCACGTCGATCGCGCTCGACGGACAGGACACCGGCCGGACCTTCGACGGGCTCGGCGCGATCAGCGGCGGCGGCGGAAACACCCGGCTGCTCACCGACTACCCGGCCCCGCAGCGCAACGCGATCCTGGACTACCTGTTCAAGCCCGGCTACGGCGCCAACCTGCAGATCCTGAAGGTCGAGACCAGCGGCGACGGGAACACCACCTCCGGAGCCGAGCAGACCATCGAGGAGACCCGCGGAGCGATCAACTGCGACGCGGGCTACGAGTTCTGGCTCGCGCAGGAGGCGGTGAAGCGCAACCCGCACATCCAGCTCTACGGACTGACCTGGGCCGCACCCGGCTGGGTCGGCTCCAGCATGTACTCGCAGAACGGGATCCAATACATCACCGACTGGCTCGGCTGCGCCAAGCAACGCGGCCTCACCTTCGCCTACATGGGCGGCTGGAACGAGAAGGGCGGCTGGAACGCGGCCTGGTGGAAAGACCTGAGGGCAGCCCTCGACCAGCACGGGTTCTCCGCGGTCAAGCTGGTGGCCTCGGATCAGGTGAACTCGTTCTCCGCCGTCAGCGGCGCCATGGCGCAGGACGCGGACTTCGCCAAGGCGGTCTCGGTCATCGGTGAGCACTACCCCTGCGGATGGAACGGTCCCACGCCGATCTCGCAGTATCCGGGCGTCGAGACGCACTGCCCCTCCTCCCAGGCCGCGCAGGCACGCCAGACACCACTGTGGGCCAGCGAGCAGGGCTCGATGAGCTACAACGCCGGCGGTCTGCCGATGGCACGAGCCGACAACATCGACTACGTCGACGGCCGGATGACCGCGAGCATCAACTGGCCGCTCGTCGCCTCGGCGTACACGGACGTCGGCTTCGCCGACCAGGGACTGGTCATGGCCAACGAGCCGTGGTCAGGTCACTACGACGTCGGCCTGTCGACCTGGGTGACCGCGCACACGACCCAGTTCGCGCAGCCGGGCTGGCAGTACCTGGACGGCGCCAGCGGCTACCTGGCCGGCCGGACCTCCGACCAGGTCGGTAGCTTCGTGTCGCTGAAGTCGCCCGACGGCAAGGACTGGAGTTCCGTCGTCGAGACGACCCGGGCAACCGGCCCGCAGACCGTCAAGCTCACCGTCAGCGGCGGCCTGTCCGCCGGTCATGTGCACGTCTGGAGCACCAACCTGGTCACCGGGGACCGTGCGCAGTGGTTCGCGCACGGCCAGGACCTCGTGCCCGACGCGGGCGGCACCGTGACGGCCATCCTGCAACCCGACCACATCTACTCGTTCACCACCACGAGCGGCCAGCACAAGGGGAGCGCCGCGGTGCCGACGGGCAAGCCGCTCCCTCTCCCGTACTCCGACGCCTTCACCAGCGGTACCCGCGGCCAGCAGGCCCGCTATCTGGCCACCATGGAAGGCGCGTTCACCGTCGAGCCGTGCGCGGGCCGCACCGGCAACTGCGTTCAGCTCGACACCCCGGCCAAGCCCCTGGAGTGGCAGAGCAACATCCAGACCCCGTACCCCTACACGGTGGGCGGCGGCCAGGCGTGGAGCAACTACCAGGTGTCCGCCGACGTGCGCAACGCCCAACCCGGCTCGGTCGGGATCCTGGGCCGCCAGAGCAACCTCGGCGGCACCATGGAGGATCCCTCGCACGTCCACTACTACTCGCTCACCCTCAGCGACACCGGCGCCTGGTCGATCAACCTCGCCGACGGCTCCGGCAAGCCCGCGGCACCGCTGACCGGAGGGACGCTGTCCTCGGCCGCCGGGCTGAACACCTGGCACAACCTGGCACTGACCTTCGACGGATCGCGGATCTACGCGTCCGTCGACGGCGCCACCGTCGGCTCCGCCACCGATACCAGCCTGTCCGCCGGCAAGGTCGGCCTCGTGGCCAGCGGGTATCTCGCAGGAGAGCAGTACGACAACCTCAAGGTCAGCACGCTGACCGACCTGGCCGTCCCGGTGGCGCTGCCGTCCGGCGCTCACAGCCCGGCAGTCGTGACGACCATCGGCTACGGCACCACGGGCAGCGCTGTGAACCAGTGGCAGTACAGCGGCACCTGGCAGTCCGGCGGCGGAAACACCTGGAACAACACCGTCGGTGACCACGCCACGCTGGCCTTCCGTGGAGACGGCGTCACCCTGCAGTCCCTCACCAACCCCAGCAACGGCATCGTCAACGTGTCCGTGGACGGCGGGAACCCCACCCCCGTCGACCTCTACAGCGCCAGCGGCACGTCGGCCTCGGTGTTCACCCGCACCGGCCTCGACCCCGCCGTCCAGCACACCCTCACGGTGACCGTCACCGGCACCAAGAACCCCGCATCCAACGGCACCTTCGCCTCCGTCGCGGCCGCCCAGGTCACCAGCCCCGGCAAGCCGGCCCCCACACCGGCCATCACCACGCCCACCGACCGCGCCTCCGTCCACCCCGGTCAGCTGAGAATCGCGGGCACCGCCACTGCGGGCGAGCTGATCACCCTCTCGGTGTCCGGCACACCGGCCTGCGTCAACCAGCCCAGCGACTCGAGCGGGAACTGGCACTGCGACACCCAACTCCACCCCGGCCAAGCGGTGCTCACCGCGGTCGCCCTCGACCCCGTGACCGGCCTGCTCTCGGACTCCACCGCCCCCGTTCACGTGAACGTCCGGGAAACTGGCTGACCTCGGCCGCACCACCTTGGCCGGGCCCGGGTGAACCGCGGATTCACCGCTCGCGCGGTACGGGCACCTCGTACGGGACCAGGCCGGTGGCGCGGAGGTCGTCCCACAGGCGTGCGGGCAGGGGGCGGGTGAAGTGTGTGGCGGCGTCGCGTATCTCTTCGGCTGAGCGGGGACAACGGAGACGCCGCGCCGGACGGCGTCCGGTCATTGCCTGTGGTCGTGGAGGAACAGCCGGGCTTCGACCTGGTCCAGCGCGATCCGGACGGCGCCGAGGGCGACAGAGTCGTCGCCCATCGGGGACACCTCGACGCGCGGGGGGAAGACGCAGGCGCTGGCGAGGTGGTTGCGGATCGGTTCGGCCACGATGTCGCCGGCCAGGGCCAGGCTGCCGCCGACCACGACGACCTCGGGGTCGATCGCGACGATGAGACCTTCGACGGCCTTGACGAGCGTGTGGGCGAAGTGTTTGGCCGCCGCCTTCGCGGCGGCTTCACCGCGGGCGGCCGCCACGAACAGCGATTCCACGCTCTCGCGTGAGCCGTCAGCGGCGTCGGGCTGATCGGGACCGGCCTCCGGCAGGTGGTCGAGCAGGCGGCGAAACGCCTTGAGTGCTCTCTTCCCTCCGGTTTGGGTGAATTCACCCGCGGCGCCGTGGTAGCCCCGTGGGGACCGGCCGTCGATCAGGAATCCGGTGCCCATGCGCAGGCCCGCGTGCAGGTACGCGACGTTGTCCGCGTCGACGGCCGCGCCGATCCAGCGCTCGGCGATCGCGCCGGCGCGCATGTCGTTCTCCACGGCGACCGGCGCGCCGACGACGTCGGCGAGTCCTTCCGCGATGTTCACCCCGGTCCACCCGGGCAGGTCGGCCCGCACCACGCGACCGGTGGTGTCGACGATGCCGGTGGTCGCGACCGCCGCGCCCAGGATGGGTTGTCCGCCGACCGGCGACGCGGCCCGGGCCTGCGCGACGGCGGCCCGGATGGCGGCCATTCGCTCGGGACCGTCCGTTCGCCGCGAGACCGCGGCGCGATGGCTGGTCACGACCGTCCCGACCAGGTCGGCCACCAGGACGTGCACCCACTCCGGGGCGACATCGACACCCAGCACGTAACCGGCATCGGTACGAAAGCCGAACCGGCGGGCGGGCCGGCCCGCCGAGCGGCTCGGTGTCGGCTGCAGTTCATTGAGCAGCCCCTGTTCCAGGAGTGCCTCGACGACGTCCTCGACGGTCGGTCGTGAGAAGGCCACGGCCTTCGTGATCTCCGTGAGCGTCATCGCGGCGGCCTGCGGCGCCTTGCCGGACCCTGCCGTCCCGGGCAGCAGCGCTCCGTGCAGAACCTGCAGGACAGCCGCCGAGTTGAGCTTGCGCAGCACCGACGGATCGCCGCTCAGACCAGCCATATCTCATCCCTTGACGCCTTCGATGTGAGGTGCCACACTACCAGCCAGCCAAATAAAAAACAAAGTTTAATTAACAATGGGGACGACGCCCAGCCACGAGTGGCGGCCCCCATCCGGCGCGTGCTCCGCACCCCCCCCATCCCTCGCCCACCCACATCCTTCGAAGGAGAACCGACATGCCCGTACTGCGTGGATCCAGATCCCGAGTGGCCGCGGTGATGGCACTCGCCGCCGCGACCGCACTGAGCGCCTGCACGGCCGGGAGTGCGAAGAGCGTCAGCCAGGGTTCGAGTGACGGCAAGAAGGTCACGCTCAGCTTCCTCACGTTCGAGACCCCCAACCTGACCAGCGCGTACTGGGACGCCGCCATAGCCCGCGCGACGGCGAAGGTGCCGGGGGTGACCATCAAGAAGCTGGTCGGCACGAACTCCACCGCGTATCTGCAGCAGCTCTTCGCCTCCGGTCAGGCGCCGGACATCATGACGAGCATCGCGCCGGACGGCTTCGCCCAGAAGGGCGAGCTCGCACCCTGGAGCGCGGACGACATGAAGGGCTTCGACGACCCGCACGCCGGCGCCATCAACGGCAAGACGTACGCGCTGTCGTTCAACGTTCAGCCGGTCCCGCTCGTGTACTACAACAAGCAGGACTTCACCAAGGCGGGCATCGCCGGCCCGCCGGCCACCTACGCCGAGTTCCTCGCCGACTGCGCGAAGCTGAAGGCGGTGGGGATCACGCCCCTGGAGGTCGGTGGCGGCGGCCAGGACACCTGGGCGGCGTCCTACGGCCTCGCCGCCACTGTGTCGACCGACCTCCTGACCAAGACCCCGGACTGGTTCACCAAGCGTTCCGACAATGCGGTGAAGTTCACCGACCCGGACTTCGTGGCGGCGGCCCAGAAGGTCGCCGACCTGTCCGGCAAGGGATACATCGACAAGGCCGGGCTGAGCCGCTCCTACGCGGACGTCGAGCAGGCGTTCCGCGACAACAAGGCGGCGATGTACCCGATGGGCTCGTGGTTCTCCGCCTCGGCGGACAAGACGAAGCCGCCATTTGACGTCGGCGTCTTCGGCTGGCCCAGCGACGCGGGGAAGAACATCGTCCCGGTGGTCACCGGCGGCGGGCTGATGGTCAACTCCCACGCCAAGGACGTCGACCTCGCCCAGAAATGGGCCAAGGCGTTCGCCGAGGACAAGACCAACCTCGACAACAGCGTCCGGACCGACGGACTCATCATCGGCATCAAGGGCTACACGCCGCCGGCCAACGTCGGCGCCCTGTACCAGCAGACGCTGGACCTCTACAAGAAGGCGCTCTCCGGCGGCCAGACCGTACCCGCCTGGGCGAGTGTGTCGGGCGACGGCTCCCTTCCCCCGGGATTCTCCGACAAGTTGAACGCGGCGATCGTCGACCTGATCACCGGTCGCAAATCACCGAAGGACTTCGCGGCCTACCTCGACCAGCAGTACACCGCGGCGACGCGGTAGCCCCTTCGGGCCCTGAACTTGGAGCCGCACATGCACGGCGTGACGAATGCCGACCGGCCGAGTACGGCCACCACACACAGACCGGCGGAACCGGCGCGGCCACGGCCCGGTGAGCCGCGCACCACCGTGGCGAGGCGCAAGCGGGGGAGCGGGGCGTACCGCTTCCTGGTGTTCGCGATGCCTGGCTCTGTCATCTACGCGGCACTGGTACTCGTCCCGATGGCGATGGCCATCAGGACCAGCACCACGGACCGCAACGGATTCCGGGCCGTTACCCACTTCGTCGGGCTGCGGAACTACGAGGACCTCTTCCGGGACCCCGCATATCTGCAGACTCTGCGGAACACGCTGATCCTCACCCTCATCGTCACGATCGTCCCCAACGTCCTCGGGCTGGCGGTCGCCCAGTTGCTGGACCGGCGGGGCTGGGTGTTCAACGCGATGCGGGCCGTGTTCTTCATCCCCGTGGTGCTGTCGTCCGTGGTGGTCAGTGTCATCTGGGAGACGATCCTGGCTGATGACGGACTCGCCAACCGCATCCTGCACGGCCTGGGCGTCGCACACCGGCCGGGGTGGTTGTCCGACCCGGGGATCGCCCTCTACACCGTCGCCTCGATCATGTGCTGGCAGATGCTCGGGCTCTGCGTCGTCATCTACCTGGCCGCACTGCAGGGCATTCCGCAGGAGTTGACGGAGGCCGCGGCCATCGACGGCGCCGGCCCGCTGACCCGGTTCCGCACCATCACCTGGCCGATGCTCGCCCCGGCGGTCACCATCTGCACGGTCCTGCTCATGATCGGCGGGTTCAAGGCATACGACCAGGTCAAGGTCATGACGAACGGCGGCCCGGGCACCGGCACCACCAGCACCCTGGCGTTCGACGTCGTCGAGACCGGCGTCTCCGGATCGCACATCGGATACGGCGCGGCGAAGGCCACGCTGATGCTCCTGCTGATCGCCCTCGTCTCCTTCGTCGTACTCCGTGTCCTGCGCCGCAGAGAGGTCGAACTGTGACCCTGACAGACCGGATCGCCCGCACGCCGCCGCGGCGCCCCCGATCGGCGACCACACCGCTGCGGACGCTGATCGCCCTCGCCGTGACAGCCGTGTTCATCACGCCCGTCTACCTGGTGCTGGTGAACACCTTCAAGCCGGGTGCGGACATCTTCGCCCACCCCGGCGCGTTCCCCTCGCACCCCACACTGACCCACGTTCGCAACGTGACCGATCGGCCCGACGACCTGTTCTGGACGGGGCTGATGAACAGCGTCCAGGTCACGGCCTTGTCCGTCATCGGCTCGACCCTGCTGTCCGCGCTGCTGGCGCACTACCTGGCGCGGACGAACACCCGCGTCGCGCGCATCCTCACCCTGCTGATCCTGGCCGGCCTGATGATCCCCACCACCGTCACGCTCGAACCGATCACCGAGGTGCTCGGGCGGGTGAACCTGATGGGCTCGGTCCTGGGCCTGGTGCTCGCCAACATCGCCGCGAACCTGCCTTTCGGCGTGCTGCTGTTCATGGGCTTCGTCAGGAACATCCCGCTGGAGCTCGAGGAGGCCGCCGCTCTCGACGGCTCCGGGCCGCTGCGGACGTTCTGGTCGATCGTCTTCCCGCTCCTGCGCCCGGCCGCCGCCAGCGTTCTGATCCTCACAGCGGTCGGGGTGTGGAACGACTTCGTCACCCCGCTGATCGTCCTGGGGCCGGCGAACGGCGGCACCGTGACTGTCGGCATGTACCGCGAGATCAGCGAGCACGTGTCCGACTACGGGGCGGTCTTCGCGTTCATGGTGCTCGCCACGATCCCGATCCTGATCCTCTTCCTTTTCTTCCAACGCTACTTCGTCAAAGGCCTGCTCGGCGGGGCCACGAAGGGATGACCACACACATGACCGGCTCGTTGTCTTCCGAGTTCACCGGGGCGCCCGGCCGCTCCATGACCATGGCCGTGGCCGGTGGCGGGGCGAGGGGCTTCGCATACGCCGAGACCGCCGCTCGTATGGCTGACCCCGTGCGGGTCGTGGCGGTTGCCGAGCCCCGGCCCGTCGCACGTGGACGGTTCGTCGAACGGTTCGACGTTCCCGCCGCGAACGTCTTCGAGGACTGGCGTGATCTGGCCGCGGCGCCCCGCCTGGCCGACGTGGTGGTGATCAGTCTGCTCGACCACCAGCACGTGGACGCGGTGCTGGCCTTCGCCGAGAGGGGCTACCACATCCTGCTGGAGAAGCCGATGGCGACCACCGAGGAGGACTGCGCCACAATCGTGGAAGCCGTCGAGGCGGCCGGTGTGACCGCCGCCGTGTGCCATGTGCTCCGGTACACCCCCTACACCCTCGCTCTTCAGGATCTGCTCACCTCCGGCGCGATCGGGGAGATCGCCTCGATCGAGCACCTCGAACCGATCGGGCACTCGCACTTCGCCCACTCCTTCGTCCGGGGCAACTGGCGCCGCACCGACGAGAGCAGTCCGCTCCTGCTGGCCAAGTCCTGCCACGACATCGACTGGCTCATGTCCCTGGTCGGCCGCCCGGTGGAGAAGGTCGCCTCGTTCGGCAGCCTCACGTACTTCAGGGCCGAGAACCGGCCGGCCGGTGCGGCTGACCGGTGCATCGACTGCTCGATCGAGGCGAGTTGTGCGTTCTCCGCCGCCCGGGTCTACCGCAGGGGCGTAGGCGATCCCGACTCCTTCGACGGGTACAACGCGCTGGTGATGGCCGGCGGGCTCACCGCCGAGGCGGTGGAACAGGCTCTGGCACACGGTCCGTACGGGCGCTGCGTCTACGCCAGCGACAACGACGTCGTCGACCACCAGGTCGTCCAGATGGAGTTCGAGGGCGGCGCGACGGTGAGCTTCACGCTGACCGCGTTCAGCCAGGGCTCCGACCGAAAGACCAGGATATTCGGAACCCGCGGGCAGATCACCGGAGACGGCCGCTACCTGCACGTCTTCGACTTCCTGTCGGAACAGACCAAGGTGATCGACACCGAGGCGGACGCAGGTGCCAACGGCCACGCCGCGGTCGACGGCCACGGCGGAGGCGACCGCGGACTGGTCGAGGCATTCATCCGCGCGCTGCGCAACGGTACGTCTGAAGAGGTGCCGTCCGGTCTGCGGGAGAGCCTGGCCGGCCACCGCGTCGTCTTCGCCGCCGAGCGCGCACGCCTCACCGGTTCGGTGGTCGCCCTCGAACCCGCCGCCAAGTGACGGCCACTGTCCCCCTCCATTAACGACAGCGGATAGGAACGAAGATGAGAAGGCGAACAAGCAGTGTGGTGAGACCGGGACTTGTGGCTCTGGCTATCGCGGTGGTGGCCGCCACCGCTCCGGCGGTCTCGGCGTCGGCGGACGATGCCTCGTACACGATCCGGGCCGGTTCGCTGCGGATCGGGCTGGACTCCACGGGGACGGTGACCAGGCTGGTGGACGCGGTGAACGGCCGTGACTACGCGAGCGCGGGCCACCAGTCGCCGCTGATCAAGCTGGTCGTGGACGGAGCGCAGCAGTTGCCGACGTCCTTGTCGTACGACGGGCGGTCCTCCACGTATGTCTTCCACTTCGGCGGGAAGGGCGTCACCGTCGGTGTGCGGGTGACGTCCGAGGCGGGCTACGCGACGCTCGAGGCGACAAGTGTCAGCGCCCCGTCGGGGGTTGATGTGCAGACCCTGCTGTGGGGTCCGATCACCACCAGCATCACCAAGACCGTGGGTGAGACGGTCGGTGTGGTGCGCGACAACGACTTCGCGATCGGGATCCACGGGCTCAACGACAAGAGCGTCGGTGGCTGGCCCGACGAGTACGACAACCTCACCTACACCGACGGCCCGGTGAAGAGCGACCCCTCCATACAAGGCTGGGCGTACGGCTGGTTCAGCGCCGACCAGACGTCCTGGGGCAGTGTGCTGCAGGCATACACCTACGACTACACCAAGACCCGCCACCGGTATGTCGGTTGGCCGGACAGCCACCAGCCGAATGTGGCGGTCCCGCCGCTGAGCGGTGACGACGCGGTGATCAAGGGCTCGAAGATCGCCCTTTTCGGCACCGCGCCGGGGAGCGTACTGAACACCTTGTCCCACATCGAGACCGGGGAGGGCCTGCCGCACCCCAAGATCGACGGTCAGTGGGAGAAGACCTCGCAGGGGGCCTCGCAGTCCTTCCTGGTGCTCAGCGACCTGAACACCAACGATGTCGGCCAGGCGGGCGCGTACGCCAGGCAGGGTGGGATGCGGTACGTCTACTCACTGCCGAACGCGGAGGGGCCCTGGCAGTCGACCGGGCACTACCAGTTCGACTCCTCCTTCGGCAGCTCGGACGCGGCGGCGGCCAGGCTGACCGGTACGGCGGCGGCCAGCGGGGTGTCGGTGGGCGTGCACACGCTGTCCAACACGGTCGACACCTGGGACCGGTATGTGACGCCGGTGCCCGACCCGGGGCTGGCGACCCAGGGTTCGGTCAAGCTGACTCGCCCCCTGGACGCCTCGTCCAAGGTGGTCTATGTCGACGGCAACACCCCTCTCACCGGTGGAAACGGGAACGCCATCCGGATGGGCGACGAGCTGCTGAGTTTCGGCGCGGTGACGAAGGTGGCCGGTTCCGCGAACGAGTACCAGGTCACCCTCAACAACCGCGGCGGGTGGGGCACCACGGCGGCCGCCCACGACGCGGGTACCGACCTGGCCCGGATGCAGTGGTACGCCTACGGCCAGTTCGACGCCGGTATGACGATGCTTCCCGGACTCGCCGACCGGCTTGCGCAGATCTGGAACACCACGGGGATCAAGGCGATGTCCTTCGACGGCCTGGAGACCGCCACCCTGGCGGGATACGGGACGTTCGGCACGAACAAGCTCGTCAACGGGATGTACCGCAAGCTCGACAGCACTGACGACTTCATCTCCGAGGCAAGCAACCTCCTCCCGGGCACCTGGGACGCGGCAGGCCGTATGTCCTGGGGAGAGGGCTCTCACGGGACGACGTACGTGGGGTCGCTCCTCGCCCACCAGGCCTACTTCCAGCGCAACTTCATGCCCGACATGATGGGCTGGGTCACCTACCACCCGACCGACTCGGTGCTGACCCAGGAATGGCAGCTGTCCAAGAACGCCGCCTGGAACGCGGGCGCCGGACTGCAGGCCAGCGTGTCCGCCCTGAAGGGCAGCGGCGACACCGCCGACGTTCTGGACGCGTGGAAGCAGTGGGAGGCGGCCCGCAACGCGCACGCCTTCACCGACCAGCAGATGGAGGCGATGAAGGACGCGAAGTCCTACTGGCACCTGGAGACCGTGCACCCGGGCAAGGAGTGGAACCTCTACAACGTCGAGTACCCGGCGAGCACGCTGAACGCGCCGAGCGACGGCAGCCCCACCAGCTGGACGTACTCGAACACGCATGACGCGCAGCCGCTGCGGTTCCAGCTGCAGGCCTCCGGGAGCGTCACCGACCCCTCGTTCACCGTGGGCGGGCAGACGGTGACCTTCCCCACCACGGTGCCGTCCAACGGCTTCCTCGTGGCCGACGGCACCGCCACCGCGAAGGTGTACGACAGTACCTGGCACCAACTCCGCACCGTGACCGCGCAGGGCTCGGCGTCCCACGCCGCCGGTGACCAGACCATCGCGTACAGCGGGACGGGTTCCACCGGTTCCACCGCGAAGATCCGTTTCCTCACTTACAGCGCTCCGCAGCAGGTGAAGGCGCCGGTCACCATCGACGCTCCGTCCACCGTGCAGCGCGGTGCCACGGCCACCGTGACCGCCCGCTACACCAACCCGGGCACCACCACGCTGCGGCATGCCGCACTGTCGCTGTCCGTGCCCAAGGGCTGGACCGCCCGTGCCACCGCCGGTGCCGGCGCCCGCGGCCTCGCGCCCGGCAGGACGATGACGACGACCTGGCACGTCACTCCGCCCGCCCGCGCCACGCCCGGTGACACCGACCTGGTGGCCTCGGCCACTTATGACGGGGCGAGGATCAGCGCCGAGGCCATCGCGGGCGTCTCGGTGCCCAACCCGCTGTCCCTGGTGACCCCCGCGCTCGCCAAGCCCGGTGCCACGGCGACCGTGACCACCGAGTACACCAACGGCGGCCGCCACGCTCTGCCGAACACCACGGTCAAGCTCGCCGTACCCGACGGCTGGACCGCCACGGCCGCCACCCCGGCGACCTTCCCCAGCCTGGGCGCCGGCCAGACCGCCACCACCACCTGGCAGGTGACCGTCCCCGCCGACGCCGAGCCCGCCGCCTACCCGCTGACCGCGACCGCCACCTACCAGGGCGCCCCGGGCACCGACGAGGCCGACGGCCGGACCACCGTCCCGTACTCCTCCCTGCCGGCCGCGTTCAACAACGCCGGCATCAGTGACGACAGCAACGCCGCGGGGGCCGACTTCGACGGCGGCGGCCGTAGCATCTCCGCCCAGACCCTCGCCGCGGTAGGACTCACCCCAGGCGCCCAGGTGAGCCATGACGGCCTGACCTTCACGTGGCCCGACACCACACCCGGCACATCCGACAACGTCACCGCCAAGGGCCAGGCCATCGCCATGGCCGGATCGGGCGCCACGCTCGGCTTCCTGGCCTCCTCCGTCAACGGCGACACCTCCGGTACGGGCACCATCACCTACACCGACGGCACCACCCAGACCTACCCCCTGGCCATCAGCGACTGGGCCGGCAGTACCGGCAGCGACATCCTCGCCACCCTCCCTCGCCGCAACGCCAGCCGTGGTGGCAGCACCAACATCGCCGTCCATATCTACGCCGCGACCGTGACCCTCCAGCCGGGGAAGACCGTCGCGTACGTCACCCTCCCCAACGCCCCGGGCATGCACATCTTCTCCAGCACCATCGGCTGACACCCGCGGCGGCCGGCGTCCCCCCGGCGCCGGCCGCCGCGCGACCGGGGTGCCTCCTCCTGAGGCCCTATGTTTCCAAGGACGTGAGCACACACCATGCGTATCACTGATGTCACCGTGGAACTCGTCGACCTGCCCGCGCAGCCGTCGTTCGACTGGCGCAAGGGACTGCCCGGTTCGGAAGGCCCGGTGACCGGCGGCATTCTGCGGGTCCTCACCGACGACGGCCTCGTCGGTGAGGCCCCTACCCGCAGGGGTGTCATCGTGGCCGACATCGTCGAGCGGCGGATCCGTGAGGACCTGCTCGGCCGGGACGCCCTCGCGCGTGAACTCCTGTGGCACCGGATGTGGGAGCTGGACCGCATCGAGGAGTTTCCCGTCTACGCGCTGGGACTTGTGGACGTGGCGCTGTGGGACATCGCGGCGAAGGCGGCGGGAGTGCCGGTCCACCGCCTGCTCGGCTCCTACCGCGAGGCGCTGCCCGCCTACGCCAGCACCGTCACCTTCTCCAGCGTTGAGGAGTACCTCGATGTCGCCGACCAGTGCCTGGAGCTCGGCTACAGCGCGATCAAGCTGCACGCCTGGGGTGATCCGCGCGCCGACGCCGAACTGTGCCAGAAGCTGCGTGCCCATGTCGGCGACCAGGTGCCGCTGATGTACGACGGCTCGGCCGGCTTCGACCTGGCCGACGCCGTCTACGTCGGCCGCGCCCTCGCCGAGGCCGGCTACCTCTGGTACGAGGAGCCGATGCGCGAGTTCAGCGTCACCGCCTACCAGCGGCTGAGTGAACGTGTGAACGTCCCGCTGCTCGTCGGGGAGACCTCGGACGGCGCGCACTGGAACATGGCGGACTTCATCGCGTCCGGCACGGCCGGCTACGTACGGACCAGCGCGCAGTTCAAGGGCGGCATCACTGGCGCGCTCCGGATCGCCCACCTGGCCGACAGCTTCCAACTGCGCGCAGAGGTGCACGGGCCGGGAGTCGTCAACGCCCACCTGTGCATGGCGATCCCGAACACGACCCACTACGAGTCCCTCGTCCACTCCAACCCCGTCGTGCGCGAACCCGCAGTACACGCCGACGGGATGGTGCACGCCCCCACAGCACCGGGCATCGGCTTCGGCGAGCCCGGCTGGTGAGACTGCCGGCGGATTCTCCGGGAAGGCGGGTAGCAGCCGCCGCCCGCACGGCGGCCGCGGAGTGACCGCGCACGTTGCGGCATCGCGGCGCGAGAGATTCCGGGTGTCTACGACATGGGTGGCGGCCTGGCGGGCACCTTGGGAGCCGTGCGTGACCGTGTGCCCGGCGGCCGGCCGAACCGCGCGTCGAATAGCCGCAGCAGGGCCGTCGGAGTGATCGTCGGCGCCGGTCCGCGCCACCAGCCATCCCGTGCACCGCCCATCGCGCACGATGGCCGCAGTCCCACCCGCACGCTCGACGCGTCGATCCCAGGAGACTGCCGTGACGACTCCGCCCAGCGCCGCCGACACCCCGCCGGCCCGCTACGACGACCTGCGGGCGGTGTACATCAACTGCACCCTCAAGAAGTCCCCGGCGCCCAGCCACACGCAGGGGCTGATCGACCGCAGCACCCGCATCATGACCGAGCAGGGTGTGGCGGTCGACGTCGTGCGGGCCGTCGACCTCGACATCGCCACCGGCACCTGGCCGGACATGACCGAGCACGGCTGGCAGAGCGACGCGTGGCCCGCGCTGTACGAGAAGGTCATGGCGGCCGACATCCTTGTGCTGGCCGGCCCGATCTGGCTCGGCGACAACGGCTCGGTGACCAAGAAGGTCATCGAGCGGCTCTACGCCTGCTCCAGCCTCCTGAACGACGCCGGACAGTACGCGTACTACGGGCGGGCCGGAGGGTGCCTGATCACCGGTAACGAGGACGGCATCAAGCACTGTGCGATGAACGTCCTCTACAGCCTCCAGCATGTGGGCTACACCATCCCCCCGCAGGCCGACGCCGGTTGGATCGGTGCCGCGGGTCCCGGCCCCTCCTACCTCGACCCGGGCTCCGGCGGTCCGGAGAACGATTTCACCAACCGCAACACCACCTTCATGACCTGGAACCTCCTGCACCTGGCCCGCATGCTCAAGGACGCCGGTGGCATCCCCGCCTACGGCAATCAGCGCACCGCCTGGGACGCCGGCTGCCACCGCGACGCGGAGAACCCTGAACACCGCTGACCCGCGACCGTGTCCTGGCAGGCTCGAAGGTGGTGAGAGTCAGGTGCCGGAGTTGTCGACGAACCCCACGACATCGAGGAATTCGATGGTGGGCCGGACGCCATAAACCCCCGTCACTTTGCCGACGAGCTCCTCCGTGAAGAAGGCGCGGCCTTTCTCCTCGTCGTCCCACACGTAGAAATTCCTCGCATGTGCGCCGCCTTCGTCGAGCATGAAGCTCTTGAAGCGAAGACCGGCCATGCCTTCGAACGGTCCTCGGAGTTCGCCGGCAATCTTTGCGATAGTGGAACGATCGAACTTGTCGGTCTGCGTGAAAGTCACGAGCACGCCGATCATCGGGTCTCCTCTTGATCGAGTGATGCTAGCGGCGGATCTTAATACACACAGCCGGACATTTTGGTGATTATGCCGCGAGTCGGAAGTGCGGCTCGCGGTCGGCGACGCATCCTCGGTCCGCAGGGCGGGCACGCCGGTTTGCGGGTCAGTTCCGCGCCCGGTCCAGGTAGGCGCGCCAGCCGCCGTATTCCGTGATGTCCTCGGCCCCTGGCAGGGCCTGGGGCTCGCACAGGAAGCCGGGGGTGCTGCGGCCGTCGGCCAGCAGGACGCTGCCCAGGGTCATCGGACGGGGGAGGGCGGCGGTGAAGGCGCCCAGTGCGGCGGCCGACAGCTCCCAGACCTCCGCCTCGACGGCGGCGCCGCCCTTGTCGACCCGGACCAGGCCCGGCTTCGGCGGGTCGGTGGCCAGGGCGTAGAGGCGGTAGGAGGGTTCGGTGGTCGTCACCTCGGCCAACCGGGCACCGAGGGAGACCAGTTGGTGGTTGAGCGGCTGGCCGGACAGGTGCGCGCCGACGACGGTGAGCCGCAGCGGGGTGTCCAGGAGGGCGGCGACCTCCGCGATGCGGTCGTCGGTGTGGGCCGCGCCCAGCAGCATCACGCCGAACGGCAGGCCGTGCACCGTACCCGACGGGACCGCGACCCCGCACATGTCCAGCAGATTGGTGGAGTTGGTGAACCGGCCGAGCCGGGTGTTGGCGCCCAGCGGGTCCGCCGCCACCTCGGCCAGTGTGGGGTGACCGGGTGCGGTGGGCAGCAACAGCGCGTCCGCGTCACCGAGTTCGGCCGCCGCGCGGACCCGCAGCGCCGCCAGCCGTTCCCGGTCGGCGAAGAGCCGGTGCGCGGGCAGGTCTCGGGCGCCGGTGATGATGCGTGCCACCGTCGGGTCGAGGTCGGGCCCGCCCTTGTCGACGAACGCGCCCACCGCCGTGTAGCGCTCGGCGACGAACGCCCCCTCGTAGAGCAGTTCGGCGGCCTCCGTGAAGGAGGTGAGGTCGAGGGTGCGCAGCTCGGCGCCGGTGGCGGCCAGCCGTTCCGCGGCCGCCTCGTACGCCGCCTTCCACCCGGCGTCCAGCTCGCCGAGCTGCGCCGCCGGTGCGACCGCCACCCGCCACGGGCCGGGCCGCCGGGGCGGAGTCTGCGGGCTTGCCAGCACGGCCAGTGCCCGGCGTGCCTGCGGCAGGGTGCGCGCGAACACGGTCACGCAGTCCAGGCTCGCGCAGGCCGGGACGACGCCGTCGGTCGGCACCAGGCCGCGGGTCGGCTTCACCCCCACGATCCCGTTGAACGCCGCCGGGACCCGGCCGGACCCCGCCGTGTCCGTCCCGAGCGCCAGGTCCACGACGCCCAGCGCCACGGCGACGGCCGAGCCGGAGCTGGAACCCCCGCTGACTCGGAGCGGGTCCACCGCGTTGCGCACCGCGCCGTACGGGCTTCTCGTGCCGACCAGGCCGGTGGCGAACTGGTCCATGTTGGTCGTCCCCAGCACGATGGTGCCCGCCGCGCGCAGCGCCGCCACCGCCGGGGCGTCCGACGCGGGCCGGTAGGCGTACGACGGGCAGCCCGCGGTCGTGGGCAGCCCCGCCACGTCGATGTTGCCCTTCACCGCCAGCAGGGTGCCGCGCAGCGGCAGTCCGCCCGCCGGGCGGGCGTCCAGGGCCCGGGCCTCGGCCTCCACCTCGCCCTGCGGGCGCAGGGTGATCCACACCTCCGGCCGGTCGGTCTCCGCCAGCCGCCGGTACGCGGCGCGCACGCGGTCGAGAGTGGTCGTCATGGGCGGGCCTCCTGGGCGTTCGTGTGTGGTGCGGGCCCGGTGCCGGAGCACCGGGCCCGCTGGGTGATGATCCTGGCGCACCGGATGGGCTGACCCGTGTATCCGGCGGGTCCTGGCAGCCCTAGGTCCTTGCGGGCGGTGGCCGCCAGCGGTGGGTGCCGGAAGCGGCCTCCGGACGCCCCGGGCGGTCGCTACGGCGCGAGTGTCACCAGGGCCGTTCCCGCGCTGACCTGGTCGCCGGGGGAGACCAGGATGTCGACGACGCGCCCGGCCATGGGTGCGGTCACCGGCGACTCCATCTTCATCGCCTCCAGTGTCATGAGCTGCTGGCCGCGGGTCACCCGCTCACCGGGGCGTACGCAGAGCTGCCAGACGCCCGCGGCGAACTCGGCCTCCACCGCGCAGCCGCCCGCGGGGACGGGCACGGCCGTGGGGGCAGCGGCGGGTGCCGTCGCCGCCTCGGCGCGGGCGAATTCCCCCGAGGCCTCCCACGCGTCGCGCTCGGCGCGGAAGGCGGTGCTCTGCCGGTCGCGGAAGGCCGCGATGGAGTCGGCGTTGGCGGCGAGGAAGCGCTGGTGGTCGGCGAGCGCGAACTCACCGTCCTCGATGCGCAGCGACAGTCGTCCTGCGGCCATGTCGGCGCGCATGTCGAGGAGTTCGTCCGCCTCGACGGGGTACCACTTGATGCGGTCGAAGAACCGCAGCAGCCAGGGTTGTTTGCGGCGGTGTGAGGACCAGACCTGCACTGTGCGGCCGACGAACTGGTAGCCGCCGGGCCCCTCCATGCCGTAGACGCACAGGTAGGCGCCGCCGATGCCGACGGAGTTCTCCGCGGTCCAGGTGCGGGCCGGGTTGTACTTGGTGGTGACCAGGCGGTGGCGGGGGTCGAGCGGGGTGGCCACCGGAGCGCCGAGGTAGACGTCGCCGAGGCCGAGGACGAGGTACTCGGCGTCGAAGACGGTGCGGTAGACGTCGTCGACGGAGTCGAGACCGTTGACGCGGCGGATGAATTCGATGTTCCAGGGGCACCACGGGGCGTCGTCGCGGACGCCCGTCATGTAGCGGGAAATCGCCTCGCGGGTGGCGGGGTCGTCCCAGGACAGCGGGAGGTGAACGGTACGGCTGGGCACCACCAGCCGGTCGGTGGGCGGCAGTTGCTCCTCCGCCTCGCGGACGAGGTCGAGCAGCTTGGCGGTGGGCAGCGCGTTCGGGTCGACGTGGATCTGCAGCGAGCGGATACCGGGTGTGAGGTCGACGACGCCGGGCAGCCGCTGGGCGGCAAGGTGTTCGGCGAGCGCGTGGACCCGCATCCGCAGGGCCAGGTCGAGCTGCATGGGCCCGTACTCGACGAGCAGGTTGTCGTCGCCGCTGCGGCGGTACGTCACGGCCGGGCGTGTCGCGGTCGCGGCGGCGCGGCCGAGGACACCGCCGTCGCCGAGAGCGGGCCGGGAGGGCGACGGTACGGTCGCGGGTGCGTGGCGCAGCCCGGCGGCCGCGTCCTCGCTGACCGGCACGAACCGCACGGTGTCACCGGGCCTGAGCTGGCCCAGCTTCCAGCGCTGCCCGGTCACGACGGTCGCCGGGCAGACGAAGCCGCCCAGCGACGGGCCGTCCGGGCCGAGCAGCACCGGCATGTCGCCGGTGTAGTCGACGGCGCCGACCGCGTACGGCGTGTCGTGGATGTTGGACGGGTGCAGGCCCGCCTCGCCGCCGTCGGTGCGTGCCCAGCGAGGTTTGGGGCCGATCAGGCGGACTCCGGTGCGCGCCGAGTTGAAGTGGACGCTCCACCGGGCGTCGTAGAAGTCGCGGATGTCGTCCTCGGTGAAGAACTCCGGTGCCGCGTGCGGCCCTTCGGTCACGCCCACCAGCCACTGGGTGTCGAACCGCGGCCGCCGCGACGGCGGTACGGGGGCGCCGACCGTGGTCGCACCGCCGTGGAGTACGTCCCCGGCGCGCAGGGTCCGGCCGCCGTGCCCGCCGAACCGGCCGAGGGTGAAGGTGGCGGCGCTGCCCAGGAACGCGGCCACGTCGAGGCCGCCCGCGACCAGCAGATAGGTGCGCAGACCCGCGTCGCCGGGGGCGGCGATGTCGAGCAGCGCCCCGGCGTCGACGGTGACCGGCTCCCACTGCGGCACCGGCCGGCCGTCGACCGTGACCGGCGCCGGCGCTCCCGTCACGCAGATCGTGGTGGGGTGGCTGAAGCGCAGCGCCGGTCCCTGGAGGGTGCATTCGAGCCCGGCGGCCCCTTCGTCGTTGCCGAGTGCCTGGTTGCCGAGCCGGAAGGACAGGTCGTCCATCGGGCCGCACGGCGGGACGCCGACGTGCCACAGCCCGGTGCGGCCCGGCCAGTCCTGGACGCTGGTGAGGGTGCCCGCGCGGACGACGTCGATCCGGCGCGTGGGGTCGGCGAGGGTGTCGAGGGTCGCGGTGGTGTGGGTGGCGGCGTGCAGCGCGGGGTCGGCCACGGCGGCGCGCAGCAGCCCGAGGTTGGTCTCGATGCCGTCGATCCGGGTCGCGGCGAGTGCGTCCGCGAGCCGGTCCAGAGCCTGCGCGCGGTCCGCGCCGTGCGCGACGACCTTCGCGAGCATCGGATCGTAGGCCGTCGTGACCTCGGTGCCGGTCTCGATCCATGTGTCGACCCGGACGCCGGGCGGGAAGACGACATTGGTGAGCTGCCCCGCGCTGGGGCGGTGGCCGCGGGAGGGATCCTCGGCGTAGATCCGGGCTTCCACGGCGTGTCCGACGCGCGTTGGCACCGGATCCGCGGACTCGCCCCGCACACGGTCCAGCGGTGAGTCGCCCCGGGCCAGGCGCAGCATCCACTCCACCAGATCGATGCCGTACGTCTCCTCGGTGACCGGATGTTCCACCTGGAGCCGGGTGTTGACCTCCAGGAAGTACGCCTCACCGCGGACCGCGTCGTACACGAACTCGACGGTGCCCGCCGAGCGGTAGCCGACCGATGCGCACAAGGCGCGGGCACCCGCGGCGAGTTGGTCCCGCACCGCGTCCGGCAGGGCGGGCGCCGGTGCCTCCTCGATCACCTTCTGGTGGCGGCGCTGCAGCGAGCAGTCGCGGTCGCCGAGCGCGACCACCCGCCCGTGCCCGTCGCCGAAGACCTGCACCTCGACGTGGCGGGCGCGCTCCACGAGCCGTTCGAGGAAGACCCCGGCGGAGGAGAAGCTCGCGGCGGCGACTCGCAGCACCGACTCCCAGGCGCCGGTCAGTTCGGCGGGGGAGTGGCAGGCCCGCATGCCGATTCCGCCACCGCCGCCAGTCGCCTTCAGCATCACGGGGTAGCCGAGCGCCTCGGCCGCCGCCAGCGCGCTGTCCACATCGGGTAGCAGCCCGGTGCCGGGCAGCAGCGGCACCCCGGCGGCCTCGGCGGCGGCGCGCGCGGTGTGCTTGGCGCCGAAGACCTCGAGCTGGTGCGGGGTCGGCCCGACGAAGGCCAGTCCCGCGGCCTCGCAGCGGCGGGCGAAGTCCGCGTCCTCCGACAGGAATCCGTAGCCGGGATGGACGGCGCCCGCCCCGGTCTCGTGTGCTGCCGCCAGTACCGCGTCGACGTCCAGATAGCTGGCTCGCGCGGGCGCGGGGCCGAGGCGTACGGCGGTGTCGGCGAGACGGACGTGCGGCGCGGCGCGGTCGGGGTCGGAGTAGACCGCGACCGTACGCAGGCCCGTGCGGCGGGCGGTGCGGATGATCCGGGCGGCGATCTCGCCCCGGTTGGCGACGAGCAGGGTGTCGAACGGCGGCGGGCCGGGCACGGTGGTGCCGGGCGGGCGCGCCTGGGTCGGGGTCATCCGCGAGCCGCCTCGGTCACTGTCGCGCGTACGGGAGTCGGGTCGAATCCGTTGCAGGGGTTGTTGATCTGCGGGCAGTTGGAGACCAGCACGAGGACGTCGGTCTCGGCGCGCAGCACCACTTCGAGTCCGGGGGCGGAGATGCCGTCCACGATGCCGAGGGTGCCGTCCTCCTCGACGGGCACGTTCATGTACCAGTTGATGTTGCTCACCAGGTCCCGCTTGCCCAGGCCGTAACGGGCGCCCTCGGCCAGGAAGTTGTCCACGCAGGCGTGCTGCGACCAGGTGTGGTGGCCGTAGCGCAGGGTGTTGGACTCCTTCGAGCAGGCGCCGCCGATGGTGTCGTGCCGTCCGCAGCTGTCCGCGACGACGGTCATCAGCGGGGTGTGCGCGTTCGACAGCAGGACGCTGCCGGTGGTGAGGAAGAGGTTGCCCTGGGCCTGGACGGTGTCGGGCGCGCTGTAGCGGACCGCGGTGTCGTGGGCGTCGTAGACCAGGAAGTCCACGGCCTGGTTGCCGTGCAGGTCGGTGAGGGTGAGGTGGTGGCCCGCGGGAATCACCGCCGACCACGGGGCGCGCGCGGCTATGGTCACGGCGGTCATGCGGCGGCCCCCCTGGCGGCGAGGTGCTCCGCGGTGTTGAGGAAGGCCCGGCGGCCCTCGGGAGTGGCGTCCCAGAGCGGATCGCCGGGCGCGGTCGGCGCACCGCGCCGGGCCCGTACCTCCAGCGGGCCGCAGGTGTACGCCGGGCGCGGGTCGAGAGGGTGCGGCACGTTCGCCACCAGTACGGTCAGCGGCTGTTCGGCACGCAGGGCCACGGTCGTGCCGGGCCCGGCGGAGCCGATGAACTCCAGAGCGCCGTCCGGCTCGACGCGCACGCCCTGGAAGAAGGAGAGGGACGGCGGCAGGTCGCGCGGCGCCAACCCGTTCTTCGCGGCGGCCAGTACGAACAGCTCGCGTCCCGCGGGGGACGGGCCCTGCGGCGAACCGTCCCCGTAGCGTGCGGTGTTGCGCGCCGCTGCCGACGTCCCGCACAGCGTGTCGTGCCGGCCGCTGGTGTCGGCGACCACCGAGGCGAGGACCCGGCCCTGGTCGGACAGGAGGAGGCGGCCCGCACCGAGGTAGGCGTTCCACTGGACCTTCACGGTGTCCGCCACGTTCAGCCGCTCCCAGGGGCGGCCCTCCACGAAGAGCAGCAGGTGCGCGCACGCGTCGCCGGTGGGGTCGGTGAGCCGCAGCTCCGTGCCGCGGGCCAGCACCTTGTGCGTGTAGTTGCCGCCCGCCACCGTCTCCGCCCACAGCAGTCCGTCGGGCGCGGGCACCAGCGGCATCGCCTCCGCGCGGGCGCCCTCCTGGGCTCTGGCGTGCTCCTTGGCCTCGTACGTCGTACCTGTCGCCACGGGGCTGCACCTCCGTCTCACGGGTTTAATTTCTGTCGCTTGACAGAAATTAGGCGCCGACGGATTCCTGGTGATTGCCCGGGCATTGCGGGCCGGTTACCGGCTGCTCACCGACGGCGTGGCGGCGGCTCCGCGGGAGGGAGCGCGGGACGTGCCGCCGCGGACGCTGTGCGACGATCAACGAGTGAGCGACAACGCCAGGCGGGTCGGACGGCCGAGGGCCCAGCAGCGGCCGGACAGCGGCATGAGCGCGCGCGAGGAACTGCTCGCCGCCGCGGCCGAACTCTTCACGACCCGCGGCTACACCGCCACCACGACCCGCGCGGTCGCCGAGCGGGCCGGGATGCGGCAGGCGTCGATGTACCACTACGTCGGCGGCAAGGAGGACCTCCTCGCCGAACTGCTCGAAGGAACCGTCACCCCCTCGCTGGCCCTCGCCCGGGCCCTCCTCGCCGACGACGCGCGCCCCGCCGAGACGCGCCTGTGGGAGCTCTGCCGCGCCGACACCGCACTGCTCTGCACCGGCCCGCACAACCTCGGCGCCCTCTACCTCCTGCCCGAGGTCACCGCCGAGCGCTTCACCGGCTTCCACCGGGCCCGCGCCGACCTCAAAGCGGCCTATGGCAGCCTCCTGGCCGCCACCGCCCCCTGCGCCGCCCTCCTCCCCGCCGAACTCGCCTTCCGCACCGACCTCCTGTTCGGCCTCATCGAGGGCGTCATCCTCGTCCACCGCGCCGACCTCGCCCGCCCCGTCCCCGCCTTCGCCTCAGCGGCGGCCGACGCGGCCCTCCGTATCGCCGGCGTGTCCCCGGACGAGCTGGTCGCGCTGCGCGGCGCCCCCTGAAGCCGGTTCCGTACCGCCGATCAGGGCGCGTCGACGCGGCGTGCCCGCGCGGCGCGCCAGAGGAAGCCGACCGCCAACGTGACCAGCAGGAACAGCGGGGAGAACCACTGGAAGTACCAGTGGCCACCCGAGGGGTCGTAGACCGCGGCCCGGGGCCAGGCGAGGTTGACGGTCATGGTGAGGCCGTAGAGGAGGGCGAGGGCGTTGACGGGGATGGCCCAACGGCCGAGGGAGAACAGGGGGTTGCCGGAGTCGTCGGTGGCCGGGGGGAGCGGGGCGCGGAAGCGGCGGACGAGTTGGGGGCCGGTCACCATCGCGTAGGCGAGGTAGAGCATCACGATGCAGGTGGTGCCGATGGCCAGCCAGGCATCGGGGGAGGCGAAGCTGAGCAGGAGGAGGGCGGCGGCGAGGACGCCCACGGCGATGGCGGGGGCCGGGGGCTGTCCGGTGCGGGGGGAGACGCGGGCGAGGCGGCCCGAGAAGGGCAGGGCGTTGTCGCGGGCCATCGAGAAGATCATGCGGGTGGCGGAGGTCTGGATGGCGAGGGTGGCCACCGCGACCGCGAGGGCGACGTCGCAGAGTAGGACCCTGCCGAGACCGTCACCGAGACGGCTGGTGAGCACGTAGGACAGGCCCTCGGTGCCGAGTCGGCCGTCGGTGAGGCTGGGCGCGGCGAGCAGGGCGGCCAGGACGAGGAGCGAGGCCAGCACGCCCGCGGCGGTGAGCGCGGAGAGGATGGTACGTGGCGCGACCCGCTGCGGATTGTGGGTCTCCTCGCTCATCTCGCCCGCGCTGTCGAAGCCGATCATCACGTACGCGGCGGCGAAGGAGCCGACGAGCAGGGCCGTCCCGCCCCCGCCGGTGTGCACGGTGACCGAGGGCGCGCGGTCGGCGTGCGTGAAGAGCAGGACGATGATCAGCACCGCGCCGATGATCTCCGCGGTGACGCCGGCCCGGTTGACCAGCGACATCACGCGGTTGTCGAGGAGATTGACGACGGTGGTGAGCACGAGCAGGGCGATGCCGAGGACGGCCGCGTTCGCCGCACCGTCCGACGACACCGGCGAGGTGTCGGTGCCGATGAACTGGAAGCCGGACCAGACGGCGGGCAGCACCACCTGCAGGGCCAGGGCGGCGGCCGCGACCACCACGATCTGGCCGAGGACCATGATCCAGCCCGCGTACCAGCCGAAGACGGCGTTGCTCAGGCGGCTCGACCACTGGTAGACGGCGCCGGAGATCGGGTAGCGGGCGGCGAGTTCGGCGAAGCACGCGGCGACCAGGAGCTGGCCGATCAGCACCGCGGGCCAGGTCCAGAAGAAGCGCGGGCCGCCGAAGGAGTAGCCGAAAGCGAAGAACTGGAAGACTGTCGTCAGTACCGAGATGAAGGAGAAGCCTGCGGCGAAGGACGCGTACCGGCCGAGGCTGCGGTGCAGCTCCTGGCGGTAGCCGAAGCCCGCGAGGCCCTCGGAGTCCTTGCTGTCCGGCGGTTCTGAGCGTACGTCGGAAGGTGCGGTGGCAGTCAAGGCCGGGCCCCCTGTCGCGAATTCCTGTCGGGCGACAGAAATTAGGGACGAGGTGTTTCACCGTGATGACGCGGCCGTGTCGCGCACGGGCCGAAGTGCTCACGCCGCCCCAGCGCCCCCCATGGACGGCGCGGAGGGGTCAGCGCGCGGTGATTCGCGACTTCTTGACCTTGTTGCCGCAGGTGTTCATGGAGCACCACCGGCGGTTGGCTCCGCGGCTGGTGTCGAGGAACAGCCCCGCGCATCCGGGGCCTTCGCAGTTCTTGACGCGGCCGCGGTCGGGGCCGCCAAGGGTGCGGATGGCATCTGTGGCCAGGACCCCGAGGGCGTCTCTGACAGGGGTCGTCTCGCTCAGCTGCCATGCTGCGTGTCCGTGTTCCAGTGCGGCCTTCGCCCGCCCGGCGGCAGCGCTCGTGTTGAGGGTGCGGACATCCCTCGACTCGGGCTGTTTCCCTGCGGCGATCACCGACCCGATGCGGTGGATCGCCTCGCGCAGTTCGACGGCGTCCTTGAGATCGGCCGGTGAGACATCTGCGACGTCGAGCCCCGTGGCTCCCAGCCACATCTTCAGCCGTGCGGTATCGGTCAGCCGCTCCGTGGGCGTCCCGCTGGCGCGATCGCTGACGGTGGCGGTGAACCGGAACGCCAGCACCTCGTTGTCCATACGGAACACACGACGTACGTCCTCGGTCATTCCAGCCTCCGCGGTGAGCGACAACACGCGCCGAACTGCTTCAGGCGGTTCACTGCGATCGTAACTCCATGGCATGCTTGAACCGCTTGAACCGCTTGAACCGCTTGAACCGCTTGAACCGCTTGAGACGGTTCACGGGAAGAGGTGCGTGGCGTGGGCAGCATTGCGGTCATCGGTCTGGGAGCCATGGGGAGAGCCATGGCACGCAACCTCCTGGAGGCCGGCCACGACGTCGTGGTGTGGAACCGTTCCGACGGGCCCGCGGTCGAACTGGGCGCGGTGGGCGCCCGTCGTGCCGACTCGGTGGCCGAGGCCATGCGCGCGCCGGTGGTCTTCTCGGTGCTGTCCGACGACCGGGCCGTCGCTGAGACGTTCATCGACTCCGGTGTCCTGGCTCAGACCCCGGCCGGGACGGTTCACGTCAACCTCGCCACGGTGAGCCCGGACCTGGTCCGCCGGGTCGGCGCGGCGCACGCCGAGCATGGCGTCGGCTATGTCGCGGCACCGGTCTTCGGCCGTGTTCCGGTCGCCGAAGCCGGGGCACTCAACGTCCTCGCCGCCGGTGAGCACGCGCTGCTCGATCGCGTGCAGCCGTTCTTCGACGTGATCGGCTCGCGGACGTGGAGACTGGGCGACCGTCCGGAGCAGGCCAACATCGTCAAGATCCTCGGCAACTACCTGATCGCCTGCGCGATCCAGTCGCTGGGCGAGGCCGTCAGCCTCGCGGAGAGCGCCGGTGTCGACTCCGGGCAGTTCGTGGAACTGCTGACGTCCACGCTCTTCCCGGGAGGGGTCTACAGCAGCTACGGGTCGATGATCGCTGAACGGCGCTACGCGCCGGCCGGATTCACCACGGTCCTGGGCCGCAAGGACCTCCACCTCGCGCTCGACGCGGCGACCGAACAGGGTATTCCGCTCCCGATCGGCCAACTGCTGCGGGCTGTCTTCGACGAGGCCATCGCCGACGGCCGCGGGGCCGATGACTGGGCGGTCATCGCGGAACAACAGCCGCGGTGACCACCAGGAGCGCGTCCTTGAAGGCTAGACCTCGGCGTGGGCCCGCGGGGAAAGGATCTCGCGCGCGCCCTGGCCGATGAGTTCTCCGGCCAGAGCCGTGCCCAGCTCCTCCGGTCGATCGGCCCGGCCCGTCATCACCCCGGACACCCGCCGCGTCCCGCCCGGGGACGTGACCTGCGCGTGAAGGGTGAGGGAGCCGTTGGGCCCGGTCTCGGCCCAGGCACCCACCGGGACGCTGCAACCCCCGTGCAGCTCCGCGAGAAGGGCCCGCTCCGCCCGCACCTGCGCATCGGCGGCATGGTCGGCGACGGTGGAGAGGATCTTCCGAACGGCCTCGTTGTCCTCGCGGACCTGGATGCCCAGGGCGCCCTGGCCGGGAGACGGGGGGAACAGGTCCAGGGGCAGAAGTTCACCGATCGCGTCGTCGAGACCGAGGCGGCGAAGGCCCGCGGCCGCCAGGACCACGGCATCGAGGCCCATGGTTTCGATCTTCTTCAGCCGGGGCGGGACGTTCCCCCGGATCGGGACGACCTCGAGATCGGGTCGGACCGCCAGGAGTTGAGCGATACGCCGAGCGGCACCCGTACCCACCCGCGCGCCCTTGCGCAGCCCGGCCAGCGTGGATCCGCACAGGGCGTCCCGTACGTCCTCGCGGCCCGGCGGCGGCAGCAGGATCAGGCCCGGCGGGTTCGCGGTGGGCAGATCCTTCAGAGAGTGGATCACCACGTCCACGTCACCCCTGGTAAGTGCCGCCTCTTGCTCGGTGCTGAATGCGCTTCCGCCGCTGACGGCCGAGACCTCGGACGTCAGGGAGTTCCGATCGCGGTCTCCGCCTTCGAGAATTACCCGGTGCGTGAACGTCACATGGGGAAAGCGCTCACGAATAGGGGCGAGGTATTCTCGTACCTGCGCTCTGGCCAAGTTACTTGCCCGCGAGCCGACCAGATACGTTGGCAAGGCGATCAACTCCCGCTGGATGGTGGATCACCGCCTATCGTACTCCGGGCCGCGTATGGGTTTTCCCGACCAATTGTCGGCACGAAGGGCGACGCGGAGCACTTGACGACCCTGGGTGGTCAACTACGCTCTGTCGAGGTTTTGGTGAGGCGTCGTGCGGTTTTGAGGTGGGGTTGCTGTGACGGTCGTTGGTCGAGTGGTGCGGTTCGACAGTGCGCGCGGGTATGGATTCATAGCGCCGGAGAGCGGCAGTGAGGACGTGTTTCTGCACGTCAACGACCTGTTGTTCCCCGAGGAGCAGGTGCGTCAGGGGCTGACGGTGGAGTTCGAGGTCGAAGAGGGCGACCGCGGCCCCAAGGCGTCTTCCGTGCAGCTCGGCTTCGAGGCCGCCGGGAGGCGATCGGCGCTGTCGGCGCTGTCCGTGCCGCAGGAGTCGGGCGACCAGGACATGTGCGATGTGCTGAGTGCCAAGGAATACCTCAGGGAAGTCACCGAGGTGCTGCTGCGCGTGGTCCCCACGCTGACCGGCGAGGAGATCCTGCTGGCGCGGGCGGGCCTTGCCGAGTGCGCCAAGGCCCACGGCTGGACCGAGAGCTGACAGAAGGACCGCGTCCGCGGAAAACAAGGGCGGGGCGATTTGTGTGTCACAACCACTATATTAAATTCGCGGTTGACGGGTACTCACGCCTTGACCCACACAAACACCCACACCTGCACTCACACACGTACTCACAACTGGCCCACACCCATGCTCAATTTCGCGCTCACCGCACTTTACCGGCCAGTTGAGTGGCCTTTCTTGTTGGGTACTCAAATGGCCTGCCGCGGGAGTACGCTGCCCATTGACCGGCCCTCCACGCGGCCTGAACGCCGCCTCCTGTCAGTCGTTCGCGACGGCATTTTCAAAGGCAAGCATGAGCCCGATTTCTGTGGAGGGACGGCCATGAGCCAGCAGCTCATGCGAGTTCCGGTACCGGAATTGGGGGATCTGTGAGTCAAGAGTCGTTGGAGAGTGCGGCTGCGGACGAGCCTGAGGGCCGTCTGCGCCTGTCCGTTCTGGAAACCACGCCGGTAGGGGCCACCGGATCCGGCTACGCGGCCGTTCGGCAGTCGGTCGACGTCGCGGTGGCGGCGGATACCGTGGGCTACCACCGTGTGTGGGTGACCGAGCACCATGCGAGCGCGACGATCGCCAGCAGCGCGCCCGCTGTTCTGGTCGCGGCCTTAGCCGCGCGTACGACGAGGATCAGGGTCGGGTCGGGCGGTGTGATGCTGTCGAACCATCAGCCGCTCGTGGTCGCCGAGCAGTTCGGCACGCTGGAGGCGCTCTACGCGGGGCGCATCGATCTGGGGGTGGGAGGCGCGGCAGGAGCTCCGTCAACCGCGGTGTACGAACGCGCGCTCGGCCGCACCTCCGACTCCGCGGGCAAGTACCCGCGGATGGTGGACGACCTGGTGGGATTCCTGTCCGGCACTTTTCCCCCCGACCACGCATACGCGGCACTCTCCCTCTCGCCGCGGGTCCGGGCCGTGCCCGTCTACGTGCTCGGGAGCAGCGCGAAGGGCGCGGGCCTGGCGGCGGAACGCGGGCTGCCCTTTGTGTTCGCCCACCATCTGGGCCTGACGGCACCAGGGCCCGTACTGGATCAGTACAGGGCTTCCTTCCGGCCGGCGGGGGCCCGTTCCGAGCCCTATGTGATCCTCTCCGTTGTCGTGGCCTGCGCGTCGACCGACTCCAAGGCCGACGAGATCGCCTTCACCGTTGGGCTGAGCCAAGTGCGGCGCCGGGCGGCCGCCAAAGCCGGGGTGCCGTACACCGAGCGACTGCTGGAGGCTCCGGTCACCCAGCAGGAGCGGGATCAGGTGCGCAGGTTCCTGTCGAGCGCCTCGGTCGTGACCGGCACCGGCCCCGCGGCGGTACGGCGCCTGGCGGCGCTGGCGGATGCCACGGGTGCGGACGAACTGATGGTGGTCCCGATGGACCTGGACGGACCGGGGCGGATTCGTACGCTGCGGTTGTTGGCCCAGGCGTCCGTCTCGGTGATGTGTCCGGCGATCGCGCTGGAAGTCGAGTGAACCCGGGACCGGTCGGCGTACGCCGGGCGGTGCGGCCGTCCGGGCAGCCGGACACCGCGGTGAAGAACGCCGAGCCCGGCTTCGTCCGGTTCGGGGTGCTCGGGCCGGTCGTCGTCATGGCGGCCGACGGGGAGTGCATGCCGCTGCCGGCACAGAAGATGCGGATCCTGGTGGCAGCTCTCGTCACCTCTGGTGGCCGGCCGCTGTCGGCGGACCACCTGACGGATGCGCTCTGGAACGGCGACCCTCCGGCCAGCGCGCACAAGAACCTGCACCAGTACGTACACCGGCTTCGTGCCCACCTGGCCCGGTGCGGGCTGACCGAGCGGCTGGTCCGGGGGCCCTCGGGATACCTACTGCGGGTGTACCCGGGGGAGTTGGACGCGGATCGCTTCCACACACTTGCCGGGGAGGGAAGGGCCGCTCGTGCCCGGGGGGAACTGGGTTCGGCGGAGCATGCGTTCGCTGACGCCCTGTCGATGTGGCGGGGGGACGCACTGGCCGATGTCCGTTCTTCGATGATGCTCAGCGATGCCGCGCACGGGCTGACCGAGTCGCGTCTGGGCGTGATCGAGGAGTACGTGGATGTCGAATTACGTATGGGCCATCACACTCTGGTGATCCCCGAACTCGCGCAACTGGTCATGGCGCACCCTTTTCGCGAACGGATGCGGGAGTTCCAGATGCTCGCGCTCTACGCCTCGGGACGCAAGGCCGACGCCCTGGCCGCATACCAGGAATGCAGACTGGTCCTTGCCCGAGAACTGGGCATCGATCCCGGCCCGGCGTTGAACGCCGTCCTGGCGGCCATCATGGGCAATGACGACAGGGAGCTCGCCCCTCGCCTGTCCCGAAGCCGCTGACGGCCGCGTATATCGGAAATGCCGCCGGGGCCCGATGTACCTCCGATGTTCCGGCAGTGAACCGACGCTCCGCAGTATGGCTGCAGTCGGCACGGTGCCGGCCATGAGAACACAAGGAGTACATCATGTCGTCGATCCTGGGGCTCCAGCGTCTGGAGATCTCCTCGCCGGACGAGTCGGAGCCGGCCATCGTCTGGAGCATCACCTCCTGCGAGAACAACAGCTGCGGCAAGTAGTTGCCGCGCATGATCGGGCCGGCCGCCGTCGGGTTTACCCGGCGGCGGCCTCCGGCGGCTTTACCAGGACTCCGATGTACCTCCGATGTTCCGGCGGTGAACCGACGGTCCGCAGTATGGCTGCAGTCGGCACGGTGCCGGTCATGAAAAACAAGGAGTACGTCATGTCGTCGATTCTCGGTCTCCAGCGTCTGGAGATCACTTCGCCGGACGAGTCGGAGCTGGCCATCCACGTCAGCCTCACCTCCTGCGACGCCCGCAGCTGCAGCGATTAGTTCCGGCACAGGGCGAGGCCGGCCGCCGCCTGTTCCACCGGCGGCGGCCGGCTCCGGATTGCGTATCCACGAGCCGGCGGGTGTGCTTCTCGGCTCACTCATCGGGAAAGATCTCACTGAAAGGTAGAGGGAGTTGCACCGACGGGAAACGCTCTACATTTACAGCCAGCAGGACGACCGCTGGTTCGAGCCGGTGGGTCGGCACGCCCCTGATGCGGCCTTCCTGAGCCTCTACCGGGAACTCGTCCCTGAGTCGTGGACACTTCGACGGCGTGGCCTGTGGCTTCTCTCGGATCCGCCGGGTGTGCGGCTGGCCGGTCAGGGGTGGAAGCTGCATGTGTCCGCGACGGCGGCCGACGGCGCGGCCGTACTGCGCGCGGCGCTGCCCGTACTTCGGGATCACGGGACGCACTTCAAGTTCCTCGTCGATGAGTGGGCGCTGGCGATGACCAGCGGCAAGCTGTGGCCCCGTGGATCGAGCGGGAAGTTCATCACGGTCTATCCCGCCGACTCCGATTCCTTCCTCCAGGTCGCCCATGCCCTGAGCGAGGAACTGGCCTCCTTCGCCGGGCCCTACATCCTCAGCGATCGGAGGTGCCCCGGCTCTTCCTCGGTCTACTACCGGTACGGGGGATTCCTCGGGCATCCCCGGCTTCGTCCCGACGGCGCGCAGGACCTCATGATCGCGGCACCGGACGGCAGCCTCCATCCCGACATCCGCCACCCGTACTGGTCGGCGGCCCCGTGGATCAGCGTCGATCCGTTCGGACGTGACGCCCGGAAAGATCTG
This sequence comes from Streptomyces sp. NPDC051976, assembly GCF_040680795.1. Taxonomy (NCBI): domain Bacteria; kingdom Bacillati; phylum Actinomycetota; class Actinomycetes; order Kitasatosporales; family Streptomycetaceae; genus Streptomyces; species Streptomyces sp. NPDC051976. Next base: position 60,701 of record NZ_JBFAXL010000027.1, read on the forward strand.
GTCGAGTCCGGAGACACCGAGGAAGGCCTCGGCGGCGGGCGTTTCGTGATCGAGTCGGCGATCAACTTCACCAACCGCGGCGGCGTGTACCGGGGCGTGGACACCGAGACCGGACAGACGGTGGTGCTCAAGGAGGCCCGGCCGCACATCGGTCTCGGCCCCGGCCGAGCCGCCGCGCTCAACGTCGTCGAACTGCTGGAGAAGGAACACCGCATCCTGGCCCAGCTCGCCGACGTCCCCCAGTTCGTCGATGTGATCACTCTGCTCCACGCATGGGAGCACGTGTTCCTGGTCGAGAAGCACGCCGGCGAGCGGCATCTGGGTCAGCTCACGACCAGCGCCAACCCCCTGCTCGGCAACGACCTCACCGGTGAGGCATTCGCCGCCTATCACGGGCGGATGCGTGACCTGTTCGCCCAGGTCGCCGAGGCGATCGCGGCGGCTCATGAGCGGGGCATCGTGCTGGCGGACCTGTCCTTCATGAACGTGATGGTCGACGAGGACGACCACGTTCACCTGATCGACCTCGAAGGCGCTGTGCGGCAGGGGGTCGATGCCACGCCCTATCTGTACACCCCCGGCTACACCAGGCGGGTCCCGGACGGTGAGGAACCGATGCCCGCTGACGACTACGCGGCCCTCGGTGCGATGATCTTCGGCTCCATCATGCTCAACAACTCGATGGTCGGATTCGACGCGAGTGCGCTGCCCCGGTTCCTGGCGGAGCTCAGGCACGACCTCGCCCTCCCCGACGACCTGGTCGCGCTGATCGAGGATCTGACGTCCGGCAAGCCGCCGGCACCCGACGAGATCGCCCGGCGCTTCGCCGTCCTGTCGGTAGCCGACCCGGCAGCCTGGCCGCGGACACTGCCCCTGGGCAGACCCGCCGAGGAGGAACTGAACGGGGAGCGCGGTCAGTTGCTGAACGCGCGCATCGCCGAAACCATCGGCGGCACCACCGCGTACTTACGCCGGGTGGCCTCGCCGGAACGCGAGGACCGCCTGTTCCCGACAGACCTGACCGTGCACGAGACCAATCCCTACGGGGCTGCCTACGGGGCGGCGGGAGTCCTCCGCTCCCTGCACCGCCTGACGGGACACGTGCGGCAGGAATGGGTGTCGTGGCTGCTGCGGGGAGGCACCGGCACGGGCCAACTGCCGCCCAGCCTGTACTCCGGTACGTCAGGCATCGCGTGGACCCTGCAGGATCTGGGGTACAGCGACGCGGCCGTCGCACTGATGCGTCGCACGGCCGACCACCCGCTGCTGTGGGAGCGCGCCGATGTGATGCACGGATGTGCGGGATACGGACTGGCCGCCTTGCGCATGTGGCGCGTCACGGGCCGGGAGGAGTTCCTCGACGGGGCGTTGCGCGCGGGCGGGCATCTGGCCGCGACGGCCCAGCACCACCCCACAGGTGTCACCTGGCCTTCCGAGGACGGACGGACACCGATCGGGTACGCCTACGGTGCCAGTGGTGCGGCGCTGTTCCTGCTCTACCTCCACCAGGCGACCGGTCGGCCGGATTTCCTGGAAGTCGGCCGCCAGGCACTCGACTTCGACCTGTCGCACGCCCGTACGATGCCCAGCGGCGTCACGTCCTTCCCCTCGCACGCCGACGAGGCGTCTGCGGTCCTCCGCCAGTACTGGGACTACGGGACCGCGGGGGTCATGACCACGCTGATCCGGTTCCAGTCCGTCACCGGTGACGAGAGCCTGGCCGCGTGGGTGGACCGTCTGATTCCCGATCTCACCCGGAAGTACGCGGTCTCGCCGCAGCTGTTCCACGGGCTGTCGGGAATCGGGAACGCGATGCTCGATGTCGCCGAGTTCACCGGGCGCGCGCACTTGTTCCAGGAAACCGCGCGGATCGCCGAGGGCGTGCTGCTGTTCGGTGTCCAGCGGGAGGAGGGGACGGCCTTTCCCGGGGAGCAGTTGATGCGCGAGACGTGTGATGTGGGCACCGGATCGGCGGGCGTCGCGCTGTTCCTCGACCGGGTGCTCCATGCCGGCCCGGGACTGCGCACCAACTTCGGGTTCCTCGTGGACGAACTGCTGCCGGGCGGGACGGGCGGGCAGTGACAGCCGAGGCCAGAACGAGCGCCCGCTTGCCGGCCGTGCGGGCGCTCGGCGGCAACCATGACTTCCGGCTGTTGTGGATCGGGCAGGCCGCGTCGGAACTGGGCTCGTCGATTTCGGCACTGGCGCTGCCCATGCTCGTCCTCGCCCTGTCCGGATCGGCCGCTCTGGCAGGGCTGCTGGGCACGCTGGCGTACGTGGCGGCGTGGCTCGGCCAGTTGCCCGGCGGCTACATCGCCGACATGTTCGACCGCCGTCGCGTGATGCTGGTCTGTGACGCGGGGCGTGCCGTGCTGGCCGGACTGGCCGTGGTGTCGGTGCTGACCTCTACGGCGCCGGTGGCCGTCCTGCTGACGGTGGTCTGTGCCTCCACTTTCCTGTGGATGGCGTTCGCCGCCGCTCAGACGCAGTCCGTCCGCATGATTGTCCCCCCGGAGGCGATTCCTGATGCGGTGAGCATCAACCAGGCCCGCGGATACGCGGTCGACATCGGCGCACCGGTGATCGCCGGGTGGTTGTTCACGCTGCATCACGCCATGCCGTTGGTCGTCGACGCGGCGACGTTCGTCGTCTCCTTCGCCTGTGTCTGGTGTCTGCGGGCCACCTTCGCGGCCGAGACGCGCCCGACGATGCGAAGGTTCTTGCCGGACATGGGACGCGGCTGGTCGGTGCTGCGCCGGCAGCCCTTCCTGTGGGCGACCGCGCTGTACTCGATGGTGACCAACTTCGCGATGTCCATGCTGTTGTTCACGCTCATCCTCGGCGGTTCCGGAGGTCTCCTCGTGGGCACCGGTGTCAGTGTGGCAGCCGCAGCGGGCTTGCTCGGTTCCCTGCTCGCGCCGGCGGTGGCCCGCCGGGTGACCCTCAGGCCCCTGCTCGTCGTCGTGGCCCTGACCAGGGCGGGCAGCCTGGCCCTGGCCGCGGTGTCCGGCAATGGGACCGTCTTCGTCGCGGTCCTGGCCGTTGTGCTGCTGGCCGGCCCGATGGTGGGAGCCTCTCTGACGAGTGCCCAGATCCTGATGGTGCCCGGGGATGTGCTCGGCCGGGTGAGCAGCGCGTCCCGTTTTCTCGGCACAGCCGCCCAGCCGCTGGCGCCTGTGATCGCCGGTCTTCTGGTCCAGCATTTCGACCTCCGGGCGACACAACTGGTCCTCACGGCAGCATTCGGCGTGGTGGCCCTGTACGCGGCCCTCGCGCCCGGGTTTCGCCACGGGGTCGGCCCCGCGGACCCCGCGTGATGCGCGACGTGGGGCGCGCATCACGCGGGGTCGCCCCCGGCCGCCAGTGGCGGTCCACCCCTCACGTCGCGTCCTGCGCTGTCCTTGGCAGCAGGTGCCCGAGATTCTCGCGCGAGGCCGGACTCGCCCCCGCCTTGCGGTAGATCTTGACCAGGTAGTTCTCGATCGTCCTTTTGCTCAGGCCCAGTTGGCGGGCGATGTCCGCATTGGTGCGCCCGGTCCCGGCCAGCGCCGCCACCTGTTGTTCGCGCTTCGTCAGAGAATCCTTTAAGCCGGTGGTCGCGTGGAGGGGATGCGTGGCGAGAAGCCGCTCCGCGTCTCCTCGCAGGCATCCCGCACCGGTGGCCGCGATGTGCCCGGACAGGCGGCGCACCACACTTCGTACATCGTCGGAACGCCCCAGACGGGCAAGAGTACGAGCGGTGTCCCTCAGGCACCGGGCCAGTTCGGCCTTCTTGCCGGCCTGCGCGAACCACACCTCGGCCTGGCGGAAATGGGTCAGGGCTTCGTCGTGGCGCCCGGCGGCGGCCAGCACATGTGCGTGGGCGCGCGCGGCGTGGGCCCGCTGGCCGGGAAGGTCCAGGCGGCTGGCGTACTCCTGCGCGAAGGCGGCCAGCGAGGCGGCCTGTTCCTGGTCCCGAAGTTCGAGGAAGGCGGTGACCAGGGTTTCGGCGTACTGGGGCAGCAACGGTGCCGCCAGCACCCGCAGATCCGGCCCTCCGGGGCGCAGCAGGAGTTCCGCGCAGGCGCCCAGGTGTCCCGCGCTGAGACGGGTGTGGTTGCGCAGTGTCGTGGTCAGGTGCGTCCACCTGTTCCCGGCGGCCGGTGCCGGGTCGGGCCGAGCGGCCGCGTCCGCCACCGCGTCCCGCTCCCTCGACCCACCGCGCCGGGGTGACAGCCAGGCCCCGAGATGCGATTCGAGCGTCCGCGCGGCGGTGAGGATCGGCGCGTGGCCGGTGGTCCGGGACGCCTCCTGTGCCTGCCTGGCCAGGCCCAGGGCGCGGGGCAGGCGGCCGGCGTACAGGTGGATCATGGCCTGCTCGATCAGGACGTGGGGCATGGCGAGCGCGTCACCGCTGCGTTCCAGGAGCGCCTGGGCGCGTTCCAGATGGCGTTCGGCGTCGGTGGCTCGTTCCAGGAGAAGCTCGGCCCAGGCAAGGGTCTGCAGAGTGCCGCGCTCCGCCAGCAAGGCGTCGGGCAGAGCGTCGACGAGGGCGGCGGCCGAGTCGGCGGCGAGTTTGGCGAGGGCCGTCTGCCCCTCGAACGCCTCTCCGCAAGCGGTGATCGCCAGTACGGTCGCCTGGTGGTGGCGCTCCCCGCGGTTCCGTGCGGCATCGTGGGCCCACAGCAGGTCGTGCCTGACCGGCGGGTACTCACCGGCCAACAGGGCCGACAGGCCCAGCTCCAAGGTCAGTTTCAGGCGTTCGCGCGAGGTGCGGTCGGACGTCAGCGGGGCGATCTCCGAACGCAGCATCGCGCAGGCCTGTGCCGGCCGTCCGAGGCGCATGTCGTTGTAGGCACACATCACCACCGCCTCCACGCGGTCCTCGACCCGGTCCGTGCCGGGCGTGCCGGGGCGGCGCAGCAGTTCCTGGAGCACGTCGCGGCTGTCGGTGAGCCGTCCGGCCCGGGCCAGGGCCCCGGCCCGCAGGCGGGAGACCTCGAAGCGCCGGGCGGCGTGGTCGTCCGACGACGGCAGGAGGCGTAGCGCTCTGTCGTACCAGACGGCCGCCTGCTCCGGTGTGACGCTCTCGCACTCGGTGCCCGCAAGAACGAGCGCCTCGGCGTCCCGCAGCGGCTCCAAGCTCACCGACCCCGCGATGTGCGGAGCCAGCTCGAGCGGCTCCGCCCCCTCGGCCCGCAGGACCGCCAGGGCATGGGCATGGACGGACAGACGACGTAACGGGGAGGTGCGTTCGTACACCACCCGGCGCATCAGCGGATGGCGGAAGGTGAGAGCGCGCCCGCTGAGCCGGAGAAGATCGCGCCCCATCACGCCTTCCAGTGCCTGGTCGAACCGGCCAGGGGCCGATCTCGTGTGCACCTGCTCCAGGACCTCGGGGCGGATCACGGGTCCGAGTACCGCGGCGGTCTCAAGGACGGACTGCTCCTGCGGTGACAAGCCGACCGTCTCGCCCAGCAACAAGGCTTCGAAGTGACCGAACCCGTAGGCGCCGGGGCCCGCTGGTGTGCGTCTGCCGCTGTCCTCGGTGGGGAGCGTGCGCAGCGCGTGCAGGGCAAGGGCGTACAGCGGGTAGCCGCCGCTGTCCCGGAAGAGCTCCTCCGCGCGGCGCGTCGCGGCCCTGTCACCCACCAGGCGTGCGCACTCCTCCCGGGACAGCGGGCCGAGTTCGACGCGATCCACCACACCGAGTTCTGTGCCGCGGGCCAGCACGAAGCGCAGTGCCGGGGGAGTCTGGCGCTCGCGATGAGCCACCACGCACAGCACCGGGACGGCGGCCACCGTTCTGGTCAACAGATCCAGGAAGTCCACCGCCTCCGGCCCGAGCGCGTGTGCGTCGTCCAGCACCACGACGACCGGTACCCGCGGGCCGGCCGGCATCCGTTCCGGCCCGGGCCGGCCGGCTGCCGGAGCCCCGAACAGCCCTACGGCGAGCCTCCGCAGGACGCCCGCGCACTCGGTGTCCTGCGTGCGCCCGGCGCCGCAGCCGGTGATCGCAACAACCCTGAACCCGGCTTCCCGCGCCAGATCCTGTACCGCTCCCAGGAACCGCGTCTTGCCGATCCCCGGCTCGCCCACCACCTCGACCAGGCCACCCGCGCCGGCGCGCAGCCTGTCCATGTCCTCACGCACACGCCGGACGTGCCACTCCCGCCCTACCAGCCCCGCCCCGTCCATGCCCACCGTTCTCCCCCCGGAGTTCCCCACCACTGCATGGTGAATACCGACCGGGGTTACACCGACGCCGGTGCCCGCCCGACCGCGCATCCGCACAAGACGCCCGGAGCACCGTTCGAGGAGTGCGATCAGAGGCCGGGCGAGCGGCGAGGCGGTTCCCCTGTCCGTACGGCCTGTCGGCCCGTGGGCTGGACGCGGCCGTCAGGGGTGCGTGGTGCTGGTTCGCACCGGGACGGTCGCGTGGGCCGTAGCGTGAGGGCGGCCGCGGCGAGGAAGGCGAGGCCGGCCAGGGGGTAGCTGGCGGCGAGCAGCATCTGGGCGGCGTTCTCGTGCACTTCGGGTCGGGTGGCGTCGTGGGGGACGGCCCACAGGGCGTCGCAGCAGAAGACGACCACGCACGCCGCGGCGCCGGCCGCCCAGCGTGGATCGCGTCGTCGTAGCGCTTCATGGACGAGCAGAACCGTCATGGGCACGTTCCATACCCAGTGGTGGGTCCAGGTGATCGGGCTTGCCAGGAGCGTCGTGGTTCCGCAGGTGACCGCTGCCCACGCGGTGGCGCCCGGCACACGGTCGGCCGAGGCCAGCGCCATGACCGCGAGGGCGGTGCCGCCGAGGGCGATGAGCACGGCCGCGGCCAGCCACAGGGACGTGGGGTGCGCGGTGTGCTGCAGCCGTGCGACGACGCCGCGCAGGGACTGGTTGGCGAGGTTCACCGCCGAGCCGGACCGGTCGGGGGCGAAGACGCAGCGTGTCCAGTAGCGCAGGGAGTCGCGCGGCAGCGCCACGGCGGCCAGCAGCGTGGCTCCGGCGAAGGTGCCGGCGGCGGTGAGGAAGCGGCGCGGCCAGGGAGTGCCGCGGCCACGGGTGACGACTGCCGCCCCGGCCAGCAGCACCAGGAACAGCAGAGGTGTGACCTTGAGCGCCGCCGCGAGGCCGGTGCCCGCGCCGGCCCACCGATTGGCGGGCCGGCGGGTGAAGTCCCACAGGACCGGGCACACCACGAGGAGGTTGATCTGGCCGCAGCGGATGGTAGCCCACACCGGTTCGCTCCACACCGCCCACGCCGCCGTGGCGAGCACCGCGGCCGCGCTGGGGGTGCGGCGTAGCACCAGGCGCAGCGACAGTGCGGCGAGCGCCACGCTCAGCAGGAGGTTCCCCGCGATCGCGGCCGCCCGCATCCGGTCGACGTCGAGCCAGGTCAGCGGCACGAACAGCAGCCCGGCGACGGGCGGGTAGGTCATCGGCAGCATCGCGGGCGTGACACGCATCGCGTACAGGTCGCCGCTGTCGCGCACCGTACGGCCAGCGGCGCGGTAGACCATGACGTCGACGAGTGAGCCGTGCACGGCGCGCTGCACGAGCCAGACCGCGGCGAAGGACAGCGCGCACAGCACCGCGGCCCAGCCCACGCGCTGCCGATGGCTCATGAAGGCAACGCCCGCCTCTCGACGCCCGAGGTCAGCGGGGCCGCTGACGTTCCCACAGGATGGGACACCGGGCGGTCAGGCCCCCGTCAACGCCCCGCGCACCGGCGCGCGGACACACGGGCAGCCGCCGCCCGGACGGGTTGCGTCCGGGCGGCGGCGGTGGCCCGCGGCGGTTTCAGCGATCCCGGGCTCTCGGACCTACGACGAGGTCACGGAGTCCTTCCGGCCGCTCTGGAACCGCTGCCGAAGCAGCGCGATGCCCACGACGCCGAGCGCGACCAGTGTCGACAGCACCACTTGGTCGCGCCCGCCGCCGGACGCCGTGTCGGTGAGCATGTAGCCGAGTACGAACACGATGAGCCCGATGGTCGCCCAGGTCAGGTACGGGTAGAGCCACATCCGCACGACCAGCTTGTCCGGCGACTCCGCCTGGATGATCTTGCGCATCCGCAGTTGCGAGCAGCAGATCACCAGCCACACGAACAGCGCGATCGCCCCGGAGGAGTTGAGCAGGAACAGGAACACCGTGTCGGGATAGGCGTAGTTGAAGTAGACCGCCACGAAGCCGAAGACCACCGAGGCCAGGATCGCTGTCTGCGGAACGCCCTGACGGGCCGTACGGCCGAAGGCGGCCGGGGCGTCGCCGCGCCGGCCGAGCGAGAAGGCCATGCGGGAGGCGGTGTAGAGGCCGGAGTTGAGACAGGACAGCACGGAGGTCAGGACGATGAAGTTCATGACCTGGCCGGCGTGTGCGATGCCCAGCGAGTCGAGTGCGGCGACGTATGAGCCGTCCTTCGTGATGGACGTGGAGTTCCAGGGCAGCAGGGTCAGCACGATGAAGATCGAGCCGAGGTAGAAGACGGCGATCCGCCAGATGACGCTGTTGGTGGCCCGGGTGACCGCGCGCTGCGGGTCCTTGGACTCGGCGGCGGCGAGGGTGACGATCTCGCTGCCCATGAAGGAGAAGACGACCATCAGCACACCGGTGAGGATCTTGCCGGGCCCGTTCGGCAGGAAACCGCCGTGCGAGGTCAGGTTGGACAGCCCGGCGGTGTCGCTGTGGATGCCCGGCAGGATTCCGAGGACCGCCAGCAGGCCCACCCCGATGAATCCGGCGATGGCGACGACCTTGATCCCGGCGAACCAGAACTCGAACTCTCCGTACGAGGCCACCGAGGCGAGGTTGGAGACCGTGAGCACGGCCATCACGATCAGCGCCCACGACCACTGCGGGACGGCCGGGATCCAGCCGTGAAGGATCTTGGCACCGGCGGTCGCCTCGACCGCGAGCACCACCACCCAGAAGAACCAGTACAGCCAGCCGATGGAGAATCCGGCCCAGCGGCCGAGGGCGCGGTCCGCGTACGCGGAGAACGATCCGGAGGTCGGGTTGGCCGAGGCCATCTCTCCGAGCATCCGCATGACCAGGACGACCAGGACGCCGACGAGGGCGTACGACAGCAGGATGCCGGGGCCGGCGGCGGCGATCCCGGATCCGGATCCGACGAAGAGGCCGGCGCCGATGACGCCGCCGATGGCGATCATCGACAGATGGCGGTTCTTGAGCCCGGCCTGGAGACCGGACTCCGCTGTGGCGCTCTCGCCTTCGGCCACACGGTCGGCGACGGGAAGAGGGGGACGTATCGTCATATCGACATCCAGGGAGTGGGTGCGGGCGGGGGAGGCACCGGCCGGGGGTGACGCCGAGGAAAATAGTTCACGACGATCAGAAAAAACAAGGGGATCGGATCGCCCGTTTCCCCCGCGGCGCCCGGGCCGGTCTCCGCTCCGGCCGGGCCGCACCCCGCTGACCTTCCGGTTCCCGTGTCGAGATGGCCGCGGGCGGGGCTTGTTTAAATGTTCATGATGCTCTAATTTTTCCCGCACCACGGCGCCACCTCGTCCGCTCCTCCCCACGTGGTGACGCCGCCCCGCGGCGCGGGCTGTCCGGGAAGCCCGGAGAACCCGCCCGACGCCCTCTCCCCCTGGGAGCGCTCATGCGCAACGCCGCCCCCGCGCCCGCACCCACCCCGACCTGCGCCAGGACCGCGATCGATCGCCTTGTCCCGCCCGGCCGACACCAGTCCACCTCGCCCACTTGACCTGGGCCTTCGAGCCCTTTCCCTTGCTCGCACCACCGCGTTCAGCAGGCCGTTAGGGTGGCGTCGTGGTGAACGCAACGGGCAAGTTCGGGCCCTACAACCAGCCGGGTCCCGAGCGGCCGGCACCCGTCATCGGGGTAGGACACGCCCGTGCCCTGCCCGGCGGCGGGCAGAGTGGAGCCGAGCTCGTACGGTCCCGGATCGCGCTGCGTGTACGCCTGGCGACCCTGCTGCCGGGCGACCGGCTGCCGGACACCGGCGTCCTCGCCGAGGAGCTGGGGATCGGCGAGATCACCGTCCGCCGTGCACTGGAGGGGATGTGCCAGGACGGGCTGCTCGACCGCCGACGCGGACGCGCGGGCGGGACCTTCATCGCGCCGGGCTGGGCCGCGGTCGTCGCCCTGATGCACAGCGAGGAGGAGGCGGCCTCACTGGAGGCATTCCATGTTCTGCTCGAATGCGGCCTCGTGGCGCACGGCTCGGGCGAGGTCCCGGCCGAGCGGCTGGACGGGCTGCGGGCGCTGGTCACCGAGATGGACCTGACTGACGACCCGACGCGACTGCTCGAGCTGGAGGCCCGCTTCCACCTGGACCTCGCGGAGACGCTCGGCAGCCCCGGGATCCGCGAGTTCGTCGCCGACCTGCTCGGCCGGCTGTGCCTGCTGCAGCCGCCGCCGGAACCCGCGACGGTGCGGGAGCAGAACCGCTGTCACGCCGAACTGCTCGCCGAGCTCGGCCGAGGCGCGACGGACCCGGCCGTGCGCGCGGCGAAGGCTCACCAGCGTGCCCGGCTGGGGTGAGGCCCGGCCGGGTCGACCCGAGCGCTGAGACCCCCTCGCCCGCGAAGCGCCGCCACACCGCAGAAGGAGCTGCCGCCATGCCAGAGCCCGGAGCCGGACCGCCGTCCACGCCGAGCCCCGCCGCGGGCACGCCGCAGCGACTGCGCGGCGGCGTCCTCGGCATGGCGGACATCGCGGCCGCGACCATGGCCAATGTCGGCCCGGCCATGAGCTTCTTTTTCGGCTTCGCCTTCCTCGCCACCACGGCGGGTGTGGCCTCCCCGTTGACCATCGTCGCCGCGGGCATAGCCGTCGCGCTGCTCGGCAACACGCTGGCGCAGTTCTCCCGGGCCCACCCCTCGGCGGGTAGTTTCATCACCTTCGTCGGCAAGACCTTCGGGCCGGTCAGCGCGGTGACCACGGCCCTGCTGGCGGCCCTCGGCTACATCATCGCGATGGGGTCCGTCATCGCGATCTCCGGCGGATTCGTACAGATCACCCTGCACCACTACACCGGCGTGAACCTGCCGTGGATCATCTGGACGCTGCTGCTCACCGGAGGCTCGGTGGTGCTGATGCTGCGCGGGGTGGTGGTCTCCACCCGATGGGCCGGATATCTGTTCGGCGTCGAGATGGCGGTGCTGGTGGTCGTCTCGATCGCGGCGATCGTCAACAACCGCGGCCACCTCTCCCTCGACCCGTTCCTCCCCAGCCACGTCAGCCGCGGCTTCAAGGGCCTGGCCGCGGGCTTCCCGCTGGCGGTGTACCTCTTCATCGGCTGGGAGAACTCGGCGGCTCTGGCGGAAGAGACGGAGAACCCGCGGCGCAACGTCGGGCGCGCGGTGTTCACCTCCGTGGCGATCATGTCGGTGAGCTACGTGCTCTTCTCCTACGCCACCGTCACCGGCTTCCACTACGACGTGGACCGGCTCGGCGCCGCCCAGATCCCCTTCATCGACGTCGCCCACGGCACCCTCGGCGCGCTGGCCTTCGCCGCCTACCTGGGCGGTCTGACCTCGACCCTCGGCGTCCTGATCGCCGGCATCAACTCCCAGGCCCGTATGGTGTTCAACGCCGGACGCGAGGGACTGCTCCCGTCCTTCTTCGGCTACGTCCATCCGATCCGCCGCACGCCGACCAACGCGATCGTCACGTTCACCGTGACCGCCCTGCTGCTCATCGGCGCCTGGGGCCTGGGCCACCTCCTGGGGCACCACGGCGGCTCGATGGACCCGGTGGTCTTCTTCACCGAGTCGTCGACCCTGGGCACCCTCCTGATCCTCCTGGTCTACCTCGCCTCCAACATCGCCCTGCCGCTGTACTACCGCAGGTACCGGCCGCAGGAGTTCCACATGGTCCGGCACCTGGTGCTGCCCGCACTGGGCGTGCTGGTCATCCTGGTCCCGCTCTACTACCTCGCCAAGCCCGGCCAGCCCGAGCCCTACAACTGGTTCCCGTACGCCGCCCTGAGCCTGCTGCTCGGCGCTGTCGGCTACGCGACGCTGCTGGTCCGCCGCGACCCGACCCTGGCCGAACGCGTCGGCTCCATCGTCGCCGACGCCGAGTGAGCGTCCGCCGCGCGCGCCCGCCGCGGCCCGCTCAGATGGTGGTCGCCGTCGACCACCCGATCGGCACCGCGATCTGGCACATTGGAAGGAGGGGGAGAAGTGAGGAGATGAGGAGACGATGCGCTCCCGCTTCGCTCCCGACCGCGAGCTGACCGTCCGCATGGTGGCGGTGATCTTCCTGCTCGGCCTGGTGTACGTGGCATTCGTCGCCGCGCTGATCGCCCTGCTGAAGTCCGTGGCGCTGGTGGTGGTCATCGTCGCCGCCATGCTGGTCGCCCAGTACTGGTTCTCGGACCGGATCGCCCTGTTCGCCATGCGCGCCCACGAGGTCACCCCCGCCGAGCAGCCCCACCTGCACGGGACGGTCGACCGGCTGTGCGCGCTGGCCGACATGCCCAAGCCCAAGGTGGCCGTCTCCGAGATGGATCTGCCGAACGCGTTCGCGACGGGACGCAACGCCGACCACGCCGTGCTGTGCGTGACCACCGGCCTGCTGCGCCGGCTGGAGCCGGGGGAGCTGGAGGGCGTACTGGCTCACGAGCTGTCCCACGTCGCGCACAAGGACGTCGCGGTCATCACCGTCGCCTCCTTCCTCGGGGTGCTGGCCGGGCTGCTGGTGCGGTTCGCGTTCTACTCCGAGCTGTTCGGCGGCCGGCGCAACGACCAGAACACCGCGGCGCTCCTCGCCGCCGTCATGGCCGTCTCCGCGCTGGTGTACGCGCTCAGCTTCCTGCTGCTCCGGGCGCTGTCCCGCTACCGCGAACTCGCCGCCGACCGCTCCGCGGCCATCCTCACCGGCCGCCCCTCCGAACTCGCCTCCGCCCTGGTCAAAGTCAGCGGCGGCATCGCACGCATTCCCACCGAGGACCTGCGCACCGCCCAGTCCTTCAACGCCTTCTTCTTCACGCCCGCCCTCAAAGAGGGATCACCCCTGGCCACCGTGTTCTCCACCCACCCAAGCCTCCAGCGCCGCCTGGACGCCCTCGCGAAGCTCTCCACGGAACTCGGACTGCACTCCTGACGAACAGCCGTCGCAGAGGGGCGCGGACATGACGGCGCCGAACGCCGGGCCCGGTTGCGCCGGGCCCGGAGTCCAGGTCACACGCCGGCGGCCGTGACGACGCCGTCGGTCGCGAAGCCGAGCAGCAGGCCGAGGAGGATCATCCAGGTGGTGAGTTCCTTGAGGGCGGCCCGGCGGGCGACGGCGAGCAGTTCGATGACGACGTAGAGGATGGAGCCGGCGGCCAGTCCCAGGAAGGCGATGGACAGGTCGTCGTTGACCAGGTGCTGGCCGACCAGGGTGCCGACGCAGGTGGGGCCGCCGCCGATGAGGCCGAGCAGGGCCAGGGTGCCCCAGGACGGGCGTTCCCCTTCCGCCGCGAGCGGGGCGACGATGCCGAACCCTTCGGTGGCGTTGTGCAGGCCGAATCCGATGATCAGCAGCACGGCCAGGGAGATCTCGCCGGTGGCGGCGGAGTTGCCGATGGCGAGGCCCTCGGCGAAATTGTGCAGGCCGATACCGGTGGCGATCATCAGCGCGAGGCTGCCGGCCGTGGAGCGCGTCGGCCGGGCAGCCAGTTCGCTGGCCGCAGCGGCGCCGGGGCCGGCGGAGAGGGCCGGGGCCTTGCGGCGGGCGATGAAGCGGTCCCAGTAGACGAGTCCGGCAAGTCCCAGCGCCAGTCCGGCGGCCAGTACCGCGCCGCCGGTGAACGCGGTGCCCCAGTGGTGGTCGCTGAGTGCGGCGTCGGTGGGCTCCCAGGCCGCGCTGAGGACGTCCCAGATCAGGAATATGAGGATGCCGATGGCGACCGCGTTGAGGCCGGCTCTCAGCCGGGGCGCGGGGTTTTGGAGTCTGCCTATGGGCAGGCCGAGGTAGATGGTGAACCCGGCGATGGCACCGAGCAGAGCGATCTGGGACGAGGACATGAGGGTGTGCTCCGAGCGGAGGGCAACATGGGGACGGCAAAGCGGGTCAGACCCTAGTTGAGCTTAGGCTTGCCTAACAAGTCCTGAGACTTCCGTGCCCGGCCGAGCGCCCGCAGCGTGGACGCGTGCCGCAAGGCCGCCGACGCGGGGAAAGGGTGCGATCAGCGCGCGCTTCGGCCGCTCTTGGCATGGTGGACCGCGCGCAGCAGCGCGGTGGCGGCCGCGCTGGTCGGATTGCTGGTCACGGTGACGGTCTCCCATGTCGGCACGGTGCCGGACAGGGCGATGAATCGCGCCTGGTCGGTCTTGGCCGCGAAGGACTGGGGTACGAGGGCCACCCCCAGGCCGTGGGTTACCAGGTCGAGCAGTGAGTGCACGTCGGTGACCTCCAGTGCGACGTGGCGCTCGACTCCGGCGTCGGCGAGCACCGTGTCGGCCAGGTCGCGGGTGCCCCAGTCGGGGTGGAAGTCCACGAAGCGTTCGTCGTGCAGGTCGGTGAGCTTGATCTCGTCGCGGTGGGCGAGCTGATGCCCCGGTGCGCAGGCGAGTACGAGCGGCTCGTCGGCCAGTGGCTCGATGATGAGCCCCTCGGGGTGCCGGGGCGGGCGGCATACGAACGCGATGTCCAGCCGGCCGGTGCGTACCTGGTCGATCAGTTCCCGGGATCCGCCCTGGCGGAGCCGGACTTCCAGTCCGGGGTGGGCGTCGAGGAAGCCGGCCAGCACTGCCGGGAGGTGTACGTGGTGCAGGCACTGCAACGAGCCGATGGCCAGACTGCCGCGCAGCAGCCCTTGCACGGCGGCCACGGCGTCCCGTGCGGCGTCGGTCGCCGACAGTGCGCGCCGGGCCTCGGCCAGGAAGGCCCGGCCCGCGGGCGTCAGCTCGACCTGGCGGGTACTGCGCACGAACAGATCGGCACGCAGCTCGCGTTCGAGCGACCGGATCGAGGCTGACAGGCCGGACTGCGCGACGTGCAGGCGCTTGGCGGCGCGCGTGAAGTGGCGCTCCTCGGCGACGGCGACGAAGTACTCGAGCTGCCGGAGCTCCATGATTCATCACCCTCGCTGCTGAATGGCATCGGATTCCGCTGTTGGACAGCTTAATCAGGTGTCGATCAGACTCGGAATCGGATCTCGACGCTGGAGGCAGACCGATGGAATACCGCATTTTGGGCAGCACCGGCACGGTGGTGTCCACGCAGTGCCTGGGCACGATGACATTCGGGAAGGAGAGCAGCGAGGAGGTGTCCCACGCCCAGCTCGACCGGTTCGTCGAGCGCGGCGGGAACTTCGTCGACACCGCCGACGTCTACTCCCGCGGCACGTCGGAGGAGATCATCGGCCGCTGGCTGGCGGGCCGGCCGGGGGCGCGGAACCAACTCGTCATCGCGACGAAGGGACGCTTCCCGATGGGCGAGGGGCCCAACGACGCCGGTTTGACGCGCGTCCACCTCTCCCGGGCTCTGGACGCGAGCCTGCGGCGGCTCGGGGTCGAGACCATCGACCTCTACCAGGCGCACGCCTGGGATCCGCTGACTCCGATCGAGGAGACGCTCGGCTTCTTCGACGACGCGGTGCGCGCCGGCAAGATCCGGTACGCGGGCGTCAGCAACTTCCTCGGCTGGCAGCTGCAGAAGGCGTCGCTGCTGGCGGAGTTCCGCGGGCTCGCGCCGATCGTGACGCTTCAGCCCCAGTACAACCTGCTGATCCGGGACATCGAGTTCGAGCTGGTGGACGTCTGCCGTAACGAGAACATCGGGATCCTGCCGTGGTCGCCGCTGGCCGGTGGCTGGCTGACGGGGAAGTACCTGCGCGACCAGGGCCCGACCGGCGCCACCCGGCTCGGCGAGGACCCGCGGCGTGGCATGGAGGCATACGGCCCGCGCAACGCGCAGGAGCGCACCTGGCAGGTCATCGACGCGGTACGGCAGGTGGCCGAGGGACGCGGCGTGTCCCTGTCGCAGGTGGCGCTGGCCTGGGTCGCGGACCGGCCCGCGGTCACGTCGGTGATCATCGGGGCACGTACGCTCGAACAGCTCGACGACAACCTCGCCGCCGCCGACCTGAACCTGTCGGAGAAGGAGACGGCACAGCTCAACGAGGTGAGCGCGCCGATCGTGTCCGACTACCCGTACGGCACACCGGGCGTCCAGCAGCGCTCGCGCGCCCTGAGCCCGTCCAACTGACGGGCGATCGAGGCTGCTTGGCGGCGACGTGTGAGCCGCTACGCGGCCCGTCGGGAGGAGGGCCCACGAGCCGGGACCAGCTGGTCATGTCTCGTCGAAGCAGAGGCAGAAGGGGTGGCCGGCGGGGTCGAAGAGCACCCGGACGTTCTTCTGGGGCTGATGCTCCGCGAGGGTTGCCCCCAGGGCGACCGCTTCGGCGACGGCCGAGTCCAGGTCGCCGACCTGGAAGTCGAAGTGCATCATCGGGCGCTGGTCCCCGTCGGCCGGGGGCCAGACCGGAGCCCGATAGCCGTCTGCCTGCTGGAACACGAAGAACGGTCCCTGCGGAGACGGGGCGACGATGGCCGTTCCCGGCTCCTCGTGCCCGATGGGCCAGCCCAGGAGATCGGCGTAGAACTTCGCCAAGCCACTGGGGTCCGGCGCCTCGATCGAGGTTCCCCACCACATGCCACTGGTTCGTGATCTCATTTCGACACCTTGCCTCATGATCACGTTCTTGTGGTGGATGTGAACGGCGTCTGTCGAGGGTCGCGTGGTGTCAGGCTGCGGTGTCCGCGTCGCGCTCGACCAGGACGCTGCTTTCGAGTTTCGTAACGGGCCCAACTCGCCGGTCATGTGGTCGATCCGCGGTACTGCCCCCACGGGCCACAGTCGACCCATGACTGATACCCCCCCACTCAGCCCCCAGCCGGCGCAGCCGGAATCCGGTGCGGAGAGCACCGACCGTACGACGGGCGCCACCCGCCGAGCCGTCCTCACCTCGTTGGGCGGCGCGACCCTGGGACTGGCCGCCGTGAGTCTGGCCGGTCCCGCGGTCGCGCAGGCGACGCCGGCGGCGACCCGGAACGGCGCGGACAGGTCGTCCACCGCGTTGGCCGCTGCCTGCGTCCTGACACCCGAGCAGACGGAGGGTCCCTACTACCTCGACCTGGAGACCGTCCGCGAGAACATCACCGAGGGCAAGCCGGGCGTGCCGCTCTCGTTGCGCATCACGGTGGTCAACGCCACGACCTGCTCCCCGCTGCCGAACACGGCGGTCGACGTCTGGCAGTGCGATGCGGTGGGCGTCTACTCCGGGTACGTTGCCGGCGGCTCCACCCCGGACACGACGTTCCTGCGCGGCGTGCAGCTGACCGACTCAGCCGGCGTCGCGGAGTTCACCACCGTCTACCCCGGCTGGTACGTCGGGCGCGCCATACACATCCACGTCAAGACGCATGTCGGCGGCACCGTCTCGGGCGGGAAGTACCAGGGGGGCCACGTGTCCCACACCGGCCAGCTCTACTTCCCGGAGACGTACAACACCTCGGTCGCCGCCCTGAACCCCTACCGGACGAACAGGGCCACCCGGACGCTCAACGCCCGGGACGGCATCTACCGCAACGGCGGCTCCTCGACCCTGCTGACCGTCACCCAGACGGGCACCGACCTCAGCGCGGGAGTGATCGGCACCGTCGTACTCGGCGTCAACCCCTGACTCCTTCCACCTGAATGGTGGCCGGGGCCCGCTCGCCCAGCCCCGGCCGCCACCGGTGTGCCCTGTGCCGCCTGCGCGTGGCAAGGTTTCCGCGCCGGAAGTCGAGGCCAGGAATCGGGGATGAGCCGGAGCCAAACGTGTGAGTCATGCGGCGCGCAGCTGATCGGAACGGCGCGCAGCGGCCGACCGGCTCGCTACTGTTCCAGCGCATGTCGGCAACGCGCGTACCGCCGGCGCTCGACACGGGGGGAGCCCCGCGGGACGCAACAGGCTTCGGCTTCTGACGCGGTGGTCCCTGCCAAGCCGTCCCTCAGCGCGTCCGCGGCCGCCACGGCGTCCCCCGAGGTGTCGTCAGCTCTCCCGAACGCTCCCGGCCGGGACCTGCCACGTGCGCTCGACTCCTTCGTCGGCCGCAGAGATGAGTTGACGCGCCTGCGCGCCCTGCTGAGATCGTCGCGGCTGGTCACACTGACGGGAACCGGTGGTGTCGGCAAGACGCGGTTGGCACTGGAGTTCGCGAAGAGGCTTCCTGGCAGCGACGGCCGGGCCGACCTGGTCGAACTCGATTCGCTGCACGACGGCGCGCTCCTCGCGCAGACCGTGGCCGCCGCGCTGGCCGTGGGCGAGCGGGCGGGACGCACCGGCGCGGACGTCGTCGCCCATGCGATCGGCGACGCTCCCCGGCTGTTGATCCTGGACAACTGCGAACATCTGGCGGAGCCCTGCGCCCGCCTGGCCGCGTTCCTGCTGAGCCGGTGCCCCCAACTGCGGATCCTGGCCACCAGCCGAGAGCCGCTGCGGGTTCCCGGCGAGGTCGTGTTCCGGGTCGGCGAGCTGTCGCTGCCGTCGGCCGGCAGCGAGGACGACCCGCTCGCGCTCCTGCGGTCCGACGCGGTCCGGCTGTTCGTGGAGCGTGCCTCGGCCGTCGTGCCCGGACTCGATCTGCACCGTGGCAACGGCCGTACCGTCGCCGAGATCTGCCGCAGGCTCGACGGTCTGACGCTCGCCATCGAACTGGCGGCACGCCGGGCCGGTACCCTGCCGCTGAGCGACATCCTGGCGGGACTGGACGACCGGCTGTCACTCCTCACTGACGGCAGCCGGACCGGGCCCGGGCGACATCGCGAGCTGGCCGCGGCGATCGACTGGAGCCACCGCTTGCTCGGTCCGGCCGAGCAGGCGGTCTTCCGGCGCCTGTCGGTCCTTGCCGGCGGGTTCGACGCGGCCGCGGCGCAAGCGGTCTGCGCCGCCGACGCCCTCGCGCCGCACCCGATCCTCCCTCTCCTGTGTGCCCTGGAAGCCAAGTCCCTGATCGTGCGGCTGCCGGGAGAGGCACCGCACGCACGGTTCCGGCAACTCGCTGCCGTCCGCGCGTACGCCGCGGAGCGGCTGGCCGCCTCCGGGGAGCTGGACGCCACCTGGCAACGGGCCCTCGACTGGATGAGTACGGTGGCGGACCGAGCCCGCGATGAGGTCTTCGCCGACCACGCCAGCCGTCCCCTGGCGGCGGAACGGGACAATCTCGCGGTGGCCCTCGCCCACACCGGCGGACGCGACGACATGGCGCACCTCCGGCTCACACTGGAACTGGCACGCGTGCGATACCAGCAGGAGCAGCCGTCCGCCGCTCGTACGTTGCTGACGCCGCTTCTGGAGGACCCCGACGTCCGCGCGCTCGGCGGCTCGGTGCCGGCGCTCGCCTCGCGCGCGGCCTGCGAGCAGGCGGACCTGGCGGAAGCTGTGCGCCTGGGCGATCAGGCTGTGGCCATGGAACGCGCGCGCAGTCACCCCCCGGGCCTGGCCAACGCCCTGGACGCACGGGCCGCGGCACACCTGTGCCGCGGCGAATCCTCCGCAGCCGTCGCGGACCTGCGCGAGTGCCTGGATATCGTCGCCGCCCTCGGCGATCCCCACGACACCGCGTGGTGCACCCATCATCTGGCCTGGGCGCTGCTCCAGGCAGGCGGGGAGCACGAGGCCGACAAGCTGATGTCGCACTGTCTGCCGGTGCTCAAGAAGCATGCCCCCTGGCCCCAAGTGGCGGCCGCACTGCACACCGCGGGCACCGTGCGGCTGGTTCTCGGAGATCTGGAGCGCGCGGAGGCGCAGTTCGCCGAGGTGCTGAGGATCGTTCCGCGAGCCGGCCACCACGCCGTGTACCCCATGGAGGGCCTGGCCATCGTGGCGGCTGAGCGGGGCGAATTCCCGCGAGCCCTGAGGCTGCACGAGGGATGCGCCCAGGCCCGCCGCCGGTTGGAGAGCGAACCCGAGGCGCCCTGGCGGAGCAGGGTGGCGGAGTCGGCGGCGCGTACGAGAAAGCGGCTGTCGGGGGACGCGCGGGACGCGGCCGTCAGAAGCGGCCGTCGGCAGCGCTGGGACGGGCTCGTCGCGTACGCCCTGCGGGAACGCGGCGGCGGTCGGGGGAGTGGCGCGGGCCCGGGCGCGGACGGTCTGTCCACGCTCACCGGAAGGGAGCTCATGGTCGCCGAACTGGTCGCCGAGGGCCTCACCAACCGTCAGATCGCGCACCGGCTCAGCCTTTCGATGCGGACGGTGGCCACGCACCTGGACAAGGTCCGCGACAAGCTCGGCCTGCGGTCGCGCACGCAGATCGCCGTGTGGGTGGCTGACGGGGCCGGGGAACGGGGGGACCTGGGGCGGCGGGATGCGTAACGGAGAGGTGAGCCGGCGGGTAAAACGCTGGAATGCCGACCTCCCGCGGGTATCGACCGGGGGAGGCCGGCATTGGCGTTCTTGCCGCGCCGTGGTGCGTGAGGGCAGTGCCCAGTACCGCTTTGCCGCGGGCGACCAGCGGCTCTGCTCCGTCCCGCTCGGCCCTACTCGGTCCGCAGCGCGGTGGCGGTCCGCGACCGGGCCGCCCAGGTGGCCGGCAGCAGTGCCCCGAGCAGGGCGATCACGATCCCGCCGGCCAGCAGGGGGAGGAGCAGCCCGGCGGTGTAGGTGTGGGTCACGCTCGGCGGCAGGTGGCGGCCGATCGCGTTCCCCATCGGGGTCAGCGTCGCCTTCTCCACCGCGACCCCGAGCGGGACCCCGATCAACCCGGCGATCAGACCGGTGAGTGTCACCGAGGTCAGGACCATCGCGACGGTCTGCTTGGGTGTCATCCCGAGGGCCTTGAGGATCCCCAGATCATGGACGCGCTCCCGGGTGTCCTGCACCACCGTGCTCAGCACCCCGAGCGCGGCGACCGCGATCAGCATCAGCGTGAGCGTGGCCACCAGGGCGCCCATGGTGATCACCACGATGTTCTTGCCCCCATCGTTGTTCGGCTGGACCGAGGCGCTCAGCGGGGTCAGCGCGGCGGCGGCCGAGGTGGACCAGTCCGATCCGCTGACGTTGTCGGCCAGCTCGACGTTGAACTGGTCGATGTGCGGGGTCAGACCGGCGGCGGTGAAGGTGGCCGCGTCCGTCATGACCGTGTAGTCGCCCACGTTGGTGTCGAAGTTGATGCCGACGACCTTCAACGACAGTTGCTTGTTCTGCTGCACCACGGTGACGTCGTCACCGACGTGGATCCCCACCGCCGTGGCCAGCTTGTCGCCGACCACGGCCTCGCGGGGCGCCGAGTACCAGCGGCCGGACAGCAGCTCCATGTGCGTCCAGGAGAAGTCGCCGGTGATGGTGAACACCTTCGCCGGTTCGCCGCCGGGCGGGGCGCCGACCATGGTCGCGCCGCTTTCGCCCCAGCCGAACGCGGCCTTCGTGCCCGGGGTCTTGGCGAGCGCGGCGGCCACCTTGGCGGCGTCCAGGTGTGGGTTGCGCGGGTCGTTGGGGCCGTAGAGACCCCAGGGCACGCCCACGTCGGCTGTGGGTTCCACGAACTCCGACGCGACGTTGAAGCCTGAGGTGCTGGCGTCCAGGTACGTGTTGAACCCGGTCTCCAGCCCCACCGCGAACGTGACACTCACCACGCCGAACAGCACCGCCGCACCGACCAGTACGGCCCGGGCCGGCCGGGCGAACGGCTGGGCCAGCCCCAACGACATGGCCCGGGGCAGCGGCAGCCGCGAGGCCAGACGCTGCGCCGCCTGACCGCCCCCGGCTTTGGGGGCGCGGCCGACCACCAGAGCCCGCACCGTCGGCATCCGGCCGGCCCGCAGCGCCGGGACCAAAGCCGTGACGCCGACGATCAGCAGGGTGCCGAGCGGCACCACGATGCTGACCCACACCGGGATCGTGGCACTGGCCGTACTGGCCGCGCCGAGTTGCTGGGTGGCACCGCCCAGGATCGGCACGGCCAGGAGGTTGCCGAAAACCGTCCCGAGCACCAGGCCGAACGTCGCCGGGATCATGGCCTGCGCGGTGTAGGCGCGGGCCACCTGCGAAGGGGTGAAGCCCAACGACTTCAGAATCCCGATGCGCCGGATTCCCGAGGCCACAGCCCCGCTGACCACGATCGAGATGATCAGCACCGACATGAACAGCCCGAGGATCCCGAAGCCGATCAGGAACGGCACGTAGGCTTTGGCGTTGCCGGTCGCCTGCTGCTCCGCGGTCAGGTACGACTGTCCGCCCTCGACCGCGCCGACCGGCGCGGCGGCGGCCACCGCCTGCTTGTCGGCGGCGATGTCGGCGGCGGTCCCGGCCTTGGCGAACCGGTAGAGCATCTGCTCGTCGGACGTGGCACCGGCGGCCGTGAGCCGCGCGAAACCGTCGGCGGTGGCGAAGGCGGTCGCGCTGCTGGTCACCGAGTCGGCGAAGCCGACGACCTTGTACGACGGCTTGCCCGGCAGGGAGGAGAACACCACCGAGTCGCCGAAGCAGGCGGTGGCGTAGTGCTGCCCCGGCAGGGCGATCTCGCCCGGGCCCGTCGGCCAGCGCCCCTGGGTCAGCGCCAGTTGGTCCATCCCGGAGGTGCTGCCCAGGTCGGGCCGGGTGGTGACGGTGATGGGTCCGTTGTCGTGACCGGCCCACTCCTTCTTGGAGCAGTCCCTGCCGATCGTCGTGTCCAGGGCGGCGGCGACCGGGTAGGGCCCGGCCGCCTCGGTGACGCCGGCGGCGTGAGCGGTGGCGGCGGCCTGCGCGGCCGTGACCTTCGAACCATCGAACTGGACCGCCAGGTGCGCCCCGTTCCGAGCGCTGAAAGCGTGCTCGAACGGGGCCTGCACGACAGCAAGCAGACCGAGGGAGAGTACCGAGGACGTCACCGCGGCGAACGTTGTCAGCGCCATGACGAGGGACTGGACCCGACGGCGGCCCA
The DNA here is from genome assembly GCF_040680795.1 of Streptomyces sp. NPDC051976. NCBI lineage: Bacteria > Bacillati > Actinomycetota > Actinomycetes > Kitasatosporales > Streptomycetaceae > Streptomyces > Streptomyces sp. NPDC051976. The sequence goes on from NZ_JBFAXL010000027.1 coordinate 83,563, forward strand.
CGCCGGAACGTACGACCTTGCCCAGGGCGCTCACCGGCTCACCGCCGGCAGCAGGCGGGCCACGGCCCGGAAGCCGACCTCGAAGACGCGCCGGGACATCGGCGGCTTGCGCAGGGTCATCGGGCCTCTCCCGCCGGACGGGTCAGCAGCGTGCGGGCGGCCAGGCCGGCACCGCTGCCGTCGTTGATGACGTCCCGCTCGACCGCGCCGTCCACCAACTCGATCGTGCGGCGCGCGGTGCTCGCGGCCAGCTGCACGTCGTGGGTGACCAGCAGGATGGTCTGGCCCTCGCTGTTCAGGTCCAGCAGTAGCTCGCGCACGTCCTCGGCCGAGCCCGAGTCCAGAGCGCCGGTCGGCTCATCGGCCAGCAGCAGCGCCGGCTTGTTCATCAGGGCCCTGGCCACCGCCACCCGCTGCCGTTGCCCGCCGGACAGCCGCTGCGGATAGGCCCTGACATCCCGGTCGATGCCCAGCGAGCCGAGCAGCTCGACGGCCCGCCGCTTCGCTTCGCCCTTGCCCATCCCGGCCAGCTGCGCCGGAACCATGACGTTGTCCAACACGGTCAGGTCGTCAAGGAGGTTGAAGAACTGGAAGATCATCCCGATGGAGGCCCGGCGGTACTTCGCCGAACCGGCCTCGCCGAGCTGGTCGACGCGGGTGCCGTCGACGGTCACGGTGCCACTGGAAGGCTTGTCCAGACCCGCGATCAGGTTCAGCAGCGTGGACTTGCCACTGCCGGAGTGGCCGAGGACCGCCACGCACTCACCAGCCGCCACGGACAGGGTGACGCCGGCCAGTGCGGGCGGGCCGTCGTCGTACTTCTTTGTCGTGTCGCGAAGATCGATCATCGGTGCATTCGTCATGACCATGAACCTAGGAACGGACCACGATCCACCGCGTCGGCCGGCGGATGTCACCTCTTCCCAGGCCATCGCCCCGGGGGTGTATCCGGCGTACATCCCCGGGGCGACGCGCGGAGCCGACGCCACTGCATACGATCTGGCGTATGGAACAGCTTCTCCAGCGTCTGTCGACATCGAAGCGTGTGACCTGGCTGATGTCACGGGCCGGGGTGCTCGCCGCCGCCTGCTTGTACGCGCTGATGCTCCCCCTGACGACGCCGAGCCCCAACCACAGCCTGTTCCGGTTCCCCGCCCTCGGGCACTTCCCGGCGATAGGTCTGTGCGTCGTGCTCGCCCTGCCGGTCCTGCTGGTGCGCCGTCTGCCGGCGGCCGTCTTCGCGGCGGTCCTGGGCGAAGCGGTCCTCGGCGACCTTTTCGGCGCGCGGCCCTTGATCGTGCTCATCCTGCTCGTCGTCTTGAGCGGGAACCTCGCCGCCCGGCGGCCGACGGCTGCCGCCGTCGGCTCCGTCGCGGGCGTCGCGGCCGTGTTCGTCAACGACGTCCACGTCCACGGGCAGTCCGTCAGCGGCGCGGCCCAGTGGGCCGGGCAGTTCGCCTTGTGGTTCGCGGTCGCGTGGGTCTTCGGGGGCGTGTACCGCAAACGCCGTGAATACCTCGAAGCGCTGCACGAGCAGACCGCGGCCCGCGTCGTCATGGCTGAGCGGCTGCGGATCGCCCGCGAGCTGCACGACAGCGTCGCGCACAGCATCGGGATCATCACGGTGCTGTCGGGAGCGGCGGCACGGGTCGTGGAAACCAAACCCGAGCAGACGCGGCAGGCGCTGCGCGGCATCGAGACCACCAGCCGGGAGACGCTGCTGGAGCTGCAGCGCATGCTCGGGGCGCTCCGCCGCGCCGAGCCGGACGACGCCATGCCGCAGGCCGCTCCGCTGGCGCCGGCCGGCAGCCTGGCCGACGTCCCGCAGCTCGCCGAACGCACGGCCGGCGCCGGGGTGCGAGTCCACCTCACCTGGCAGGGCGAGCAGCGTCCACTGCCGCCGGAGATCGAACTGTCGGCGTTCCGGATCATCCAGGAGTCGGTGACGAACGTGGTGCGGCATTCCGGGGCGCGGACATGCCGGGTCGCGGTCGGATACGAGCCGACAGGAGTGAGGATCGAGGTGGTGGACGACGGGGACGACAGTCCCGGCGGGCCGGGCCGTCCGAGGTTCGCGGCGGGGGCCGGGGGCAGCGGCTTCGGCCTGCTCGGCATGCGCGAGCGGGTGACGTTGCTGTCCGGCCAGTTCAGCGCGGGCCGGCGTCCGGAGGGCGGATTCCGGGTGACGGCGAGCCTCCCGGCATGAGCGTACGGGTGCTGCTGGTCGACGACCAGCCGCTGATGCTGGTCGGGCTCGCGATCCTGATCGGCGACACCGACGACCTGGAGGTGGTCGGCGAGGCCGGCGACGGCCGCGAGGCGGTACGCCTGGTACGTGAACTGCGGCCGGACGTCGTGGTGATGGACATCCGGATGCCGGGCATGGACGGGATCGAGGCGACCCGACAGGCGACCGCCGAGCCGGACCCGCCCAAGATCCTGGTGCTGACGACCTTCGACGACGACGAGTACGTCTACGGCGCACTGCGCGCCGGAGCCAGCGGATTCCTGCTCAAAAGCATGGCCCTGGACGCGATCCTGGAGGCGATCCGCGTGGTGGCCGCGGGCGACGCGCTGATCGCGCCGAGCGTGACCCGACGGCTGATCGCGGACTTCGCCGGAACGCCCGGCCCCGCGGCCCCCGAACCGGACGCCGGGCCCGCCGCGGACTCGAGTGCCCTCGCGGGGATCACCGACCGGGAGCGCGAGGTGCTGGCACTGGTCGGACAGGGACTGTCGAACACGGAGATAGCCGAGCGGCTGGTGATCAGCGCGGCGACCGCGAAGACCCATGTCGCGCGTCTGTTCGCCAAGCTCGAAGCTCGGGACCGCGTCCACCTGGCGATCATCGCGTTCGAAACCGGGCTCGTGCCGCGTAGACGGTAGGGCAGACGGGGCGACCAGCCCGTTCAGGATGGCGCGAGCTCAGTGGCGCAGTGTCTTCATTGCCGTGGACCATGCTTCGAGCTCGTCGAAGAGTTGGGTGGCCGCGGCGTCGTGGTGTTCGGCGGGCTTGAAGAGCGAGAGGTTCTCGAAGTCGCTGAACAGCGAGAAGGCCAGCTGCTGGTGGGTGTGGGCGAGTTGGACCGCGGTGGCGATGGTGCGCAGGTGTTCGGCGGCGCGGATGCCGCCGACGGTGCCGTAGGAGACGAAGGCGGCGGCCTTGTTGTTCCACTCGGCGTAGGCGAAGTCGATCGCGTTCTTCAGCACGCCGGGGATCGAGTGGTTGTACTCCGGAGTGACGAAGACATAGCCGTCGAACGCGGCGACCTTGGCCGCCCATGCCTTGGTGTGCTCGCCCTGGTACCGGCCCATGGATGGTGGCACCGGCTCGTCCATGAAGGGCAGCGGCCAGTCGGCGAGGTCGACCAGTTCGTACTCGGCGGCGGTCCGGGCGCCGGCGCGGTCGATGACCCAGTCGGCGACCGCCTTGCCGTTGCGGCCGGGGCGAGTGCTGCCGAGGATGACGGCGATCTTGAGAGTGCTCATGATGTGCGCTCCTTCCGCGGCCGTGCCGTCAGGCGGGGCCGCTGTCGGTGCGGCGGGCGCGGACGGTCGCGGTCAGCCGCAGGCGGCGTCCGGCCATGCCTTTGAGCTTGGTGACACCGTGGGAATAGCGGTCGACGGTCGCGGTGGCTTCTACGGTGATCTCGTCGCCGTCGACCTCGGCCCTTGCCACGGTGAAGGTGACAGGCGCGCGGACACCGTGCGCGGTCAGCTGGCCCGGGAGGGCCCAGGCGCCGGCCTCGTCCTGTTCCGCCCCGGTCGAGGTGAACTCGATGTCGGGGTAGCCGGTGGTGTCGAGCAGTGTCTTGGACAGGACCTGGCGGTCCCGGTTGGTGTTGCCGGTGTCGAAGCTGGCCGCGTCGGCGACGGCGTCCACCCGGCTGCCGGTGAGCGGCTCGGCGAGGGAGACCGTACCGCCGCGCAGCCGGAAGCTGCCGCGCACGGTGCCGAGTCCGAACATGTGCGTGGTGGTGAAGGTGATCTCGGAGCGGGGGACGTCGATGGCGTACTGTCCCGGCGCGGGTGTTGCGGTGGTCATGGCGACCTCCAATAACTTGAGCCTTCAAGTCATACCCTACTCCTCTTGGCTTGAATGCTCAAGTGAAGTGAGGGGCGGCGGCCGGTCGTGGCCGAGCTGGGCGGCGATGGCGTCAGCGCGCGGGCGAGTCGATCCGCTGCAGGATGCGGTCCGCGTCCTGGCCGAGGCGGCGCAGACGCTCGCCGGAGAGGTTGTCCACGACCAGGTCGCGGACGTAGGCCACATGCGCCGGGGCGGCGGACTCGAGCTTGTCCATGCCGTGGGGGAGGAGGATGGCGTTGGTGAAGCGTCCGTCCGCCGGATCGGGCTCGCGGCGGACGTAGCCGCGGTTCTCCAGCCGCTTGACCATGTGCGACAGTCGCGACAGCGACGTGCTGGTGTTCTCCGCGAGCACGCTCATGCGCAGGGTCCACTCGGGGGACTCGGACAGTATGGCCAGGGTCATGTACTCGACCATGGTCAGGTCGGCGTCGCGCTGCAGCTGCGCGTCGATGGCCCACGGCAGGCGGGTCATCAGCCGGACCACCGACAGCCAGGAGGTCAGCTCGCCGGGGGTGAGCCACAGGTGCGCCTGCTCGTCTTCCGGCGCCTCGGGCGCCTCGTCCTGGGGGGTCACGCTGCGAGCGTATCAGCCGCACTGTGCGGAAGACATGGGGTCAGTCCTGGGTTCCTCCGGTGGACGGCATCACTTGAGTCTTCACGTCACACGGTCAGTTGCAATCGATCACTGCGTGGCTGACGTCAGCGGGTCCGTGATGCCTCCGGGGCAGGCTCGGCGTCCGATGTTCCAGCCGTCGCGGTCGGCCGCGGCACGGTACACGGACTCGTAGAAGTCGAGGATGGCGTCTCTGGGCGTGGGACTGTTACGGGCGACGTCGTAGTCCAATGTGGCCAGGTGGCTACCGCCTCGGTCGATCCACCGCGCGTCGGCGGGGTGCAGAGGGCTGTCGGCCAGTCCGTCGGGCTCTGGTGCGGCGTAGGAGTAGAAGGTCGGCCGAGGGAAGGCATCGTCGCCGAACCAGAAGCCGGAACTGATGACTTCTCGCGAGTACGCCTCACGGGTCACCGGGTCGACGCTCGCCTCCTGGTCGACCACGCGGTCGGAGAACCGGCTGACCGCGATGTCGAAGGTGTGCCAGAAGTGGTGCACTGGGCTGACCTTCCCCGAGAACCCGGCGGAGAACTCCTCCAGCACCAGGTTGACCTGGCTGAGCACCTGCCAGTAGCGGTTGACCCAGAACGGGTCGTAGGAGGCGTGTTCGGTGTCGTCGGCGAACCGCCGGTGCTCGTCGGGCAGACCGAAGGGGTACGGGTGCGCAATGGTCACCGCCGCCCCGACCGTGCCGAGAGCGTCGAGCGTCGCGCGGTAGAACGACGAGACGGAATGCCCGGCCAGTGGGAACGAAGCCGTCAGGCCATCGAGGGAGGACACCGTCAGCCGGTGGTCGACGAAGTCGAAGTCGATCGTGAAGATCGGACTCCCGTCGACGCCGCCCATCGGCCGGGTGGTGATGCCCCGCCCGGTGAGGTGGAACGGGACATTCCACCAGTGGTTGCGCCGCGGACTGCTCGCAAGTCGGATCTTGCCGACGACCTGCGTGAACCGGTGCAACGTCTCCTTGGAGTCTTTCCACTCCGCCAGCGGAATCGGGGGCAGCAGATCCACCGCGCGTCCCTACCTTCGTATCGGCGCGCCGCACTGATCGGACGAACGGCGCGTGGCCGCCGAACACACTCCCGTTCAGCCGCACCCTTCCCGAGTTCCACGGTAGGCGGCCGCTCGTGACGCCGCATCTCGCGTGACCGGGCGATGAGCCAGACGATCGGCTATCTGGAGCGGGACGACACACGCGACAGCTGATCGGTGCCGGAGGGATCAGTCACGTCGGGAGCCCAAGCAGGGCGGGCAGGTCCGCGAAGGAGTCCAGAACGTGGTCTGGGGCGCCGGAAGCGGCTCGGAGTGTCTCCGGAAGAAACTTTCCGGTTCGCACCAAAGCCCCGGCCAGCCCGTGGTGCTGCGCGGCGAGGACATCGGTCTCGATGTCGTCGCCCACCATCAGCGCCTGTGTGGCGTCCACGCCCAGATGCGCGAGGGCGGTGGCGAAGAACGCCTTCGCGGGCTTGCCGGTCACCTCCGCCGTGACGTGGGCGGCCTGTTCCAGCCCGGTCAGGAAGGCACCGGCGTCCAGCTGCAGTCCCCCCTGTGTGCGCCAGTACAGGTTGTGGTGCATGGCCACGAGCCGGGCGCCTCGCTGGAGGTGGCCGAAGGCTCGGTTCAGGCTGTCGTAGTCGAATTCCGGCCCGGCGCCTCCGACCACGACCACGTCGGCGTCCGGGCCGTCCGGAGCTACCAGGGTGATACCCCGCAGGTCTTCGTGGATGTCACCGCTATTGAGCAGCAGGCACCGGGCTCCGGGGCAGTGTTCAGCGAGGTATGCGGCCGTAGCGGCGGGAGCGGTGAGGATGTCCCCGGCGGTCACGGGGAACCCGGCCTCGGCCAGCAGGGCCGCGATGGATGCCCGGGTGCGCGAGGTCGTGTTGGTGAGCAGCATCAGGGGGATGGACGCCTCGCGGAGCAGGTGCATGGCCTCGACGGTGCCGGGCAGAGCTTTCCACGAAACCGTGAGTACTCCGTCGATGTCGATGAGAACAGCGCCGATCCTTGCCATGAGCCGACCGTATCCGGCGAACCCCCGTCGGCACGGCAACCCGCGCGTCCGGACACGCCACCTCGTCGCGATCCCCACCGAGAAATGGACCAGCGTCGTCGTCGACATCACCGACGCAGACGGCACCCACATCTACGCCGAACTGCCCAATCGCGTCATGGCGTCAGTGTCCCCGTCGGGGTGGAGGCCGTCCGTTCACAGGTCTTGCGTCCATACCCCGACGGGGTGTTGGTCGGGGCGCAGGTCAAGGCGGGGTTGGCGGGCCAGGAGGTCTTCCCCACCGGGCTGCCAGGGGTAGGCGCCGTCGCGGTTGGGCCAGACCACCTGGAGGAATGGGAACGGCGGCTTGCGGTAGTAGCCGATCGCGGCGCCGAAGAACGCCTTGTACCAGCGGTAGTCAACGGACTTGAGAACGACGGGGACACTTGCGACGTCGGTCCTTTGTTGTTCTGCTTCCAGGGGTTGTCCTGCGACGGCTCGCTGGCCGAGGTCGTTGAGGACTGTGGGCATGGAGCGGATGTCCAGGCCGAACATTGCCAGTTCGGGTATTCGGTGGGTGTGCCACAGACCGATGGTGTAGGCCCAGCCGGGTCCCTGGTCGTCTGCCGGAATCCCCGTGACTTGCCAGCCGTGCTGATGGATGACGTCGATGGACGACTGGGTGCGGGAGTCCAGGTCGCTGATGTCCTGGCAGACAACGCAGTGGCAGGCGGCGTGACCGGTGGGCATGGCTGTGAGCTTAGGGGAGGGAACCGGCCGCCGGAGTGCGCGGAGGAGTCGACCTTCCAGCCCTTGCGCGTCAGCGTGTCGCGTACCCGCGGCCATTCTCGGCCCCGCGCCTCAGTGTATGACCAGGCGTGCGATCTTCCCGACCTCAAGAGCGGTCCACATCGCGCCGTCCGGTCCCATGGTGATGCCATGGGGTTCCGCGAAAGGGGTGGGCAGATCGTGTTCGTCGATAGTGCCGTCGGGGGTGATGCGTCCGATGCGGTTGGTTCCCCACTCGGTGAACCAGCAGCTTCCGTCGGCGCCGGCAGCAATCGCGTGCGGGCGTGAGTCGGGGTCGGGCAAGGGGAATTCCTTGATCCTGCCGTCAGGGGTGATCCGCCCGATCTGACTGGTTCCGATCTCGACGAACCACAGGGCGCCGTCGGAACCGGTGGTGATGCCGACCGGAGCGCTGTCAGGCTTCGGCAACGCATGGACGGTGACAGCGCCGTTGTCGTCGATAGCTCCAATCGCGTTTGCCTGATTCATCGTGAACCAGAGCCGGTCGTCAGGACCTGCGGTGATAGCGGACGGGAAGGCCCCTGTGAGGGGAAGGGGGAACTCGGTGACGCGACCGTCGGTCGTGATGCGGCCGATGGAGTCGGCGCCGGATTCCGTGAACCACAGTGCGTCATCGGGGCCTGTCGCGATACCGAACGGCCCGGCACTCGGGGTCGGCAGCGGGAAGGAGGAGACGTCTCCGGCTGTCGTGATGCGGCCGATGCGGTCGCCGCGGAACTCGGTGAACCACATCGCGTCATCGGGCCCTGCCACGATGATCGACGGCCCGCTGGAGGCCGGTTCGAGTGGGTAGGAGGTGCAGTCGCCGTCGGGTGTGAGCCGGCCGATCCGTCCGTGATGGACCATGGTGAACCACAGGGCACCGTCTGGCCCGGCGGTGACTCCATAGGGCCCGGCCTGGTGATCGGCGACGGAGAATTCCGTGATCGAAACGGTGTGACCATGTGCCATGAACGGGTTCCTTGGATGGTGGCGGAAGAGGTGCGGGATGGGGGAGCACTGACCGGGGCGCTGTTACCCGCTGAAAACGCTGGCTGGGACGGGGTCTGCCCAGGTCTGGGTCGGTGTCGGGTCGGCGGACACGAAGACCGGGGTCACCGAGATGGGCAGGCGGATCACTGCGCCGCTGCGTTCCAGGGGCACCGGCCTGGCGAAGGCATCGATGGCATGAGCGTCCTCGTGCGGCCAAGGAAGGTCGACAGGAGTGCCGGGCTGTTCCTCGCCGGTGAGAACGTCGCCATCGGCCCAGACGACGTGGAGGGCGCCGCGGCCGTGTCGTTCCACCTCGAAGAGGTAGAGGCCGGGACGGTCCGAGGTCGCGAGGCGGCGTACTCGCGTGGCTCCGTCCAGTTGTGCGGCCAGCAGAGCGAAGGTCTCTGCTGACGGGTGCCGGACGCCCAGTTCCGTTCCGTCGTAGTCGAGCAGTGCCAGTTTGCCGAAGAGGAATCCCATCATGTTGAGCCGGTCGTGGTAGCCGGGGATCTCGGGGGCGAGGTTCCAGCACACCGTGCGGCTGACACCGGCGGCCAGGGCCAGGATGTTCCGTGTGACGATCTGGCGGCAGTTGATGCGATCTCGGCGGGCTGCGAGTTCGGGAGGGCAGTCCTCGAGGAACATCCGCAGCGGGTCCGGCAGTTGCTCCGCCTGCTCATACAGTGCGCGCATGGTGCGGCGGTCCGGCGGCTCCGCCTCCGAGTCCCCGGCCGGGGCGGTGAAGGCCGCGACCATCGCATGCTGGAACGCTCCCTGGGCGTCGGGGAATTCGAAGAGTGTGGGTCCGTTGTATTCGCCTGCGATCACCGGTCGCTCGTATCCGTGGCGGCGCATCATCGCCCGGGCGTCTTCGACGTAGGCGGGGATGTCGTGCGGGTCGCCGTACAGGTTCACGCAGAACAGGTCGTAGTCGTCACGGGCCTGGTCCACCACGTGGTCGAAGAACGCACGGGCCTGGCTGTCGGGCGGGCTGGCCAGCACGTCGTAACCGCAACCGCCCAGGACCACACGGGCCGCGGGGTCGGCCTGCCGCACGGTACGGGCGAAGGTCGCCAGCTGCGCCGCGTACTCCGGTGCGGTGCCGTTCCAGAGCAGGCCGGTGTTGCTGGGTTCGTTGTTGCACTGCCAGTACGCGACCCGGCCCCGGCAGCGGGTCACCAGGCGATCGACGAACTGCGCGTACCGCGATGCGTCGTTCGCCGGGGACGACGGCAAGAACCTCGACGCGGTCCGCGTCGCCCATGACGAGCTGGAGCAGACCGTGATCCAGGTCTCCACCGCGGGATCCACCTGGTCGAGGATCGCATCCACCGTCGTCCAGTCGTCACGCCCGGGCTCCGGCTCCACCTGCTCCCAGTACACGTAGACCCGCACCAGCGACCCACCCAGCATCCGGACCTGCCGCGCGAAGGAATCCGGCTTCCCGAACAAGCCGTAGCTGATCCCCCTGCAGATGCCCAGCCGGATCCCCGGCGGCACCGCTTCCCGCTGCATAACACTCTCTCCTGACCACTGCATATATGCCATAAACTCGTGCTGATCATGTATACTAATTCCATGGACGAGTCCCTGCAAGCGGCCGGGCAGCCTGCCGTGCCGCTGATCTGGGCCCAGCCCGCCCCCCAACGCAGAGCGAGCCCTCTGGAGCGCGAGGTCATCGTGCGGGCAGGCATGGCGGTCGCCGACGAGGGTGGCGCCCAAGCCCTGACCATGTCCGCAGTGGCTCGACGGCTGGGCCCGTACACGCCCATGGCGCTCTACCGCCACGTCATGAGCAAGGACGGGCTCATCGACCTGATGCTCGACGCCGCGACCGCTGAGATCCCGCTACCCTCGCAGCCTGGGCCGGACTGGCGAGCCGATCTACGGGCGGTGGCCACGCAGACCTGGTCCATGGTCAAACGGCACCTGTGGTACGCCCAACTTGCCCCCACGCGGCCCCCACTGGGCCCGCACATGATGCGCCGCACCGAATTCCTGCTGCGCCTCCTGCAGGGCCAGGGCGCCGAACTGGGCCAAGCCGTCGCCTACGCCGCACTCCTCGACCGCCACATCCTCGGCAACGCACAGCAGGTGGCCGAGGAGCACGCGATGCAGCTCCGACTCGGCCTCGAGACCCCGGAACAACTCGCCCAAGCCATCACCGCAGCCCGGCAACTGGCGGAACAAGGAGGACACGAGCTCCTCGCGCGCTGGATGGGTGACCCTTCGGGACCCGACATGGACGAGCAGTTCGAGATCAGCCTGACGTTCTTTCTCGACGGCATCGAGGCCCGCCTGAGACGGTAGAGCCCCCGCAGGAGCGCACAGCCACCCTCCGCGATGCTGAAGGCGACTGATCGTCTTGGCGCTGCTGGTCAGGAGCCCCCACCCATAGACCCCAGGGCCCTCGGGCCCCGCCCAATCGTCACACCACCAGCGCTCGCTCGCCCGCTGGGTCAGACGACGCGGACTTCCACCCCGGTCTCGCGGAGTGCGGCGAGTTCGTTCGCGTCGGCGGCGGAGTCGGTGACCAGGCAGTCGACGGCACCGCTGGGCGCGATCGAGGTGAATCCCCGCCGACCGATCTTCGAGGAATCCGCGACGACGATGGTGCGGCGGGCGCGTTCGATCAGTACGGCTCCGATCTCGGCGACGAACTGGTGCGGGGTCGTCAGCCCTTCCGCGGCGCTGAGCCCGTCGCACCCGACGACGGCCACGTCTGCGCTGATCTGACGCAGTGAATCCACCGCTTGTGGTCCGACGAAGGCCATGTACGCGGGGAGGTAGAGTCCGCCGACCGCGACGAGATGCGGCGAGTCCCAGCTGCTCACGGTGTTGATCACCGGCAGCGACGAGGTGACGACGGTGAGATTGCGCCGTTGTTCCTCGTTGAGTGCCTCCGCGACTCGGGCGACGGTGGAGCCCGAGTAGAAGAACGCGGTGACCGCGTCGTCCAGCAGATTGGTGGCGGCGCGGGCGATCCGGGCCTTGGCGGTGGCGTTGCGCTGCTCGACGTCCTGGTAGCGCTTGGGCGTCACAGCCGTACGAGGGCGTGTGGCTCCACCACGGACCCGGGCGACCTGGCCTGCCTCTGCCAGTGCGTTGATGTCCCGGCGCAACGACATCTCGGTGAGGTGGAACTCGTCGGCGAGCTCCTTGATCGTCACCGTGTCGCGTTCGAGCACGCGGTCGAGGATCATCTGCCGGCGATCGGAAGGCCTGACGCGAACCGCCGCTTCACCATCGTTGCCTGACCCGTCCTTCATCGCACCGTCTCCCCTGACAGGGCTGTCCCGCCGCGTCAACTTCCGAATCGTACATACTCTATGTTCGTTCGGACATTGTACCCGTGTCGATTGCGCTGTGCGTCGAGGCCGGGACGCGGCGGTTCAAGGGGGGATCCGCGGGTGTGTGCCGTGCGGCCGCTCGGGCGGCGGCACGACACACCTGGCGCTCAGGTGGCGGAATCCGGCAGTTCGCTGCTCATCATCAGTCTCCGGTCGGTGGTGGTGCCTCCCTCGGACGGTGCCGACGCGTGTTCCGGCCGAACGCCCATCACATGGCGCTGGACGCGGCGGTAGTGCACCAGTCCGGACAGCATCACGATGCCGACGAACAGCACGCCGCCCCACTGCAGGGCCCAGTGGAAGGGAGGAGCGGGGTTGTAGACGGCCTTGCGCGGCCAGGCGGTGTTGACGATGACGAACACTCCCCACAGCACGGCGCAGAAGGCGACGGGCTTGCCCCATCGGCCGAGGTGGAAGTAGTCGCGGTCTTCGATCCATTCGCCTCGCATGCGCCGCAGGAAGAACGCTCCGGCCACCAGGGTGTAGGCGATGAGGGCGAGGATGACCGTGGCGCTCGTGACCACGAGGAAGATCTGCGGCTGGCGGATGTTGACCAGCAGGATCACGATGGCGCCCGCGCCGGTGAGCAGCGCGGCGGCCGTCGGGGCGCCCGTCCGCGAGGAGACCTTGGACAGGACGCGGCTTCCGGGCAGTCCGTTGTCGCGGCTCATCGCGTAGATCATGCGCATGGCGCCGGTCTGGTTCGCGAGGACGCAGACGAAGATTGCGATGGAGACGGCCACGAGGGCGATGGTGCCGAGGGTGTGCCCCAGGACGCTGTCGACGACGTACGGCAGGCCCACGATGCTCATCTGCGGATCGTTGACGTGGCCGACCGCCATCAGAGCGCCGATCATGAGGAGTGCGCCGCTGACCCCTGCGGCGAACACCGCGCGCAGGATCGCACGGGGGCTCGTCCTGCGCGGGTTGATCGTCTCCTCGCCGAGCGATCCCGCGGTGTCGAAGCCCCAGAGGATGTACACGCCGAGCAGGATGGCGACCAGCATGGCGCCTGGTGTGCCCAGACTGGAGCCCGCCGTGTGTCCTTCGGTGTGCAGGATGACCTGCGGGCCGCGCTTGGCCGCCGCGAAGAAGAAGATGATCAGGAAGACGCTGGCGACCAGCTCGACGGCGACGCCGACGTTGTTGATGACGGAGACGACCCTCGGGCCGAGAAGGTTGACGATCGTGGTGAGCGTTATGGCGATGGCGCCGAGGATGACTCCGTTGGTCGCGGCGTCGTACTTGCCGCTGCCGTCGCCGTAGATCCAGAACGCCTTCGAGATGGTGGGCAGCACGAACTGCATCGCCAGTGCCACGGCGGCTGTGGAGACGATCAGTGCGAGCATGAGCGAGAAGCCGGCCATCCACGCGGTCGTGGGCTTGCCGACGCGCTTGGCCCAGTTGTAGACCGAGCCCGCCATCGGGTAGTGCACACACAGTTCGGCGAAACAGAGCGCGAACAGTGCCTGCCCGCCCAGCGCCACCAGCCAGGTCCACCAGAAGGCGGGCCCCGCCGTGCTGAAGGCGAACGCGAACAGCTGGAACGCGCCGGTAAGGATCGAGATGAACGCGAAGCCGGTCGCGAAGGTGGTGAACGCGCCGAGTGTCCGGCCGAGTTCCTGTCTGTAGCCGAGCCGGGCGAGGTGTTCTTCGTCCGTGGGGGAGTCGGTGAGCAGCGGCTGATCCATGAGTCCTCCAGGTCAGGTCACAACCGAGGGGTGGCGAACATCGATCGGTGTGACCGGCGCCACTGACTCAGATTGAACGCTCGAACGTCGCTTCAGTCAATGGTTCTGTTAAAAATTCGTTCATTCGGACATTGGGTTGTTCGGGGGACGTGGCGGTCTGCGGGAGTACCACCTTGTTCAACTGGGCCTGTTGGGTTCGCGTCGAGCCTCGTCGCGGGGTTGCGTGTCTGTTCAGTTCGGGATTACTGTTCAGATCAGAGCCGTACATGTTCGAATGAACATTGTGCTTCTGCTCGTGATGCTACATTTGTCCCAACTGTCCGGGAGTCGCCGCAGCTCAGCGGCGCCCTGGGGAAGTGAGGCCCCGCGATGTCGCCGGAATCGGACTACGACGTCCTGATCATCGGAGGCGGTGTGCTGGGAACGGCCGTTGCCGAACGCCTGGCACGAACGCAAGCGCGCGTCGGACTGGTCGAAGCCGAGAACGACGTCGCCGACCATGCCTCCAAGGGCAACGCCGGAGTGGCCGTTTCGTACTACGGGGCCCCCGGCACGCTGGAGACGCACCTGATCAACGCCAGCGCTCCGCTGTGGGAGCAAGTGTGCGGGCGCCTCGATGTCCCTTACCGCCGGATCGGCGCGGTGATGGTGGCGCTCAACGCCGACGAGGCGGAGCGCCTCGAACACACCAGGGAAGAGGTGGTCGCCTGCGGGGTCGCCGTGGAAGCCCTCGAACCCTGGCAGGTGCTGGCGCGTGAACCACTGGTCAACAAGGATGTCGTGGCGGGGTTGCTGCTGCCCGACGAGGGGATCATCGATCCCATGCGGCTCACCGCCGCCTACTCACGGCTGGCCGCCGTCAACGGGGTCGACTTCCGCTTCTCCGAGCGGGCCGTGGGCATCGACCGCGAAAGCGACGAGATCCTCGCGGTCACCACGAACCGGTCGCGGCTGACCAGCCGGTTCGTCGTGAACGCGGCGGGAGTCGGCGCGGCCGAGATCAGCCGGCTCGCCGGCGGCGAGCCGCTGGTCGCCTGGCCCCGCAAGGGCCAGTACGCGGTGGTGGACCGCTCGTTCGGACAACGGCTGTCGTCGATCGTGTTCTGCACCCACCTTCCCGACACCAAGGGCACCAACGTCGTACCGACCACCCACGGGTCGGTACTCCTCGGCCCGACGGCACACGACATCGAGGACCCGGACGACCGCACTACCGACGCCGAGACCATCGAGGCGGTCGTCGATCAGGCGGCGCGGCTGGTCCCCGAGGTCCGCGACGCCTACATCGTGAAGACGTTCGCGGCCAACCGTCCCGCGGGCGACGAGCAGCACCGCCTCCGCATCGACGCCAAAAATCCCCGCCTGCTGCACTGCACCGACCGTTCGGCCGGGGTGAGCATCTCGCCCGCCGCGGCCGAATACACGCTACGGCTCCTGCGCGAGGCCGGACTGGACGCACCGGAGCGGACCTCCGCCCAGCACGTCCTTCCGCCCGTCCCCCTGCTGCGCACCAGCCCGCACCCCGAGCGGCTCGTCGCCGCCGACCCCAAATACGGAATGGTGGTGTGTGCCTGCGAGCAAGTCAGTTCCGCGGAGATCGAAGCCGCGCTCACCGGCCCCGTACCCGCCACCTCGATCGAGGGCGTCCGCAAGCGCACCGGAGCCGGCTACGGCCGCTGCCAGGGGTCGCTGTGCCTGGCGGGCATCTCCTTCATGACCGCCCAGCGGACGGGCACCAGCCCCGCCACTGTCCTGCACACCACCCGGGGGACCGTCGGATCGTGAGCACCTATCTCGTCGTCGGCGCCGGCCCCAGTGGCCTGGGCTGTTCCGTCGCTCTGGCGCAGGACACCCCTGCCCGTGTCGTCCTGATCGACCGTATCCCCGTTGTCGGGGGTGAGTCCGGATGGGACGACCCCCATGTGAGGCAGCTGGCCGCGTGTGCCGCGGACGCCGGAGTCGAGTTGCGCCTGGGCGCGATCGCGACCCGCTGGACGGAGCGCAAGCTGCTGCTCGTCTCACCGCTGGGCGTGGAGTGGCTGTCCGGTGACCACCTGTTCTTCGCCGGTGGCCGACGCCCCGCCACGCAGGCCGACCTCGGCATCACCGGGCAACGGCCCGCGGGCGTCCTGCCCGCCACTGTCGTGGCGCACCTCCTCACCAGCGGTGTCCCCCTGTGGCGGCGACCCCTGATCATCGGGAACGGCACCTGGGCCCCCCACCTGGCCACCGCGCTCCGGCACTCCGGCGGCACCGTCCTGGGGCTGGGCGATGCCGGCTGGGCCGACGAGTGCTTCCCGGACGGTCGGATCGAGGTCCTGGGCACGCACCGCGTCGAAGGCGTCCGGGTCAGCAGCGCCGGTGACGTCGTCACCATCGGCTGCGACGGGGTCGTCCTCGCCGGTGACGCCCGCGCCAATCGCAACGTCGACGGTGCGCTGTTCGACGGCGCCGGCGGCGTCACCTTCGTACAGCCGCTCGCCGCCGACGGCGTGAGCAAGCGGGCCGCCGTCGCGGCCGCGACCGCCAGGGACTGGATACACGTGCAGGGAGGCCACACATGAAAGTCAGCTCACCGATCGGCGAGCTCCCGTTCGAGCCCACCAGGCTCCGCTACTCCAGGACGGGGATCGAGATGGAAGGCGTCATGGGCGCCTGGCCCGCCCGGGTCCATATCCACCGCAGGGACATCCCCCTGCTGCTCAAGGTCGCCTTCGGCGGCGGCGCTTCGAGGTCCGCCGTCACCGCCTTCTTCGGCCGGGCCCGTACGGCCTCCGACCGATCCTCCTGAACACCCCGCAACCGCAGAGAAGGAATGTATCCATGGCAACGAAGTGGCTCGAGACGCGCCTGAAGGTCATCACCTACGCGCGCAAGCTCCAGGCCGAACGGCTGGTCTACTCCACGGCCGGCAACATCAGTATGCGCATACCCGGCCACCTCGAGCTGCTGGCCTGCACGCCCACCGGCTCCCAGTACGACCTCCTGGAGCCCGAGGACATCGCCGTCGTCACCCTCGACGGTGAGCAGGTCGACGGGCGCAAGGCGCCCACGTCCGAGGTCCAGATGCACACCATGATCTGCAAGGGACGCCCCGAGGTCGGCGCTGTGGTCCACACGCACGGCAAGGCGGTCATGACCTTCGCCAACCTGGGCTGGACCCTCCCGCCCATCCTCACCGGCCTGTGCGAGGCGACCGGGGGAGCGGTCTACTGCTCCCCGTACTCCCAGCCCGAGACCGACCAGATGTACAGCTACACCAAGGCCGCGCTCGACAACCGCGGCGCGACGTTCCTGCGCTACCACGGCTTGCTGGCCGTCGGAGCCGACCTCGAGCACGCCTTCCACACCGCTGCCGTCGTCGAGGGCGCCTGTGAGGTCTACCTGTCGGCCAAGCAGTTCGGCGAGGTCTCCGAGCTGCCCGCACCTCAGGTCGAATGGATCGCCTCGTACTGGCGGGCCCAGTTCCCCGGCGCACCTGAGCCGCTGCCCGCCCCGGACCCCCTCCCGTACACCGACCCGATCAAGGCCTGAACCCCGAACCGCGGAAGGCGACCTGTCATGGGCCAGTACCTCATCGGGGCCGATATCGGCTCCTCGTGCCTCAAGGCCGCGCTGGTGCACCCCGAGCGAGGCGTGGTGGCCATCTCGGAGCAGTTTTATCCCATGCACCGGCCGCACCCGGGGTGGGCCCAGAACGACGCAGAGGACTGGTACCGGGCCCTGGCTCTGGCCGTTCCGCAGGTCCTGGCGGAATTCGGTGTGTCACCCTCGGAGGTCGCAGCCCTGTGCCTCGTCGGTCAGCGCGACATCGCGGTGCTGACCGACGAGGCGGGCCGGGCGCTCGCGCCGGTCATCCACTGGACCGACCGGCGCGACCCCGACGAGACGACCGCGGCTTACGGGAGGCTCGGACGCCAGCGCCTCATCGGCATCGCCGGCACGCTGCCGATCCCCGGCCTGGTCCTGCCCAACCTGCTGTGGACCCGCCGGCACCAGCCCGAGCTGTGGCGCCGGGTCCGGCACGCCCTGCAGCCCAAGGACTACCTCGCCCACCGCCTGACCGGGGACATCGGCACCGATCCGACCAGTCCCACCCGCAGCATCCTCAACGACTGGCGCACCGGGACTTGGAGCGACGACCTGTGCGACGTCTACGGGATTCCCCGCGAGATCCTGCCGGACGTGACGTACCAGCCGTGGCAGGTCCGCGGAGAACTGGGCGTCGCCGCAGGCGAGATCGGCCTGGTCCCCGGCACGCTTCTGGTGGCGGGCGGCGGCGATGACCCCGCCGCCGCCCTGGGTTCCGGCGTCATCGAACCCGGCGACGTCAGCGTCGGCACCGGGTCCTCCATGAGCTGGCGCGCCGTCGCCGAGCGGCCGGTGTTCGATCCCAGCGGCCTGGTCGGACTGATGCCGCACGTGGTGCCCCATCACCATCTGCACGAGATGGTCGCCGTCGGCAGCGGTACCACCCTGCGCTGGCTGCGCGGCGCGCTCGGCGGCGACGCCACCTACGAGGACCTCATCGCCGCCACGGACGAAGTCGGCCCCGGCTGCGACGGCCTGCTGTGCTTCCCCTTCATCGAGGGGACCAGCGTCCCCGTCCAGGACGATCACGTCCGCGCGGTGTTCCACGGGATCTCCGGGCATCACGCCCTGCCGCACTTCGTGCGGGCCACCCTCGAAGGCATCGCCTACCAGTACCCGGCCCTTCTCAACGCGCTGACCCAACGCGGTCTGCGGGCCACCACCTTGACGATCTCCGACGGGGAGGCGCGCAGCACCACATGGAACCAGATCAAGGCCAACGTCCTCGGGCACGCCCTGCTCCCCGCACTGCGGGTGGAAGCCCCGTCCATCGGCGCGGCGATCCTGGCCGGCATCGGATCGGGCACCTTCGCCACCGCGCGGGAAGGCGTGGACGCGGTGGTCGAGGTCTCCGACCCGGTCGAGCCGACCCCCGAGGGCTACCTCGCCTACCAGGACCTGCGACGGGACTGGGAGCGAAGCCGCGACCAGATCTTCCCGCAACTCGCCGGACACGCCGTTTCCCTGCATCTGAGCTGATAACCCAGAGGGACCACCATGACAGCAGCACTGCCTCCCACTGTCCGCACCCAGGCATTCATCGACGGGGTGTTCACCGACGCCGTCGACGGAGCGACCTTCGCATCGTTGGCACCGGCCACCGGCGAGGTGCTGGCCCAGGTCGCCGCCTGCGGCAGTGAGGACGTGGACCGCGCCGTCCACGCCGCCCGCAAGGCGTTCGACAAGGGTGTCTGGAGCCAACTGCCGCCCGCACAACGCAAGAAGACCCTGCTGAAATTCGCCGACCTCATCGACAAACATCGCGAGGAACTGGCCGTCACGGAATCCATCGACGCGGGCAAACCCCTCACCGACTGCCGTGAGTTCGACCTGCCGGACGTCCTCGACACCTTCCGGTGGTACGCCGAAGCCATCGACAAGGTCTTCGGCAAGACGTCACCGACCGGCCCCGACCATCTCGGTCTCATCGTGCGGGAACCCATCGGGGTCGTCGGCGCCGTCCTTCCCTGGAACTTCCCCGCCGCCATGCTCGCCTGGAAGCTCGCCCCCGCGCTGGCGGCCGGGAACTCGGTGGTCGTCAAGCCCCCCGAGCTCGCCTCCCTCACGACCCTTCGCATCGCCGAACTCGCCGCCCAGGCCGGCATCCCCGACGGCGTCTTCAACGTCGTCCCCGGACTGGGCCACGTCACCGGCAGAGCACTGGGCCTCCACCGCGACGTCGATGTCGTGTCCTTCACCGGATCCACGGACGTCGGACGGGAGTTCCTGCGCTACGCCGCCGACAGCAACCTCAAGAACATCGTTCTCGAGTGCGGTGGCAAGAGCCCTCAGATCGTGACCGCGGACAACCATGACCGCATCCCCGAAGTGGCGGCGGACCTCGCCGACGCCGCGTTCTGGAACGCCGGCCAGAACTGCACCGCGGGATCGAGGATCCTGGTCCACCGGTCCATCAAGGACGACTTCGTCGCCGCCCTCGCCAAGGAGGCCAACCAGCGCCGTGTCGGCGAGCCGACCGATCCCGGTACCGCGATCGGTCCCCTCATCGAAGCCTCGGCTCTGGCCCGCGTCCTCGACCACATCAGGCGCGCCCGCGAGGACGGCGCCACGATCGCCGCCGGCGGCGAGCAACTGCACCCCCACAGCGGCGGCTGGTTCGTCGCCCCCACGGTCATCGACAACGTCACCCCCGGGATGGCGGTCGCCCGAGAGGAGATCTTCGGCCCGGTCGTGGCCGTACTGGCCTTCGAGACCGACGAGGAAGCCCTCGCGCTCGCCAACGACAGCGACTACGGGCTCGCCGCGACCGTCTGGTGCCGCGACCTCGACCAGGCGGTCACCCTTGCCCGCGGTGTCCGGGCCGGCACCGTCGCGATCAACGGCTACAGCGAAGGCGACATCACCACACCCTTCGGCGGCTACAAGACCTCCGGCTTCGGCGGCCGCGACAACGGTCTCGAAGCGTTCGACCAATACACCCAACTCAAAACCATCTGGCTCACCCTCCACTGACCACCGGCCCCTCCCGCCGGTCCCATGGCGCGGCGGGGATACATGGCGCGACCACCCCCGACTCGGCCACGTATCCCCGCCGTGATTCCCCACAGCCGTGCTCCCCGAAGGCGCGGGCGAGGTCGCATGCGCGGGTGATGTCGGGACAGGCGAGCCGCACGTCCAGCCCATCGGGTGGAGCTCCGCTGCCTGAAGCCCCGGCCCGGGTACTTGGGCGGGATGTGCTGGCATGATCTGCGGGGTGCTGTGCGCCGGGCGCGCTTCGGGGGGAGGTTCGGGTGTTCGGGTGGTCTCGGCTGACGGAGGCGTCGGAGCGTCAACAGGCCTATGTCGTCTCGATGCTGGGGAGTGGGGGAGCGGGGGTTCTCTTCCTGGGCTGGACTGTGGGTGACGGGGCGTCGTGGTGGGGGCTGCTGGCGGTGGAGGCGGTGTTGGCTGTGCCGTTCGGGCTGGCGTTGCGCGCGTATCGGGCGGGGATATACGTGAGCCGGACGGGTGTGCGCGTGCGAACGCTGGTCAGGACCCGCTCTGTTGCCTGGGGCGAGGTCGTGGAGATCGACTCCGGGCCCTACCGGCGGATTGACCGGCCGGACGACCCGCGGCGCAGCGACGCGATCTTCCTGGTGCTTCGGTCCGGTGAGCGGGTGCGTACACCCGTGCGGATCCTGAACCCCACTCTTGGGGGGAAGGCGTCCGGCCCGCTCTACGAACGCCGGGACATCCAGCGCTTCAAGGCGCAGTTGCGCGACCGCATCCGGAGCTGAGGCAACAGCGGCCGCGCACCCGAGGTGGACGGCTGCTGACGGCCTGTCCGGTCGGCGAGGTGGTGCAGCCCAGGTACCGGCGACTGCCCCTTGCGGCCAAGTGCGGGTGAATACAACCCGATCACTCAGCATCCAACATAACCGCGCGCACCCTCTATCCGGCAGTGTTATGTGCAATTACAGTGTTACTGCATCGCCAGCGTCGGCAGAGACCCTGTTCGACGCTGTTTTGCTGCGAAGTGCGCGGGTTCGGTTCGCCCGTGCGTGGTCGGCGGCCGTAGCGTACGGCCGCCTCTACGGGTTCGATCGGCCCGTTCGCCCGTCAATGATCCTGTCCGAGTGTCATCCGTGTTGGATTTTGATGTGCCCGGCCCACGGCCTACGGCTCACGGCCACCGGCACCGCGGCCGATGCTGACGCGTCGCCACGCCGCGGCCGCGGCCGCGGCCCACGCATCGCACCCTTCCTCCCACCCCATGCGCCCCCACGGAGCTGCTCCCATGCGCGTATCACGAAGAACCACTGTCCTGTCGAGGATCCTGCTGACGCTGGCCCTGGCCGCGCCCGGACTGGCCGTCGGCATCGGAGCGTCCGCCCTCGCGACAGCCGCTCCCGCCGCCGCGCTCGACAACGGCAACGCCCTGACTCCGCCGATGGGTTGGAACTCCTGGAACAGTCTCGGCACCGGCGTGACCGAGCAGCAGGTCAAGCAGACCATCGACTTCATGTCGGCCAACGGCCTGGTGCAGACCGGGTACGACACCGTCACCATCGACGACGGTTGGTCGCTGGGCCACCGCGACGGGCAGACCACCGACCTGGTGAAGACCGCCGACGGCGCGATGCAGCTCTACGACAGCAACGGCAACCCGGTGTCCGGCACCGACGGCTCCGGCAATGACCCCACCACCGGCCACCTCGTCCCCAACGCCGCCTACCCCGCGCAGAACGTCAACGGCCAGACGGTGAACGGCATCCAGTACCTGGCCTGGTACGCGCACAGCAAGGGCATGAAGTTCGGCATCTACGCCACCGACACCTACACCACCTGCCAGGGCCATCCCGGCAGTTTGGGCCACGAAACCACCGACGCCGCCGACTTCGTGGCCTGGGGCGTCGACTACGTCAAGTACGACGACTGCCCCTACGGTCCGCAGATCGTCGGCCCCGACGGCCACAACTACTACACCCAGGGCGAGGGCAAGGAGCTCACCCGGTCCATCTACGCCCGGGTCCAGACCTTCCAGAAGGCGCTCGACGCTGCCACAGCCGCCCAGGGCAGACCCAAAGTGACGCTCAGCGTCTCCGCCCAGCCCGCGCACACCGGCGTGCCGTACCTGCTCGACGCCAACGACCCGGCCCGCACCGATCCGAAGGTCGTGGCAGCGGGCACCCAGCAGTTCAGCGCCCCCGGGTACGCGCCCACCGGCGTCTGGTGCGGCCAGGTCGCCAACCTCTGCCGGATCGGCGGCGACCGCGACAGCGAGATCAACGGCGTCCTGTACAACGGACAGCTGCAGACGGCCCTGCAGTACGCGGGCAACGTGCGCCCGGGCAGCTGGAACGACATGGACATGATGTTCACCGGCTGGAAGGACCCCTACGGCGTCTACGGCGTGACCGACAACAACATCGGATCCAAGTCGTACACCGACGACGAGTCCCGCACCGAGATGTCGATCCTGTCGATGATGGCCGCCCCGCTCATCTCCGGCGCCGACCTGCGCAGTGCGGCCGACAGCGGGCACAGCTACAACGGCGTCACCTGGACCACCGGCATCGACAGCAGCAGCCTGGCGATCTACAAGAACGCCGACGTCATCAAGATCGACCAGGACGCCCTGGCCACGCCCGCCACTCTGGTCGGCAGCGCTCCCCACTCCCAGACCGCGCCCGTCGTGCTCAAGCGCCGCCTCGCGGGCGGCGACACCGCCGTACTGCTCGTCAACCAGGACCCGAACAACTACCAGACCGTCAGCACCAGCCTGAGCGCGCTCGGTCTGAACGGGCCCGGCTTCTCCTCCAAGGAGCTGTGGACCGGCTCCACCGGCAACATCACCGGCAACCTCAGTGCCGACCTCGCGCCGAGCGCCGTCGCCCTCTACCGCCTCACCCCGCTGCCGGCCACCATCCCGGCCACCGTCATCGGCGACGGCAGGTACCACTCCCTCAGTGCGGGCGGCACCGGCGGCCGGGCGCTGGAGGTCTCCGGCACCTGCAGCTCCCCGCTGGGCTCGTCCGCCGACATCAACACCTGGTGGACCGACCACACCTCCGAGCAGTGGACCTTCACCGCCAACCCCGACGGCACCGTCCGCATCAGCGACAACTGCGACACCGGCACGCAGGTCCACTCCGTCCTGGCCGCCGGCACCGGCGCGGGCAACACCGCCTACCTCCTCAAGTCTTCACCCGGCAACCCCTGGCAGGAGTGGCGGGTCATGCAGAGCACCACCACCGGCGCGCTGACCCTCACGAACGTCGGCAACGGCATGACCCTGGACACCACCGGCACCACCGCCGGCTCGAGCGTGGTCACCAACAACGCGAACGGCGCGGCCCCCGGCCAGTCCTGGACCCTGCTCTCCTGACACGCATCGCAGGACGACATCCCACGACCACGACCACGGCACCGCGAGCCGCCGCCGTAGCCCGGAACGTAGGGCTGCGGCGGCGGTGTCGGCACATCTCGTGGTCGGCGGCGGCCAGGGCCCGGGCCTCGGTGTGGCGGCTCAGGCCGCGTGTGTCAGGTGGATGCGGTGACGGCACGGCCGTAACCCGGCTTGTCGGAGTGGTCGATGCCGTGTGCGGCCCAGCTGTAGAGGTGCAGTTGGAGGCCGTCGGGGTCGGTGAAGACCAGCAGCCAGCCGACGGAGGCCTCGATCACGGGGGAGTGGTCGATGGCGAGTTCGTCGAGGTGGGCGGCCCAGTCCTGGATCTCGGCCTGTCCGGTGACGGCGAAGCTGACCGGGTCGAAGTCGGCGCAGCCCTGGGCGGCGGCAGGGTTGACCCGCAGGGCCAGCAGGGTCTCGCCCAGGCCGGGGACACGGCCGGCCACTCCGCGGACGACGCCGTCGGAGTCCGGGAACTCCATCTCCACGGTGAGGCCGAAGACCTTGGAGTAGAAGGCGAGGGAGCGGTCGAGGTCGGTGACCGGGATCTTCACGTGGTGGATGCCTGCCAGCGGTGGTCCGGGCATGTCTGCCTCCCATTTTAGCCGCAGTGACACTGCGGCGAATAATGTTAGGATGCTCTCCATGGCAGACAGCGTCAAGCGCGCGTACCACTCCACCCACCGCGCAGCGGCCGCTGCCGCACGGCGGGCGCGCATCAGGCAGGCGGCAGCCCGCCTGTTCGTGGAGCAGGGGTACGCGGCCACCTCGATGCGGCAGGTCGCGGCCGCGGCCGAGGTCGGGGAGCGCACCCTCTACGACGCGTTCCCCTCGAAGGCGGCACTGTTCTCCCACGCCCTGGACGTGGCCGTCGTCGGCGACGAGGAACCGGTCGCGGTCGCGGCCCGGCCCGAGATCACGGCCGCCCGGGAGGAGAGCGACCCCCAGGCCGCGCTCGCCCAGCACATCGCCTACACCGTCGCCCTGCTGGACCGCGCCGCAGACCTCATCATGGTCAGCGTCGAGGCTGCGGGCACCGACGCCGACATGCGCGCGGCCGCGGACGCCGGTTCCGCCGCCACGCACCGCGTCCACCTCGCCCTGACCGAAAGCCTGCACGCCCGCGGCGCGCTCCACCCCGGCCTCACCCCCGAAGCAGCCGCCGACCTGCTGTACGCGCTGCTCTCACCCCACGTGCACCAACTCCTGCGCCGCCACCGCAGCTGGAGCAGCGAGCGCTACCGCACCTGGCTGGAACTCTCCCTCACCCACCAACTCCTGGACCAGCCGCACCCCTGACTCCGGGACCACTCGCACCTGGCCGACCCTCCACGCCGTGGGAGCAGGCCGGCGCAAGGCCGATCGACACGGGGCGGTCGGGTCCCGTCCCCGTCTACCGCGCAGCCCTGCCTGCCGGGCGTGGGAGGGTGTCGGCGACGCGGGTGGGGTCGTTGAAGACGAGTTCGAGCATCATCGCGGCGGCGCCGTGCGAGGCGGCGGTGAAGCCCAGTTCGGACGGGACGACGGTGACCTGCGGGTCGGTGGGTACGAGTGCCCTGTCGGCGAAGCCGCGCTCCACGCCGGGGATGAAGTAGTCGGCGAACCGGGCGAAGTATCCCCCCAGCACGATGATCTGGGGGTTGAGCAGATCGCTGAGGATGTGCAGACCCTCGGCCAGTCCCGCGGCCACCCGGCCGAGCGCGTCCAGGGTGCGGGCGTCGCCCGCTTCGGCGCGCAGGTGCAGCTCGTCCAGGCGGTCTGCCAGTGGCCGGGTGGCGTCCCGTACGGGGTCGTCCTCGTCCGCGGCGTGGGAGAGCAGTACGTGCATGCCGACTTCGTTCTCCCAGCAGCCGTGGCGTCCGCAGACGCACGGTGTGCCGGGCCGGCCGAGCGGGGCGTGGCCGATCTCGCCCGCGCATCCGGTGTAACCGCGGACGAGGGTGCCGTTGGTGATGATCCCTCCGCCCACGCCGCGCTCGCCGGTGATGAGGACCAGGTCGTGCACGCCGTGCCGTGCGTAGCGGGTGAATTCGGCGATGGCGGCGACCCGGGCGTCGTTCTCCACGGCGATCTCCGGGAAGGAGGGGCCGAGTCTGTCGCGCAGGGACTGCGCGACGGCAACGTCGCGCCAGCCGAGATTCGCGGCGAACCGTACGATGCCCGGCTCGACGTCCACCGTTCCCGGCGTGCCCACACCGACGCCGACCACGCGCCCGCCGCGCGTCGCCGCCGCGTCGTGTGCCTGGCGGATCAGCTGGGCGGCGACATCGAGGACCTGCTCCTGTCCGGCGGCGCGGACGTCGAGGGCCTGCGTGGTCCGCCACAGTTCCTCGCCGTCCAGGCCGACGACCACCGCCGTCACGTACGTGGTTCCGATCTCTACTCCCACGGCGCAGGCGCCGTCCGGCTTCAGGGCGACCTGCTGGCTGGGCCGCCCGATGCCGCCTTCCCGTGCGGCCTCGCCCTCACGTACCAGCCCCAGTGCGACCAGTTCGGCGGTAAGAGTGGAGACCGTGGCTTTGGGCAGTCCGGTGTCGGTGACGATGCGGCTGCGGGAGCGGGGGCCGCGGTCGCGCAGCAGGCGCAGGACCATGCCCAGGTTGGAACGGCGCGACGGCAGAGCCTGGCGGGCATGGAGATCCACTACGGCGGGAATCGCGCGGCTGACGACCACAACGCTCTCCTTCGTCCAGCGCTCATCGCGGGTGCGGAACCAGCGTGCGGCCCGGCCGGACGTGGACCCCGGCAGCCACCCGGAGCATCACATTCCACTTTTTGCCGACGGCCTGGTCCTCGCGCTTGACAATGCCCCCAAACCCGCCGTTAGCTTTAGTTCCGACTTTAGTCGAACTAAGTCTAGGCTGCTGAAGAGCCGGACGCCACCCCTGCCGCGGACACGCCGTCCGCTGCACCTTCGCACCCCTGCGACGCCTGGCGCGCCGCACCCGGGAGGTGTTCTCGCGATGTACACCCCGGCCCCCTGTGGCGCACCGCGCCGCCTGGCCCTGTACCTGCGCTGCTACCCGTACGACGCATGGGGCATGAGCGCACACGTCGGTGCCTTGCACTACTACGCCGACGGCATGGGCTGGTCGACCGCGCCGCTGATCTTCCTCGACAACGGCGAACCGTCGTCCGGCCCGCTGCCCGCCCTCGGGCGGCTGACCGCCCTGGTCGCCAGGGGCTGGATAGACACCGTCCTCGTTCCGGGCCTGTGGGTCTTCTCCCTCAGGGACCGGGAAGCCCACGAGCGGGCCGCCCGGCTCGAAGCCCTCGGCTGCGCCGTGCAGACCGTCCCCTCACCGAACCACCGCCCCGCAATCGCCGGCGTCACTGCCACCGATACCCCGCCCTGGCTGGCGCCCGCCGTCTGACCGGCATCAGCCCCACAGCCGCTGATGTGCCTCAACCCGGCTCCCGTGCACCCCGTCGGCTACCCGGGAAGGCCAAAGCCGCCCGAAGTTCTTCGGGCGGCGGCCTCGGGCTGCCCGCCCGCGCCCGCCGCGGCGCCGCCACCAGCGGCCGACCGGATGTTCGGGAGCGACATCCCACGCTCCGGCTACCAGCCGCTTCTGCGCAGTAGTGCGCGGAGAAGAGTCGTTTGAATCATGTGCGAACAAGAAAACGTCACGGGGAACCTGCGTGAAGGGTTGGCATCGATCCCATCGTCTGCCATAGTTCCGGCCGCTGGCTCCGTTGCGGTGGCTCATTTACTGCCACGTTGCCCCGAAGCACCGCTCAATCCCGGATTGATATCGATCACATCATGATCCTTCGCAGGTTCTGGGATCGGTCGTCAGCCGACAACCAAGAGGAGATTCCCGTGTCACCTGGCATGAACGTGAGAAGGAGACGGCGGGGGAGCCTGGCCATCGCGGTCGCGGCTGCCGTCCTGTCGGTGGCGGGCACCGCCCTGACGGCGGCACCGGGGGTATCCGCCGCGAGCCCCACCTACAGCGTCACCGTCGGCGCGAAGGGGACCTGGACGCACCCGGACGACACGCCCGCCAACCCGTACACCGACAAGGACGGCACCTTCTACTTCCAGGAGTCCCACTCCAACTACGGCGCCAGCGACGGCCGCTCGTGGAGCTTCTACACCGGCACCACCATGGACTCCGCCACAGCCGCCGGCGCGATCAACAGCGCGGGCACCAACGCCGACACCACCACGTTCTGCAACAACAGCCCGACCGGCGTCAACTCCACCAAGGCCCCCGCCGGTTCGGGCTACGCCCAACCCAACTACTGCGACCTGACCGGCACCTGGGTCGACCCGGACACCGGTGACTGGTACGGGCTGGTGCACAACGAGTTCACCCCGCAGCCCTTCGGTGACGGGCTGCACTACGACGCGATCGACTACGCGGTCTCCACCGACCAGGGCAAGACCTGGACGATCAAGGACCACGCGATCACATCCCCGTACAGCACCACCCGCGGGGACACGGCCGCGTTCCCCCAGCAGACCTACTACTACGGCGACGGTGACCCGCGGCTGTTCGTCGACACCGCCTCCGGCTACTTCTACGTCTATTACGGCTCACGCGTGATCGACAAGAACGGCGGCTGGAAGGCGTTCTACGAGCACGTCGCCCGCGCGCCGATGTCGGGCAAGATGGCGCCCGGTTCGTGGCAGAAGTGGTACGGCGGCGCCTGGACGCAGCCCGGCGTCGGCGGCAAGGAAAGCAACGTCGTCCCCGTCACGTCGGCCAACACCACCGGCTACACGCCCACGTCGAAGGAGTACAGCCCGGCGACCACCGGGACCACCGACCAGCAGGTCGCGGCCGGTACCGCCCCGCCCACCTCACCGCTGTTCGTCATGGATGTCACGTACAACGCCTACCTGGGCCTGTACATCGGTGAGCCGCAGGCCGTCGACCAGTCGGGGAACGCGCCGCAGCAGTACTACGCCACCGACAACCTGGCCACGCAGAAGTGGACGCTCATCGGTGACACCGGGAGCTATCACACCGCGTCCTGGTACCGCTGGTTCCTCGACAGCGCCAACAAGACCAACTCGACGATCGTCGGCAAGGACTTCCGTACGTACTGCTCCTTCGGCTGCTCCGGCGGCTCCTCTTCGGAGTACGTGAACGTCACCATCGGCTCGTCGGCGCCGGCCGCGGCACTGTTCGACCCGGCGAAGACGTACCAGATCGCGGGCGGCAACGGCCGTGTCCTGGCCCAGGTCTCCGGCAGTTCGGCGACCACCTCGCTGGCCGCGGCGTCCGGCACAGGTCTGGACGCGTGGACGTTCACCGCGAACGGCGACGGTTCCTACCGCGTCGCCAACGCCTCCACAGGCCAGCTGCTGGGTGTGGCCGCCACTGCCTCCGCCACCCGCGCCTGGGGCACCGCCCCCACCGTGACCGCGTCCGGAAGCGGCGGACCCACTGTCGGCCAGCAGTGGTTCGTCATCCCCGGCACCTCCACCAGCGGCACGGCGGACGGCACGTACAAGCTGGTCAACCGCTACAGCGGCCTGGTCATCGGCCTGTCCTCGGCCTCCGGTCGGCTCACCGAGACCACACCCACCCGCGCCTGGACCAACACCACCGGCAACAGCGTCGGCGGCACCCGTACCGCCGCGGAACAGACCCTGACCATCACCGCGGTCGGCACGTCGTCGGGCAACCTCAACGGCACGCACACGCTGGCCGTCTCGGGCAAGGCGCTCGACGACCCGGGGCACAGCACGACCGCGGGCACCCAGCTCATCACCTGGACCGCCAACGGCGGTACCAACCAGACCTGGACGTTCACCCAGCAGGCCGACGGCAGCTACCAGATCGCCAACGGTGAGTCGGGGCTGTGCGCGGATGTCTCCGGCGGTTCCACCACCGCGGGCGCCCAGATCATCCAGTGGACCTGCTCGGCGGCCGCCAACCAGCACTGGACGCTCACCAAGCTCTCCGACGGCACCTACACCGTCGCCTCCGCCAATTCCCACCTGCTGATGACTACCGCCTCCACCACCGACGGCGCCCTGGTCACCCAGCAGGCCGACACCGGGTCCGCCCTGCAGCACTGGACCCTCGGCTAGCTGCGGGGTCGCCGACCGGAACCCCACACCGGTCGGCGACCCCGGAGTACACGCACCCCACGGCGACACTCCAACAGATAGGACGATCCATGCTGAGGTCTCGAACGGTCCGGCTGTGCGCAGCCGCTCTCGGCGCGACAGGGCTCCTCGTGGCGGCATCCCAGTACGCGGGCGCGTCGGTCGGTGGCGGCAACGTCTCCATCGGGTGGTCGATCCCGAACGTCCCCTCCTCGGGCCTGACCAACATCACGTTCCCGATCACCGTCAACTCCGCCACCGCCCACCAGGACGGCATCTACTTCGCCCAGCAGTACGACTTCCAGCACAACGTCGGCGGCTACACGGGTCTGCAGCCGCGTGCCAACAGCGGCGGCAGCGAGCGGCTGCACGGCGTCTTCTCCGTCTTCGGCGACGGCGCCACGACCAGCGACCCGAACTGCCACTCGGGCGCGGACTCCGGCAGCGGTGTCAGCTGCGCCGTCGACTTCAACGGCGTCTACGGCCACCAGTACAACCTGCTGGTCGCCCGCACCGGCACCGACACCTGGACCGGTACGGCCAAGGACACCGTCACCGGTGTGTCCACCCACATCGGCACGTACACCGTGCCCAGCGGCAGCGGCAATCTGGCGGGGTCGCAGGGCGGCTTCGTCGAGTACTACCTGGGCGTCCCGAGCTGCGCGACCATGCCCCGCTCGGACGTCGTCTTCGGCGGCCCGACCACCACCGACGCCGGCGGACTGACCGGCACGTCGCAGGCCAACTACGAGTACAGCGACTGCGTCGGCCAGTCCAACTACCAGGCAACGCAGGTCGGCAACGGCACCCATGTGACCCGCGGATGGGTCGCCGGAGGCGGCGGCGGAACCGGGAAGGCGCTGGTGTCCAAGGCATCCGGGCGCTGCCTGGACGACCCCGCCTCCAGCACCACCAACGGCACGCAGACGATCATCTACGACTGCACCGGCGGAGCCAACCAGCAGTGGGCCACCGGCACTGGCAGCACGCTCACCACCGTGGGCGGCAAGTGCCTGGACGCCGCCGGAACCACCGCCGGCAGCAAGGTGGAGATCTGGGACTGCAACGGCGGCACCAACCAGCAGTGGACCCTGAACTCCGACGGCACCCTCCGCGGCACGCAGTCAGGGCTGTGCCTGGACGTCACCGGAGCCGCCACCGGCAACAACACCCCCGTCGAACTGTGGTCCTGCACCGGCGGCACCAACCAGCAGTGGACTCGTAGCTAACCCGGCGCGAACGGGTTGGTCCATCGCGCTCCCCAGCGATGGACCAACCCCGCCGGACCGCCCCCCGCACGCTCACAGCGGTGCCCTGCGCAGCGCCTACAACCTGCCTTGCGACCGCGGGCTCGGGTGCGACCGTCGCCCTCATCGACGCCTACGACGACCCCAGCGCGGAGTCCAGCCTCGGTGTGTACCGCAGTCAGTTCTGCTGCCCGGCGGCGGGAGCACCGGCGGGTGACAGCCGGTGTCCCCCGTACGGTGACCGCCCGCGTACCGCCGTGGGTCGAGGACCGGCCCCGCGGCTGCCGCCAGAGTTGACGGCAGGTTCCACCTTGTGTGCGACGTCCGGCGAGGGGGACCGCCTCTACGTTGTGGGCATCGGAACTTCGGCAACGCAGGGGGAAACCAGTGGACAGCGGGACAACGAACAGGGCAGCTGCGCAAGGCGGTTGGCGGGCGAGGGTGCGGACCGCGGTCGCGGTCGGCGCGGTCGTCGCGGCGGTCGGGCTGGCGCCGGCGGGGGCGCACGCCGCTACGAACACCGCGGCCGGGACCACCGCGAAGGCGGCCCCGCGGGCCGCGGCGGCCGGAAGGAACTACACGTACCTCGAATTCGACAAGGGCACGAGTCCGACCAACTCCCGCCTGAGGTTCATCTACGTGCAGAACACCA
Organism: Streptomyces sp. NPDC051976; assembly: GCF_040680795.1. Lineage (NCBI taxonomy): Bacteria > Bacillati > Actinomycetota > Actinomycetes > Kitasatosporales > Streptomycetaceae > Streptomyces > Streptomyces sp. NPDC051976. The sequence goes on from NZ_JBFAXL010000027.1 coordinate 114,985, forward strand.
ACCCGGACCACGTACGGTCCTGGGTGGTCGCGAGCTGGCGCGCGGGGTCGGGCGACGGCAGCAAGAACACCTGCTACAGGAACCACGGCTGGCTGCCCAACGGCACGTACAACATCCTGCACTACTACGCCCACCACAACGGCGGCGCGCACGGTGTCAACGGTATCTCGTGGCAGATCAGCGACCACAAGTGCTGGAACGGAACACCGCGCACCGAACTGTTCGTCCACAGCAAGATGCTGCCCAGCGGCCAGCAGGGCAGCGGTCCCTACCGGTGGACTGGCAGCTATGTCTCCAACGGCTGCGTCAAGCTCAGCCCGACGGACATCCGCTCGCTGCAGAGCCTGTGGAACAGCAGCTATCCGCGTCCCACCCAGCTCTACGTGCGCTGACCGCCGTCGGCTGACGGCCGGCCGCCACCGGGGCGCTGACCGTCAGCCACTGACCGGGGGATGAGGGGGTAGGGCCTGCCGCTCGTGGAGGGCGGCAGGCCCCCAGGGGTCCGGGGCGCCGCGCGGGAGGTGCCCCGGCCCCCCTGGGGCCTGCACGGCAGCCGGTCCGCGGAGCGACCGGGTCGGCACCCGGTCTCCAACCAGCGTGGTACGCCGACCCCCAACCCTCAGGCGGACGCGCGTCGCACCGGGATGGTTCTAAGGTGCCGTCCATGCCCCGCATCTTCCGCCGCGCCCGGGCGACGGCGGCCGGAACCGCGAGCGATGCCGGATCCGGCGTCCGCGAGCATTCGCCCGTGGACGCCCGCCCGCTCGCCGACCCCGCACACGCACCCGCACCCGTACCGGCAGACCTGACCGTCCCCGCGGCGCGGTCCGCGGCTGCGGCCAGCACCGGGCAGTGGGCCGTGGACGTCACCATCGCCGTCGGCGAGACCTTGGTGAGCCTGCAGTTGGGGCTGAACAATCCGCCGGAGCAGTGGCAGCACTTGGACGCCCTGGGCATCGTGCTGACCTGCGTGATCAACATGATGACCATGATCCGCCGCACGTACCCACTCACCGTGATGCTGCTGTGCACGGCGCTGTGGGGCTGGTACGTGGAGCTGGGCTACTGGCCGGTGGTCAACTCGCTGGCGCCGATGCTGATGTGCTACACCATCGCCTCGCTGCGGCCACCGCGGTGGGCGGGGACCGCGGCCGGGCTGCTCAGCGGGGTGTGGGTCTACGCGACGGTCCGCGGCCACGCCGGCGGGGTGGTCACGGCGCTGGCCCAGGGGGTGGTGTTCTCCGGGGTGCTGTGGCGGTTCGGCGACCAGGCGCGCAAGCTGGCCGCGAGCAACATCGCGCTGGCCAGCACCGCGGAGGCGCTACGGCTGGACCAGGAGGCGCGGGCCCGGGAGGCGGTGGCCCTCGAACGGGCCCGAATCGCCCGGGAGTTGCACGACGTGGTGGCCCACCACCTGTCGGTGGTCTCGGTGCAAGCCGGGCTGGCCCGCTACGTGCTGGCCTCGGACCAGGGGACGGCGGCCCGCGCGCTGGACACCGTGATGGATAGCACCAGTGAAGCGCTGGAGGAACTGCGCCGGATACTGGCGCTGTTCCGGCCCGCGTCGTCCGAGCCGTATTCCCCTTCGGCGGGGCTGCGCGAACTGCCCGCGCTGACCGAGCGCATCCGGTCCTCGGGGGTCGACTTGGAGGTACGCACCACAGGCTCCCCGTACCCGTTGACGCCCGGCGCGGACCTGTGCGCGTACCGGGTGGTGCAGGAGAGCCTGACCAACATCCTCAAGCACGCCCCCGGTTCGCGGGCCCTGGTCGCCGTCGAGTACGCCAGGGACCGGCTGGCGATACGGATCAGCAACGACACCTCAGCGCCGGTCAAGGGGGCGGGCACCGGAAACGGACTGCTCGGGATGCGCGAGCGGACCCGGGTCTACGGCGGCAGCCTGGACGCGGGGCCGCGGCCCGGCGGTGGTTTCGTCGTGCTTCTCACCCTGCCGACCGCTGGCGGGTCCAGCCGTCCTCCTGGAGAATCTCCCGACAGCTGAAGCGTCAGGGGGACCGGGGGGACAGGGTGACGAGTGTTCTCGTCGTCGACGACCAAGTGCTGATCCGCGCCGGGCTCGCGGCGCTCATCGCGGCCGCGCCCGGCCTGACGGTGGTCGGCGAGGCGTCCGACGGCCGGGAGGCGGTCGCCCTGAGCGCCGAGCACCGCCCCGACGTGGTCCTGATGGACATCCGGATGCCCGACATGGACGGCGTCACCGCCACCGCGCACCTGCTCGGCCCGGAGTCCGCGCACCACCCGCGGGTACTGATCCTGACCACTTTCGACCTGGACGAGTACGTGTACGCGGCCCTCAGCGCCGGGGCCAGCGGCTTCTTACTCAAGGACACCCCGCCGCACCGCCTGATCGCCGCCCTCACCACGGTGGCCGAGGGCGACCACCTCCTGACCCCGAGCATCACCCGCCGCCTGATCGCCGCCTTCGCCTCCCGTTCCCCGGACCCCTCTCCGCCGGCCCCCGCCCTGGACTCCCTGACCGGCCGCGAGAACGAGGTCCTGCGCCTGGTCGCCCACGGCCTGGCCAACCTGGACATCGCCCAGCGCCTCCACGTCACCGAGGCCACCGTGAAGACCCACCTCAACCGCACGATGACCAAACTCGGCCTGAACAGCCGCGCCCAGGCAGTGGTCGTGGCCTACGAGTCCGGCCTGGTCGTCCCGGGCGACGGCGTGCTGTGACCCTCGGCGGGGGGATGGGGGACCCAGCTGCTGACCGGTCAGGACCGGACGATGGTTCTCGGCGCGGTCAGGACCGCGATTCGACGAGCTCTACCAGCGGGCATGCTTCATCTGTGATGTGCCGAGCTACTGGGCGGTGGGCCCCACGCAGTATGAGGGGTTGACGGTCCAACTCGTGGCGTCTGTCTGGACGGCAGACGAGCACACCATCCGAACATTCTGGTACATGTACCACACCAGGTGACTACCGGAGAAACCGCGGAACCAATATCTGTCAACGTTGAAGGTGTACTGTGCGCCGGTGCCGGACGGGGCGTCGCATGAGCTGAAGTAGGGAGACGCGTAGTCGTGGCAGTGCGTCGTGGTTCCGGTGGCGGCTTGAGCGGTTCCACTGCCAGCCGCCACACTTCCCAGTGCGAGGGCGGTAGTTGCGAGAGTCGCGGCTACGGCGCGGGCGGTTCGAGATCGCATCGTGTCTCCTTCGGTCATGGTGTTCACGCTATTTCGAGCGGCCTACCTCGCGGTATCCGTAATCACACGTAGACATGCACGGGGGCGCCACGTGTCAGGTGCGATTCCTTTGAACCGTTCGGCTCAAAGGGAAGCTCCATTCTCCGAGGGGTTGGTACGTGTGTTGGTGTGTCCGCTTGGCCTTGCGGTCGGGTGAGGTGTGCTGACCGCGGGTTGGCCGCTGACCCCGAGGCGCTCGCTCCCCGCGCCAGTCCAAGGACGATGGCCGGGGCGGGGTTCCTCAGACGGCTCCCAGGTTGTCCATGGCTGTGACCAGGCCCGACCGTGAGGTGACATGGAGCTTGCGGAAGATGCGGGTCAGGTGGCCTTCGACTGTCTTGACGGAGATGAAGAGGTCGGCGGCGACGGCGCGGTTGCTCCGGCCACGGGCGACAAGCTCGGCGATGCGGCTTTCCTGTTCGGACAGTGCGGGGTGGTCGGGGGCGTGGTGGCTGGAGCGGGGACGATGTCCGCCGATCCGCCGATGGGCGTTGACGGCGAGAAGGGCGAGGTGGGTGGCACCACATGCGTCGGCGAGCTGTTTTGCCCGGCCCACGGCGAGTCCGGCCTCGTCGAGTCGGTGGGTGTCGGCGAGGCTGTGGCCGAGGAGCAGTCGCGCTCGGGCCTCGACGGGGACGAGCCCGCCGGAGGCGAACAAGTCGGCTGCGGAGAGATAGAGTTCGGCGGCGGCATCGCGGTCGTCGGCCTGTACGGAGGCCTGGGCGAGTGCGGCGTATCCGCGCTGGCCCGGCAGATCCACAGCGTTGGCCGACTCGACGGCACGCGCGGCCCACTCACGCGCCGTGGCGTGGTTGCCCCGGGCTGTCTCGGCCCGGGCGGCGGTGCAGCACCACATCGCCCGTAGGCAGTGTGCGGTGACGGGACGGTCGGCTCCGGTGAGGGCGCGCAAGAGGTCCAGGCAGTCGTCGAGGCGGCCCTGCTCCAGGAGCAGCGCGGCCAGCGTGCCGGCGGATGCCTCCCAGAACCTTCCGCGTCGGTCGAGGGCAGGCAGAACGTGCGCGACGGTTCCGGCCGCCGAGGCGGGGCCTGTCTGCAGGGTGGTCGCTGCGGCTCCCAGGGTCAATGCGAAGGCGACGAGATTCGGCAGGGCGAGCTGATGCGCCGTCCCTTCCGCGCTTTTGGCCGCAGCGGCGCTGCCCATGAGGTCACCAGTGGCCTGCTGTGTGTACGACTGGCACAGCAGCAGATAGGGCGCCAGATGGGTCTGCCCGGTCCGCCGGGCGACGGCGACGGCGCGGGTGGTGTGGCGCAGGGCGTCGTGGTGGCGCTCGGTCAGAGTTTCGGCCCAGCCGAGCTGGGTGGCCTCGTCCAGGTAAGTGGCCAGTTCCTCGTCGTTCATGGACTCGAACCAGGCTGCCGTTTCGGCCGCGTACGTTCGGGAGGGCTCCCGGCGCCCGCTGTACGCGGCGCCCAGGGCGCTGGCGGCGGCGACGGCGGTGCGGGTCTTGCGGTCGGATGCCGTGGAGGTGCGGGCGCGGAGCGTGTTGAGGAGATGTACGGCTTCCTCGTACCTTCCCTGCGTGGTCCGCACGAGGGCGAGTTGCAGTCGCAGCGGGTCTGCGCGGGGGGCGCCGTGTGGCCAGCGGGCGAGTTCTGTCTCGAGAGCGGTGCTGGTCGGCCTCGGGGTGAGGATGCGTTCGACCCTTGACCCGAGCGCGATCAACGGGACGCGCTTGTCGGGATTGTCGGGGGGTACCAGGTTCAGGGCCTGCTCCACGGTGTCGCGACAGCCGGCGAGGTCGCCCGTCATCGCGAGGGCTTCGGCCAGGCCCTGCAGCATGCCGCGTCTGGGTGAGGCCGCCTCCCTGGAGCGGTCGGTGGCCGACAGGCGCAGCGCGGAGCGCAACCAGGTGGCCGCGGTGGCGGGGCAGGTGTGGAGGACTGACGCAGCCGCCTCGGCCAGGTCCGCGATGGCGTCGGCGTTCCCTGGGCGTGCCGAGCGCGCGATATGGGGGGCGCGTTCCACCACGTCGGCTCCACTGGCGCGCAGGGCCAGGTCGGCGCGGCTGTTGGCGGCCAGGGTCCAACCCGGCGGGGTGTGCGCGGACACTGCTTCGCGCAGGACGGGGTGCCGTGACTGCAGCAGCCGTTGCACGTCGGACGGCGGTCCCGTCGGGTGGGCGGTCCGGACGAGGTCGAGCGCGGCTAATCGATCCAGGGCGTCCAGGGCTCGCTGGTCGGGGAGGTCGGCGACCGCCGAGAGGAGGAGCGGGTCGAAGGGGTCGCCGAGTACGCAGGCGGCGCGCAGGACCGCGAGTTCGTCGCCGGAAAGCATGGCCGTTTCCCGGATCACGGCCGCGCGTACGGTCTCCGGGAGGCCCGCGGCACCGCTCCTGGCCAGTTCGCTGAGTAGGCCCAGGTAGAACGGATTGCCCTCGCCGGCCGCGCAGAGCCTGTTGCGGTCTTCCGTGTTGTGCTCGGGGCCCAGCAGGGTGGCGCAGGCTTCCCGGTCCAGTGGCGCGAGCTGGAGGCGGGCGACGCGGTAGTGAGGTGCCGGGTGCTGGAGCGAGGCAAGGAGTCTGCCTGGGGACTGCCGCGGCCGGTGACTGCAGGCCAGGATCAACGGTGTGCCGAGCGGCCGCCGCAGGAGGCCGTGCAGCAGTTCCAGCGTGGCCTCTCCGGCCCAGTGCAGATCGTCCAGGCACAACAGGACCCCGCGGCCACCGGTGGCATCGGCGAGGAGTTGGACGACATCCTGGTGGGCCCGGTGACGCGTGGGGTGTCCCTGTCCCTGCCTGTGCGGAGCGGGCTGGAGCACATCCAGTAAGAGGAGGCGTTGGCGTTCGAATGCCGAGCAGCGGTCGGACAGGACGGTCAGCCCTTGGGCTCGGGCGAGCATTTCGAGTTCGCCGAGCAGCCTGGACTTGCCCAGGCCAGGGTCGCCGGTGATCTCCACGACCGTGGAGGCTCCGTCGGAGCATGCGGCGACTGCCGATCGCAGGACCGCCATCTCCCTTTCCCTGCAGATGGTCGGTGGGTAGGGCCCGGTCATACCTCTGCTCCCGTCCTGCGTACTGCGGCGCCGTGGGGAGCGATCATCACCCGCGCTCTGCACGGGTCGCCTCCGTCGGATTACGCAGGACCCCTACGCAACTCCTGACGGATGCGGCAAAAAACGAGGGTCGGCCCCTCAAGCTCGGCACCCCCTCTGCTGCCAGATTGGCCGTCGAGGTCGCTGTCGAGCGGCGGATCGTCGGGATGGGGCTGTGGCATGCATGACTTTCGCTTGCAGTGGGTGGTGGAGGCGGTCCTCGCCGAGCATGGCCTGGAGGGCTGGACGTTCAGCGAGGACCAGGTCTGGTGCCGGGCGACGCCGGCCGGCGGCAGTCCGGTCGAGCGGATACAGGGATGGAAGCTCCACGTCTCCGCGACGCGCTCTTCCGCGCCGGAGGTGCTCCACCGGGTCGCCGACGTCCTGGTGCCGCGCGGTTGCGTCTTCAAATTCGCTCGGAGTCTCGGGACCGTCTCGGAGATGACCGGCGCGCGCTTCAGCCGGGCCCAGTGCGGAAAGATCATCACTGTCTACCCGTCCGACGACGGTGAGTTCCGGGAGCTCGCCGCGGCCCTCGACGAGGCCACCGCGGGTTTTCCCGGCCCCGCCATCCTGTCCGACCGGCCGCTGCGGCCCGGCAGCCTGGTGCACTACCGGTACGGGGCGTTCCGGGGCGTCCCGGTCCTCACGGACGACGGGGTGTTCGAGGTACGGGTCGCCGATCCGGACGGAACTCCGGTCGAGGACCCTCGCAAGCCGTGGTTCTGCCCGCCGTCCTGGGCGGAACTGCCGTACCCCAGCCCGCCGAAGGCGTCCACGGCGGTCAAGGGCGCCACGGGCCCGGCACTGCTCGCCGGCCGTTACGAGGTGCGAGAGGCGATCCGCCACTCCGCCCGCGGCGGCGTGTACCGGGCGCTCGACCACCGCACCGGCGCGGAGGTGATCGTCAAGCAGGCCCGCGCTCACGTGGCGGGGTACCTGAACGGCAAGGACTGCCGGGACGGCCTGCGTGGGGAGTGGGATGCGCTGACCGCGCTGGCCGGGATCACCGCCGAGCCGGTCGACCTGTTCGACCGGGAGGGCCACACCTTCCTTGTGGAGTCTCTCCTGCCCGGCCAGACGCTGGCCCGCTGGCTCGACGAGCGGATGGCGGACAGCGGGCCCACCGGCGCGCTGGACCCGGCCCTGGCGGTGGACGTGGCACGCAGGCTCGCCGAACTGCTGGCCGAGGTCCATGCGCGGGGGCTGGTGTTCCAGGACTTCACTCCGCTCAACATCATGGTGCTTCCGGGCGGAGAGCTGAAGCTGATCGACCCGGAGATGGCATGCGTCCCCGGTGAGTGGGGGGTCCGTGGCCACACGATCGGCTTCGCCGCACCGGAGGTCGTGCGCAATCCCGGCGAGGGCTGGGTGCCGCAGCAGACGGCCGACCTCTACTCACTGGGAACGGTGCTGTACTTCCTCGCTGTGGGGACCGCGCCCGCTTTCGGGAAGGACAGCCCGGAGCCACGGTCGGCGCACGGCCGGCTTGGCGGCGTACTCCGCGCGGCCGGCGTGCGCAACACGGTGGTGCGGATGCTGGCGCCGGCCGTGCTCGGGCTGACAGCCGACGATCCCGAACAGCGCTGGTCGCTCGACCGGCTCCGGGAGTTCCTCGCCGGGTGCACGGTAGCCGAGGCCACCGCCGTGGTGGCCGGCGGGAACGGCACGGCTGCGGCGGACCGGCTGTCCGAAGCCGACCGGCTGCGCTTCACCGACGATGGCCTCGCCCACCTCCTGGCGACCCTCGCCACCCCCGGCGACGACGGGCGCCGACTGTGGCCGAGCACCGACTTCGGCGACACCACCGACCCCTGCAACGTCCAGCACGGATCGGCGGGCGTCCTGGGCGTGCTCACCCTGGCGGACCGGTTCCTGCGGCGGGACGATCTGCGCGCGGCCGTCGCCCGGGTCGCGGACTGGACTGCTCAGCGACGCAACGCGGTCCCCCGGCTGCTGCCCGGCCTGTACTTCGGCCGCTCCGGCACCGCCTGGGCGCTGTACGACGCGGCCCGCCACCTCGGTGACGACGAGCTTGAGCAGCAGGCGGTCGAGCTGGGCCTGGCGGTGCCGGTGGAGTGGCCCAACCCGGACGTGTGTCACGGGGTCGCGGGGTCGGTGCTGGCCCAGCTCCACTTGTGGCGGAGCACCGGGCGCGCCGAGTTCCTCGATCGTGCGGTCAGGGGCGGCGACGCTCTGCTGGCGGCTGCGGAGTACAGCGATGGCCAGGTGTACTGGCCCGTTCCCGGCGCAATGGACTCGCTCCTGGCGGGTATCACCCACCTGGGGTTCGCCCACGGCGTCGCCGGGGTCGGATACGCGCTGCTGGCGACCGCGGGGGCCACGGGAGACAGCAGGTACCTGGAGGCCGCGGTGGCCGCCGGGGACACCCTGGCCGCCGAGGCCGAATCCGGGCCGTCGGGGGCGTACTGGCGCAGCGACCGCAGGGACGAGCGCGGCACGGGGATGCGTATCCACTGGTGCAGTGGCGCCTCCGGTGTGGGGACCTTTCTGCTGCGGCTGTGGCAGGCCACCGATGACACCGAGTACCTGCGCCTGACGGAGCAGGCCGCGCAGGCGGTCCGCCAGGCGAGGTGGTTCTCGGGGCTGGCGGCCTGCCATGGTCTGGCCGGCAACGGCGAGTTCCTGCTCGACGTCGCCGACGCCGTCGGCGGTCCTTACCGCGGATGGGCCGAGGAACTGGCCGTCTCGATGGTGCTGCGCCACGGCATCCACGGAGAACGGCTGGTGATGCCCGACGAGTCCTCGTACGGCACGGCAGCCGACTACAACACCGGCCTGAGCGGCGCGGTGGGCTTCCTGTTGCGACTGGGGCACGGCGGGGCGCGGCCCTGGATGGTCGACGGAGCCCCGGTGAAGGCAGTCGACGGCGTCGGGCGCTCGATGCAGCTGGCCGCGCCGTGACCAACTCCTGGCACGGAGACCTCGATGACAGCACGGTGACGTCGAGGATCGGTTTCCGGTTCTCCGCGGATGGCACACGGGCCGCCTGCCTGGCGACCACCGGGTCCGGCCTGCACCACGCCGAGAGCTGGAGCCTGGGGGAGCACGGGCCGGTCCTGGACTTCTCCGCCGAGCTGACGTGCGACCCGGCCTGCACCACGGTCCTCCCCCTGGACGGCGAACGGGTGTTGGTCTCCCGGCATGGCGTCACCGGCACCCAGGTGGTGGAGCTGCTCCACGGTGACGGACACCTCGGCGTCCTGGGCAGTGTGCGGGGTGTGCCGCTGGCCCTGCTGCCGGGACCGGTGGAGTGCGGCGGCCTTGCGCTGGCCTGGTCGGGCGGCGGAGCCGGTGAGGGGACGGCGGAGGGGGAGAGCACGGTGTACCGGGTGACCACCGGGACACCGTGGCTCCAGGAGTTGGTCCGGCTGCCGGGGCCGGTACGGGACGCGGTGTTCTGCGGCCCCCGGATCCTTTTCACCCTGGGACCGGCATCCGGCCCGGTGCGGGTTCTTTTCGATCCGCGCGACGGGACCACTGTCCGGATGCCGTTCCTCGACGGCCCTTCCCATGTGCTGGCCGCTAGTGAGCACCATGTCCTGCTCGCCCAGCGGTGCCCGGAAGGGCCGGTGCTCGCGCGGGCGGACCTCGCCGGGGAGAGCATTCGGCCACTCGATCAGGACACTCCCCTGCGGGGGGTCGCGTACCCTCTGGCGCTGGAGCCTTCAGGGACGTGTGTGGCCGTCCTGGAGACCGTCGGCGCGCGCTCGCTGCTCAGCTGCTGGAACACCGAGTCGGGGGAGGTGCACCGGATCGCGGTGCCGGAGGGCGAACTCCTCCCGGTCGCGGCCTGGACCACCGCAGGGCTGTGGCTCCCGCACTCCGGCCCCCGTAGACCGCGGACCATGGCCTGGCTGCCACCGGACTCGCGCGAACTCCGGCTCCCCGCCGTACCTGCCGGGCCGTGGTTGCCCGGCCGGGTGGAGTCCTTCCCCGGGGCGGACGGACCGGTCGAGGCCGTGGTCTACGGGCCGGACTGGCGCGGCTGCCCCCGGGTCGTGGTGACGCTGCACGGTGGCCCGAACAGCCACTGGACGCTCGGCTTCAACCCGCTGTTCCAGATCCTCGCCGCGGCCGGCATCGCCGTCGTGGCCCCCAACCAGCGCGGCAGCACCGGCTACGGGGCTGGGCACACGCTCGCCCTCGTCGGAGCCTGGGGCGTGCCCGACCTCGCCGACGTGTCGGCCGTCGGGGCGTATGTGCAGGCCAATCGTGCGGACGCACTGGAGCGCCCCGCCGTGTTCGGCATCAGCTACGGCGCCTACCTGGCGCTGCTGGCCGCCTCGACCGGACCGGACCTGTGGTCGACGTGCGTGGCCGTCGCCCCGTTCCTGTCCGGACCCCGGCTCCACACCGACGGCTTCGCGGCGGTACGCGGCATGGTGGAGCGCCTCGACGGGCTCACCGAGGCGACCGACGCCCTCGGGCCACGTGACGTGACCCGGTTCGCGGCCGACCTGCGAGCCCGGCTCCTGCTGGTCCATGGGGCCCGTGACGAGTCCACGCCGGTGGCCCATTCACGGTTGCTCGTACGGCAGTTGGCTGAAGCCGGCCGCCGTGAGGACACGGACTTCCACTATCTGGAACCTCCTGACCGCGGTCACACCGCTCTCGGGATCTCCGTCCAGGACCCGGTCGCCGCCGAGGTGGCCCGGTTCCTCACTGACGGCGAGCCGGCCGCCCACGGCGCTCGCCTGCCCGCCCATGAGAGGAGGTGATCATCCATGGAGCTCGACCCGGACGCTCTGCGGGAGCTCCCCGAGCAGGAGGAGCAGGCAGTCGGCGGCTGCGTGTTGAGCTGCTACAGGAGCTGGACATCGTGCCCGGCCACTTGCGGGCTGTCCGGCACGTGAGAGCCGCTGCCGCGCGTCGCGGCATCCTTCCCGTCCCGAAAGGAACATCACATGGAACTCGACCTCGACACACTCCAGGAGCTCACCGCGCAGGAGGAGGAGGCCGCCTCAGCGTGCGAGTGGAGCTGCGGCGTGAGCTGCCGCGTGACGGTGTGTCCGGCCACCTGCACGGTGTCCACCGTCTGACGGCCCTGTGCCCGTACGCCAGTACGTGAGAGGAGGTGATCATCCATGGAACTCGACCTTGACACCCTGCAGGAACTCCCCGCGCAGGAGGAACAGGCCGTCGGCGGCTGCACCAAGAGCTGCTGGCCGACAGTGTGCCCGGCCACGTGCACGATTACCGATCCGTGAGAACTGCGGACACCCGCTGATCGGCGGGCGGTAGGCACCCGATTGCCGGTCCGCGGGGTGCGCTCGCGCGGTGGGGGGGGGGGGCGGGCGGGGGCCCCCCCGCCCCGCCCCCCACCACGTGACAACGCGCCCCCGGCCCCCCCCCCCCCCCCCGAGCCGGGTAAAAGACCGAACCCGGGGGTTT
>NZ_JBFAXL010000028.1:0-118796 GCF_040680795.1 Streptomyces sp. NPDC051976
GCCGGACGGGCCCTGTCGCGTGCGGCGGTGATCCGCCGGACGGGCCCTGTCGCGTGTCCGGTTCCTAGCTGGTTCGGTGCAGGATCACATAGCCCTCGGCGCTGGCGATCACCGCGAAGTGGGCCTGGGGGTGGAGTTGGGAGGCGTAGCCGACGGGGTCCTGGACCCAGCCCGAGCCGTTGTCCAGGGCCATGTAGTCGGGGACGACGCCCTTGGAGCCGCCGACCCAGTAGACCGTGGTGCGGTGGACGAGGCGGCTGATGGGGCCGACGTTGGCCTCGACCGTGGAGCCGCTGGGGATCTGGTCGAGGAGCTTCTCGACGGCCTTGGTGTGGGCGTTCACCTTGTAGGTGTCGGTGTGCGTGAGGGTGGCCACCGGGAGCTGGGTGCTCAGGGCGAGGGCGGCGCCCGCCATCGCGGCGGGCAGCGCGGCGGCGTACGCCACGAGGTTGCGGCGCGACCGCCCGGCATCCCCGGCGTCCTTCGCGGCGCCCTTGCCGGTGAGGCCGAACGCGGCGTCCACGAAGGCGAGGAAGACCACCGGCATCAGCACCGCGCTGTAGTGCCAGGCGGTGCCCCAGTTCTCCGGGTAGTGCGAGATGAAGCGCCAGCCGATGGTCGGCAGCGCGACCAGCATCAGCGGGGAGCGCAGCGCCAGCAGCCCGCCCGCGGGCACCAGGATCCACAGCAGCGTGCGGATCGCGGTGTCCACCGGGATGTGGCCGGTGAGCGCGCCGTCGCCGTTGATGTGGTTGAAGGCGTCGTAGCCGGGACCGTAGAAGTGCGGGATCAGCACCTTGATCTCCAGCGCCGAGGAGAGCACACCGAAGGCCATCAGGGCGATCGCGTACGCGCTGGTGCGCGGCCCCGTGCCCTCGTCGTCCTCGCGGGCCCGCAGCAGCACCACCAGGCCGATCAGCGCCACGCTCGCCCCCAGGTCCTCCTTGACCAGGACCAGCGGCAGCGACCACCACATCGCGGTGTGCCACCGGCGGCGGATCAGCGCCTCCAGGGCGAAGGCCAGCAGCGGCATCGCGAAGGCGACCTCGTGGAAGTCGAAGTCGACCGCGCGCTGCACACCCCACGACAGGCCGTACGCCACGCCCACCATCAGGCCGCGCCTGCGGCCCAGCGCCCAGGCCGCGACGCGGGTGATCGGGACCGCCGAGAGCGCGAAGAGCACCGCCTGGGCCACGAGCAGGGTGACCGGGCTCGGGAAGACCCGGTAGAAGGGCGAGACCAGCGCGGTGATCGGGCTGAAGTGGTCGCCCAGCTCGTTGAAGCCGGGGCCCTTCAGATCGGCGATCGGCGCGTGCAGGTGGGCGTAGCCCTTGATCGCCTCCTCGAAGATGCCCAGGTCCCAGGACATGGTGAGCATCCGGCGGTAGCGGGTGACGGACAGCGCCGCGTAGAGGACGAAGAAGACCGCCGAGAGCAGCCACGGGTCGAAGCGCGCGTCAAGCCGGCGACGGCCGCCGCCGGTGCCTTCCGCGGGCTCCTGAGGGGTGCCGACCTGCGTTCCGCCCTGTGCGGGGAGGACCGCCTCGGCCGCCTCGGCCTTGTCCATGCTGGGTCCTCGTCTCCGCGCCGGGGTCGGGTTCTCGTCTGCAACGATGCTGACACCTAAAAGACACGAACATTACCCACTTCGGGTGAACGCCGCCGCGCCACGTAGGCTGCGGGCCTCGTGAGCGGGCCCGGTGACCTGGCGGCCCGCCGATTCCTCAGGAGGACGGCCGTGAAGGCGTGGATCGGTGCGCACCGGCGCTGGGTGCTGGGCGGCGGTGCGGTGGTGGCCGCGGCGGCGGTCGCCGGGATCGTGGTGGCGGCGACGGGCGGCTCGGGCCACGGCCGTGATCTGCCCCCCACCCGGGCCCGCGCCTACACCGAGCAGCAGGCGTGCCTGCTGACCCCCGCGGGCGGTCTGGCCGACAGCGCCGCGACGCCGGTCTGGGCCGGGATGCAGGACGCCTCGGCGCGGACCCACGCCAAGGTGGTCTATCTGGCGGTGGCGGGGGAGCAGAGCGCCGCCAACGCCGCGCCCTATCTGGCCACGCTCGCCGGCGGGCGGCACTGCACGGTGGTGCTGACGGTGGGCGCCGCACCCGGCGGCGCGGTCGCGATCGACGGCCCCAAGTTCCCCGGCACGCGGTTCGTGATCGTGGGCGGGCCCGCCGGAAGTAAAACCGGATCTCAAGCCACGGCAAAGCGCGGGGCAAATGTGACCGCTCTCACGGCGGCCGACCCGAGCGCCACCCGCAGCGCGGTCACGTCGGCGGTGGAGTCCGCACTGCGCGGCTAGTGCGCTGCCGGATCCTCGGCGGGCCCGCGCGGCACCCCCACGACCAGGCGTTTTCGCCGAATCCGTGAACCAGCTGACCGCGTTTCAATCCTCCGGAAGGTATGGACCAGGAACGCGTTCGGTAAAGACTTCGCCAGGGATGGAACCGGACGGATCGCACGTCTCGCTCTGCATGACCATGACCAGGCAAAGAGAAGCCCAAGATCGTTACTGGAGTCTTCTCCTGAGGTGATTGAAGCGGGCACGATCGGCGCGTTTTCTGTGTCGATCCTGTCAGGAGTTTGTGCCGTGCGCGCTCGCCCCTTCCGCCGTTCCCACCGGCGGATCGCTTTCCGTCGCCGATGGCTGCGTGCCACCGCGATGGTGGCGTTCGTCTCCATGGCACTGCTCCTGACGACGGAGCAGGCGTCGGCCGACGGCGCCACCCTGCCCGCGCTGTCGATGCCGCACCTGTCCTGGGCCGGGCTCAAGTCCTGGTGGAACGACCCCCACTGGGGCCGGATACCCAAGCAGCAGAGCGGCACCGCCGCCGGGCTGAGCCACCGCGCGAGCGCCGCGTCCACCCGGGCGGGCAAGGGCGCGGGCCACGCCCCCGGCAAGGGCAAGGGCGAACTCGACGCGTACCACCCGTACACGAAGGCGTCCAAGGCCGGCCGCAGCCAGTCGGTCGGCGGCTTCTCCGCGAAGACGAGCAAGCGCGACGCGGCCAAGTCGGACCAGACGAACGACGTCTACGACAACGCGGACGGCACCACCACCCGGCGGATCGCCCAGAGCCCGGTCAACTACCGGGACGCGCACGGCGACTGGCAGCCGATCGACACCCGGGTGCGCACGGCGGGCGACGGCCGCCTGCACGAGAGCGCCAACTCCCTCGCCGTCGACTTCGGCGCCGCGAGCACCGACCCGGCCGTCGTGCACTTCAGCACCGACGCCGCGCACGGCCTGTCGTACGGCCTCAAGGGCGCCGCGGCGGTCACCGGAAAGGCTTCCGGCTCGAAGGTCACCTACGCCGGCGCCCTCCCGCAGACCGACCTGGTGGTCGCCCCCACCACCGTCGGCGTGAAGGAAGCCGTCGTCCTGCACTCCGCGCAGGCCGCCAACTCCTGGACCTTCCCGCTCACCCTCAAGGGCCTCACCGCCGTCCAGGCCAAGGACGGCTCGATCGACCTCAAGGACGCCTCGGGCAAGGTCACCGAGCGCATCCCGGCCGCGTACGCCTACGACTCCAAGGTCGACCCGCGCTCCGGCGACCCGGCCACCACCTACGCCGTGTCCTACCAGCTCACCGGCGCCCCCGGCCACCAGGCGCTGGCCGTCACCCTGGACTCCGCGTGGCTGCACGACGCCGCCCGGGTCTTCCCCGTCACCGTCGACCCGACCATCGTCGACGGCTGGACCACCACCTACGCCGAGTCCGGCAACCCCGCGGGCGACCACTCCTTCGAGCAGACCGTCAAGGTCGGCTCGTACGACTCCGGCACGCACGCCGCCAACAGCTTCGTCAACCACTGGTACGGCGGGTGGGACGGCTCCAACGTCACCGTCACCGCCGCCGACCTGAAGCTCTTCGACACCTGGGCCGCCACCTGCACCGCCGAGCGGTTCGACGTCGCCCTGGTCACCTCGGCGTGGACGCCGACCGGCGTCACCACCTACCCCGGCCCGTCGCACGGCTCCTCCATCGGCAACTTGACCCCGTCGGTCCCCAACGCCTGCGCCAACACCGCCGCCGACCGCAGCGTCGGTGACTGGGTGACGGTGCCGCTGACCACCGCCTCCATCCAGGGCTGGATGAACGGCACCACCCCCGACTACGGCCTGGCGGTCTACGCGGCCACCACCGACGCGCTGCACTGGAAGCAGTTCGGCTCGTTCAACGACGGCGTCCTCACCCCGCGCATCGAGGTCACCTACACCGGCACCACGCCGCCGCAGGTCTACCAGCAGTACCCCAACGACAACGCGGTGGCGTACACCACCACCCCCGAGCTGACCGCGTGGTCCGGCGGCGCCAACTCGCAGGCCAACACCACCACCAAGTACGAGTTCCTGGTCTACGACAACACCAACACCAAGATCGTCGACTCGGGCCTGCTGGCCACCGGCGACTACACGGTCCCGGCGGGCAAGCTCAAGTGGGGCCAGAGCTACAGCTGGACCGTCCAGTCGTACGACGCCAGCCTGTACTCCGGCGCCACCTGGTACTCGCTCAACATCCAGGTGCCACAGCCCCTGATCACCTCGGGGCTGTCGCAGAACAGCAGCGACCACGGCTTCGACGCCTCCATCGGCAACTACACCACCGAGGACACCGACGCGACCGTCTCCACCGTCGGCCCCTCGCTGGACGTCACCCGCGACTACAACTCGCGTGACCCGCGCTGGACCGGGGCGTTCGGCGCCGGATGGTCGAGCATCTTCGACTCCCGCGCCACCGAGCAGTACAACGCGGCGGGCGCCGTCGTCTCCGCCGTCGTCAGCTACCCCGACGGCTCGCAGGTCGGCTACGGCAAGAACGGCGACGGCACCTTCTCGCCGCCGTCGGGCCGCTTCGCCACCTTCAAGTCCGTCACCGGCGGCTACTCGCTGACCGACAAGAACGACACCACCTACACCTTCACGCAGTCGCTGGGCTCCGGCGGCTACGGCCTGACCGCCGTCACCGACGCCAACGGCCGCTCCATCAACCTGGCCTGGACCAGCGGCCACGTCACCACGATGACGTCGGCCGTCTCGGGCCGCGCGCTGCACCTGACGTGGAGCACCCCGACCGGGGCCGCCGCCGCGCACGTGGCCACCGTGGTCACCGACCTCGCCGCCCCGGCCGACCCCAACTCGGCGCAGACCTGGACGTACGGCTACACCGGCGATCAGCTCACCTCGCTCTGCTCGCCGATCTCCATCGTGGCCTGCACCACCTACGGCTACACGGCCGGCTCGCAGTACCAGAACGCCTCGCTGGACCTCGGCCCGCGCGCCTTCTGGCCGATGAACGAGGCCAGCGGCACCACCGCCAAGGACGCGGTGCTCGCCAACCAGGGCACCGACAACGCCACGTACAGCGGGGTCACCCTCGGCCAGCCGGGCCCGCTCACCGGCAGCACCGGCACCGCCGCCGGGTTCAACGGCACCAGCTCGTACGCCACCCTGCCGTTCGACATGGGCAACAACACCGACTCCGGTGCGCTGTCCCTGTGGTTCAAGACCTCGGCGGGCCCCGGCGTCCTCTACTCCTACGCCTCGCAGCCGGTGACCGCGGGTAATTCGCCCGGCGCGTACACCCCGACGATCTACGTCGGCACCGACGGCAAGCTGAAGGCCGAGTTCTGGAACAGCGGCGGCATCGCGCCGATCACCACCTCGGCCGCCGTCACCGACGGCAAGTGGCACCACGTGGTGCTGTCGGCCGCGGGCAACACCCAGTCGCTCTACCTGGACGCGGCCAAGGTCGGCTCGCTGTCCGGCACCGTCTCCATCAAGCCCGGTGTCGCCTTCGGCAAGAACCAGCAGTACAACACGCTCGGTTCCGGCTTCCTCGGCGGCAACTGGCCCGACGAGCCGCACCAGAGCAGCACCGACGCCACCGGCTACGCCACCTACTTCAACGGCTCCATCGCCGACGCCGCCTGGTACGACCGCCCGCTGGTCGCCGCCGACGTCAGCACCCTCTACAACTACGGCAAGCACTCCGCGAGCCTGCTGTCGCACATGACCCGCCCGTCCGGCAAGACGTACGCCAGCATGGTGTACGACCCGGCCTCGACCACGCTGACCCAGCTCACCGACGAGAACGGCGGGGTGTGGAAGCTGGCCGCGCCGACCATCGCGGGCTCCAGCCAGACCTACCGCGGCGCGGTCCTCGGCGGCGCTCCCGCCACGTACTTCCGCCTCGGTGAGGCGGCCGGCGCCACCACCGCGCTGGACGAGACGCGCGGCGGCACCGGCACGTACAACGCGGTGACCCTGGGCACCGCGGGTCCGTTCAGCGACCAGAAGACCGGCACGTTCAACGGCACCAGCTCGTACATCAAGGTGCCCGACGTCGTGACCGGGGACACCTCCGCCTCCGCCGAGATGTGGTTCAAGACCACCCACGGCACCGCGATCCTGATGAACGCGCAGAACGCGGCCTTCGGCGCCTCGCCCACCTCGATGACGCCGCAGCTGTGGATCGGCAGCGACAACAAGCTGTACGGCGGCTTCTACACCACCGCCGGCTCGGTGCAGATGGGCACCACGGGCACCGTCACCGACGGCCTGTGGCACCACGTCCTGCTCAGCGCCTCGCCCACCAGCCAGACGCTCTATCTCGACGGTGTGCAGGCCGCGACCAAGACCGGCACCGCGGCGCTCTCCAGCAGCTCCCGCAGCACCGACTACATCGGCGCGGGCTCCACCGGCGCCGGCTGGGCGGGCCTGACCAACGGCACCATCGCCTACTTCAACGGCTCCCTCGCCGAGGTCGCCACCTACCGCACCGCGCTCACCGCGCAGGACGCCGCCGCGCACTTCGAGGCGGCCAAGAACTCCACCGGCCTGCTGCCCGTGGAGACCGTCAAGGTCACCTCCCCGGCGAACGCGGTCACGACGTACACCTACGACGTCACCAACAACGACCGGCAGCTCACCGAGACCGACGGCCTGGGCAACAGGACCAGCTTCGGCTACGACACCGGCGGCTTCGAGCACTCGGTGACCGACCCCAACGGCGCCATGACCGTCACCGGCCACGACGTCCGCGGCAACGTGGTCTCCTCGACGACCTGCCAGAACCAGGCCGCCAACGTCTGCTCGACGGAGTACTACACGTACTTCCCCGACGACACGACCGCGCAGCTCACCACCGCCGACCCGCGCAACGACATCCTGCTCACCGAGCGGGACGGCCGCTCGTCCTCGGCGACCGACCCCACCTACCTGACGACGTACACCTACGACGCGGCCGGTGACGAGACCGCGGTCACCGGGCCGCCGGTCGCCGGATTCCCGAACGGCCGCACCTCCAGCACCGTGTTCAGCGACGGCACGGCCACCTTCCCGGCGGCCGACAGCGGCAACGTGCCCAAGGGCCTGCCGGTGCGGGCGGTCTCGCCCGGCGGCGCGACCAGCACGGTGGCCTACTTCCACAACGGCGACGTGGCCTCGTCCACCGACCCCGCGGGCCTGGTCACCTCCTACAGCTACGACGGCCTCGGCCAGGTGCTCAGCAAGAACGTCGTCTCCGACACCTACCCCAGCGGTCTGACCACGTCGTACACCTACGACAAGGCCGGGCAGATCACCGAGGAGGACGACCCGCGGATCGTCGACCGGGTCACCGGCGCCACCCACGCGGCCGCCACCTCCACGGTCTTCGACGACGACGGCGACGTCATCTCGCAGACGGTCAAGGACCTCAGCGGCGGGGACACCTCCCGCACCGAGACCGAGACGTACGACGCGTACGACCACGTGCTCACCCAGACCGACGCGAACGCCAACGCGGGCGGCAGCAACGGCGGCACGACGACGTACAGCTACGACACGTCGGGCAACAAGACGCAGGAAGTGTCGAAGTCCGGCTCGACCACCAACTACACGTACGACGACAACGGCCACCTGCTGACGCAGACGCTGCAGTACACCGGCGACCCGGTGAACCCGCAGACGGCCACCACGCTGACCGAGTCCTCCCGCGCCTACGACCCGGCGGGCCGGCTGGCGTCGGTGACCGACTCCATGGGCGACACGACGACGTACACCTACACCGACAACGGGCTCACTTCCAGCGTCACCAAGAAGAGCCCGGACGGCACCCAGTCGACGGTGCTGCAGACCACCACCTACGACGCGGCGGGCAACCGCCTGTCGCAGACGTCCGACAACGGGCAGACGGTCACCAACTTCACGGTGGACGCGGCCTCCAGGACCACCAGCACCACCGTCGACCCGACCGGCGTCGACCGCGTCACCAGCGTCTCCTTCACCCCCGACGACCAGGTCGCCACGCAGAACGAGCACGACTCGTCCGGCTTCGACCGCACCACCGCGTCCACCTACGACGCGGCGGGCAACACCCTGAGCGAGACGCTCTACGGTGACGCCTCCGGCCACCCGTCCGGCTGGTGGAAGCTCGACCAGACCACCGGCAGCACCGTCTCCGACACCTCCGGCACCGGCTACACCGCCGCCGCCACCGGCGTCACCTGGGGCAACGACTCCGCCACCTTCGCGGGCACCACGGGCCAGCAGGTCGCCACCAACGGCCCGGTGCTCAGCACCACCGGCTCGTACACCGTCTCCGCGTGGGTCAACATGGCCTCGCTGCCGACCCACAACGCCACGGTCGTCGCCCAGAGCGGCAGCAGCGCCAGCGCCTTCTACCTCCAGTACAACTACGCGCACACCAGCGCCCCGTTGTGGAGCATGGAGCAGACCAGCGCCGACGTGGCCGCGCCGAGCTTCCCGTCCGCGTACTCCACCGCCGTGCCCAAGGCCAACACCTGGACCCACCTGGTCGGCGTCTACAACGTCTCCACCGGCACCAGCCAGATCTACGTCGACGGCACCCTGTCCGGCAGCGGCACCGACACCACCCCGTGGAACGCGGGCGGTCCGCTGACCATCGGCGCGGGCAAGTACAACGGCGTCGCGACCGACTTCCTGCCCGGCTCGGTCTCCAACGTGCAGGTCTACCCGCGGGCGCTGTCCGGCGCCGAGGTCACCACGCTCTACGGCAACGGCCGCACCGGCGGCACGGTCGGCTCCTCGACCCAGCAGACCACCCGCTACACGTACGACAAGCGCGGTCTGCCGCTGACGATGACCGACGCCAACGGCAACACCACCGACTACTCCTACGACGAGGCCGGCAACCTGGCGGTCACCACCGCCCCCGCCGTCCAGGTCGAGACGGCCGGCGGCACCCCGACCACCCAGCGCCCCGTCACCACCAGCGGGTTCAACACCTTCGGCGAGGCCGTCGAGGAGATCGACCCGAACGGCAACCAGACCACCACGGCGTACGACGCCAACGGCAACAAGGTCTCCGAGACCCTGCCGCCGTACACCCCGGCGGGCTCCTCGACGCCGATCACCGCCACGTCCACCTGGACGTACGACTCCGACGGCAACCAGCTCACCTCGACCACCCCGGGCAACGAGACCACCGGCTTCCTGTACGACCAGCTCGGCGACGTCGCGCAGATCACCGAGCCCGACGGCACCACGCTGCACACCACGTACGACACCAACGGCGACAAGCTGTCGATGACGGACGGCACGGGCGCCACCACCCAGGCCACGTACGACTACCTGGGCCGCCAGCTCACCGCCACGACGCTGGAGCGCTACCCGACCCAGCGGGTGCTGACCAGCACCAGCTCGTACGCGGTCACCACCGGCAACCCGTACGGCGCGAACCTGGCGTCGACCACGACGGCCGGCGGAGTGACCACCACCTACGGCTACAACCGGGCCAGCGACGTCACCTCGGTGACCGACGGCGCGGGCAACACCGTGAGGTACACGTACGACTTCATGGGCAACCGGCAGAAGACCATCCAGCCGGACAACACCTACGCCGAGACCGACTACGACGTCGCGGGCAACCCGACGCTCAGCACGCAGTACGACGCGTCCGGCGTCCAGCTCAAGCAGACCCACCAGGTCTACGACGGCGTCGGCAACGTGGTCGCCGCCACCGACGAGAACGGCAACACCAGCCACTTCACGTACGACGCGGCGGGCACCGTCACCCAGGAGATACAGCCGGTCACCGCGACCACCTCGATCACCACGAGCTTCGGCTACGACGCGGCGGGCAACCGCACGCGCTACACCGACGGCCGCGGCAACTCCTGGCTGTACTCGTACACCCCCTGGGGCCAGCAGGAGACGGTGACGCAGCCGTCCACCAGCCAGTACACGTCCGACGCCGACTCCAAGACGACCAACGTCTACGACGCGGACGGCCAGCTCGTCTCGGCCACGCTGCCTGGCGGCGTCTCCAACGCCATGACGTACGACAAGGTCGGCAACCTGCTGACCGCCTCCGGCCAGGGCGCCGAGGCGGCCAGCGCCACCCGCACCTTCAGCTACGACCACGACAACCAGGTGCTCACCGCGGACACCGCGGAGGCGGGCACCACCGGCGCCAAGGACCACCAGGCGGCCACCCACGAGTCGTTCTCCTACGACGACCGCGGCGACCTGCTCAGCGCGTCCGGCTCCGGCGGCTCGTCCAGCTTCAGCTACAACGACGACTCGTCACCGCTGAGCCGCACCGACGCGGCGGGCACCACCTCGTACGGCTACGACACCGCGGGCCGGCTGTCCACGCTCAACGACGCGGCGTCCGGCACCAGCCTCACCTACGGCTACAACGCGCTGAACCAGCAGTCGTCCGTGAAGTACGGGGCCACCGGCCAGACCCGGACCTACACCTACAACACCGCGCACGACCTCACCGGCGACACCCTCGTCCAGGGCGCCAGCACGCTGTCGGGCATCACCTACGGCTACGACAAGAACGGCAACCTGACCTCGAAGAACACCGTCGGGGTCGCCGGAGCCTCCAACAACACCTACACCTACGACCAGGCCGACCGCCTCACGTCGTGGAACAACGGCACCGCCACCACCAACTACTCCTACGACGACTCGGGCAACCGCACCCAGGTCGGCTCCAACGTCTACACCTACGACGCCCGCGACCAGCTCACCTCGGACGGCGTGCACACCTACGCCTACTCCGCGCGCGGCACGATGACGTCGGACACCTCGACGGCCGACGGCAAGATCGACTACAGCACCGACGCCTTCGGCAACCAGATCACCGCGGGCACCCACACGTACACGCTCGACGGATCCGGCCGGAACATCACCGACGCCAACTCCGCCGACCAGAGCACGCGCACCTTCCAGTACTCGGGCGCGAGCAACACCATCGCCGCCGACGGCAACTACACCTACAGCTACGACCCGTCCGGAGCCCTCACCGGCATCAACTCCGGCACCGCGCCCGGTCAGGGCCAACTCGCCCTGACCGACGCGCACAACGACGTCATCGGCGACTTCACCTCCGGCGCCACCAGCCTGACCGGGTCCGCCAGCTACGACCCGCTGGGCAACGTCACCACCAGCAACGCCCTGATCGGCCACCTCGGCTTCCAGTCCGGCTGGACCGAGCCCGACACCGGCAAGGTCGGCACCGCCTCCCGCTGGTACAACCCGGCGACCGGCACCTTCATGAACAAGGACTCCGCGTCCCTGAACCCGGTGCCGAACTCCGCCGCCGCCAACCCCTTCGCCTACGTCGGCGACAACCCGCTCGACGGCACCGACCCCTCGGGCAACTGGGGCTTCGGCAGCGTCTGGCACGCGGTGAGCCACGCGGTCACCAGCACCTACCACGCGGCGACCTCGTACGCCTCCAGCAGCTGGGACTCCTTCAGCTCCTTCGCCTCGTACTCCTACTACAACTACGTGGCCCCGGTCGTCCACAAGGTCGTCCACGCCGTCAAGCACGTGGCCAAGCGCGTGGTCCACCGCGTCCGCGACGTCTACCACGCCACCGTCCGCTACACCCGGCGCGTCTACCACTACGCGGCCCGCCACGTCCGCCGCTACGTCAGAGCCGCCGTCCACGCCGTCCACTCCGCGTACCACGCGGTCAAGAAGGTCGCCAAACGCGTCGTCCACGCGGTCAAGAAGGCGGCCAAGGCAACAGCCCACGCCGTGGCCAAGGCGGCCAGAACCGCCTACCACGCCACCGTCAAGGCCGTGAAGACCGCGGCCACCTACGTCAAGCACCACGCCGCCGCGATCACCTCCTTCGTGGTCTCCACCGCCGTCTTCATGGGCTGCGAGGCCGTCACCGCCGGCGTCGGCACCATCGGCTGCGCCGCGGCCGCCGGCGCCGCGGGCTCCCTGGTCGACCAGGGCTTCAAGTGCGCCGAACACGGCGGCTCCGACTGCAGCGCGGGCGCCTTCGCGGGCTCCGCGGTCGAAGGCGCCGTCTCCGGCGCCATCGGCGGCGCCCTCGGCTCCCTCGGCGGCAAGGTCCTCTCCAAGTTCGCCCCCAAGGCGATGGAGGCCGTAGGCGGCCTCTTCGGCAAGGGCGCCGCGGAAGCCGAGGAATCGGCGGCGACGGACGCGACGGAGACGGCGGCGAAGGAGGGCGAGGCCGAGGAGGCGGGGTCGAGCAGCGACTCCGGGCAGAGCTGCCCGAGTCCCCACAGCTTCACGGGCAAGACCCGGGTGCTGATGGCGAACGGCTCCTCCAAGCCGATCGACCAGGTCAAGGTCGGCGACACCATAGCCAACTCGGTCCCGGGCAAGGCCGGAGCCGAGGCCCACAAGGTCACCGCGGTGATCGTCACTACGACAGACCACGACTTCGTGGATGTCGGTATCAAGCCGACGGCAAAGCCCACGGTCAAGTCCGCGGCGAAGGCGATCGCGAAGTCGGCCGCCAAGAAGGCCGCCCTGGGCCTGGCCGCCTCCGCGGCGGTCCTCGCCGCACTGGGAGGCGCCGCCCACCACGCTTCGGACCACCCGGCCACCGCCCCAGTGGCCGCGGTCTCCGACGCCACGGCGGCCACCACCAAGGCCGACCACCTCACCACCACCTTCCACCACCCCTTCTACGACGAGACCCAGTCCGCCTTCGTAGACGCCCAGGACCTCCACAAGGGCGACGTCCTCCAGACGCCGACCGGCACCGCTGAAGTCACTGACGTCCGCCTGTTCCATGCGAACACCACGACGTACGACCTCACGGTCGGCGACCTCCACACGTACTACGTGGAGGCGGGTACGACGCCCGTCCTGGTGCACAACTGCGACTTTGAGTCCAAGGCGATCGCTGCCCAGAAGCGCGCTCAGGACCTGAAGGACCAGTGGGGCAAGGGTCATGGCTGGTCGACGGTCTCGGTCATCGGTGTCCGCCACAAGGTGAGCGGTGAGATCAGCGAGAAGATCGCACTGGCGGGTGGCAAGAACATCAGTGCCATCGGTGAGAACGTCCTCAAGGACGGCGAGGAGTTCATTCCAGGGAAGCTGGTTCCCGGCCGACTCACCAAGGATGGGAATCCGGCCTTCGAGCACGCCGAGGAAGCTGTCTTCAACTGGGCGGGCGACAATGACTACGAGGTCATCTACGGAGGTACTTCCAGGAACGTCTGCCGAGGAATCTGCGCACCACTGGTCCAAAAGACCATGACCCTGGCAGGACAGACTTTCCGGGGAGCAGCTGACAAGACCCGGTTCAGGACCTTCTGGCTCGATGAGTGACCTGATATCTGAGGAGACATGACTGAGCCTGGCCCACCAGATACCACTGGTGGGCCAGGCTCAGTCGCGAGGGCTTCCTATTCCTGTGTCAACTGCCAGAGATGGACTTCTGCCCCCTCTTTGGACACGGTGTACCAGACGCCATCCCCTGCCGAACGGGGCGGCCCCCACACAGGAAAGGGGTATGTGATTTCCGTACTCAGGCTCATCTGGCGGGCGTTGACCACCCAGTGGCGGATCGTCCCATAGGGAGCATCACATTCAGATGTGCCTGCGATGATGGTGTCCTCGTACAGGAAGGCAGCCTCGTAATCCCAGTACACCCTTCCGCCGTCAGTGTTCTCCGGATGCTCCGGCACAATGCCCGCGGCTTCCAGTTTCTGTTGGACAGAGCCGTCCTGGACGTCGTGCAGGGCAAGGGACCACTGCCCGACAGGGACGGTCAGGAGGTGTCGGCCGGCCGGGCTCACATCGAGCAGGATCCGCTCGATGCCGAGATGGCGGGTGGTCAACTCGGCACCATCCCATCGGCCCCACAGAACAGGGGAGCCCTCTTCGCCCTCACCCACGCTCAGCCCCATCTGCGTGGGGTCCGGGTGCGGAGTGTGCTCCGAGCTTGAGGCCGTGGTCATGGTCTCGGAACGGCCGAGTACCTGACCATTCCTGGCGTCCAGCACTACCCACAGCTCTGGTTCTTCTTCATCCTCTTCTTGCTCAGCTTCTGTGCCGAGGGCGCCACTCAGCGGCCCGAGGACATGAGCCCAGAGAAACCTGCCGTCGGAGCTGAATGCCGCTGAGCCACCATCGGCACGAGCGTGATCGTCGTCATCCGGATTCCCATGGGCTTCCCTGTCACCCTGGGAGCAGGCCCCAGTCCAACACCCGTGCTGTACTTCCCACCGTGCTGTGCCATTGGATTCCACCACTCGCACTCCGTGAACACCGGCAAACGCTGCGGTATCCTGTTGGGGCGAGACTGTCGCGGTTCCGAATCGACGCGGCCATGGTGCCGGGAAGCGGACTTCCGGTAGCGAACCCTCGGTAGGGACGCGCAGATCAAGGGTCACCAATTCTGTGTCGCCGCGCTGTACGAGCAACCTCCGCCCAGGCCAGTGCAGCACCCTGGGGGCATCGGCTGACGACAGGTCGAGCGGAGCGGCAATGGTGGAGATGAGACGAGCGGAGCCTGCCACTCGGTCCTCCTCGTGCGATTCGGGCAGCCCTGGGTGAATCCACGGCCATGGTCTGATTGAGTAGGTCGACCACACTACACACGTGGTGGTCAGTGCTAGGCGGTGGCGCCCGCGGCGGCGTCCAAGGCGTAGAGTTTTCCGTCCTGGCTGCCGATAACGAGCAGGCCACCAGTGAGAACCGGCGAGGACTACTACGTACGTAGACCACACCATTCGCGGACAACGGGGATTCTTATAGCGGGAAGCCGGGTTCGCGGGAGTCAAGTCAAGCGACTGTTCACTCACCTGACCATGGGCAATTACCTGACGGAGGATGTCCTCGACAGGGCTGGGATGATCGGGTGATGAGTGAGATCGTCTTGATGTCGGACCCGACAGTCGCGGCCGTACCCGTCGTGGAGTGCGGTGAGCCGCTGGTGGACGTCCGCGTGGGCGGCGCGTTGCTGGTCGACGCGCGCAAGCAGGACGCGGCCGACGCCTTCGCGTATCTGCGGGAGGGCGTGCTGGAGCGGCTGCTGAAGGCGCAGGCGCTGCTGCCGGAGGGGCTGCGGCTGCTGTTCGTCGAGGGGTACCGGCCGCCGTCGCTGCAGCGGGAGTACTTCGAGGGGTACGCGGGCCGGTTGCGGGCCGGGCACGCCGAGTGGTCCGAGGAGCAGGTGCACTCGGCGGCGAGCCGGTACGTGTCGCCGCCCGAGATCGCCCCGCACAGCGCCGGCGCGGCCGTCGACCTCACCCTGGCGGACGCCCACGGCCATGAACTCGACCTGGGCACACGGATGAACGCCGACCCGGAGGAGAGCGACGGCGCCTGCTACACCGGCGCCCCCAACATCAGCGACCAGGCCCGCGCCCACCGGACCCTCCTCGGCGCCGCCCTCACGGCCGCGGGCCTCGTGAACTACCCCACGGAGTGGTGGCACTGGTCCTTCGGCGACCGCTACTGGGCGCTGAGCACGCACGCGGACGCCGCCTGCTACGGCCCGACAGAGATCCACGAGGGTTGAACGCGCATCTGTGGGACCAGGAGATGCAGCCGTATCGCCACCGGCTGCAGAACATTCCGCCCTCGGGACGGCTCGCTCTCGCCGTCACGGTGATGGACCGGACCCTGGAGGAGATGGGTCCGCTGCAACCCGGGGTGGTACGGGACTACCTCACCGCGAGCATGCGGGTCGCTCACGCCGATGTGCGCGCGGGAGCGGGCGAGTTGACGCTCTCGGAGGACGCGCTGGACGCATGGAACGACGTGGACGACCAGGCCGACGAGTCGGGCACCACCCACGTCATGTCAGCGGTTCTCGCCTGCGCCGACGCGCCCGGAGGGCTCTCCGGGGAAGTGCTCTACGGCGTTCTGAGCTTTTGCTACGAGGCGGTGCGGGAGCGCTTCGAGGAGTCGGAAGGCGGGCCGGAGGCCCGGTGTGGGGCGGCGATCGCGTTCCAGAAGGCCCGCGTGATGGAACTCCTCGGGGTTTGAGCAGGGCGCTGGGTGATTTCGGCCTGCGGTGGGGGTGCGGGGGCGTACGGTCGTCGTCACGTACTGCCGTATAGGGCAATTTGGGGGGGCGTTGTGGTGGGTGTGGAGTTAGCGGTCGGCTATCTGATCGCGTGGGCGGTGGGCAAGGCACGGCGGGTCGCCGGTCGGGTGGATGCCGAGGTGGACGCGGCGCTTGATGCGGGGATGGACCGTCTGCACGAGGTGGTGGCGGCCCGCCTGGGGGCGGACCCGGCGCTGGAGCAGGCCGTGACGGAGGCGGCCTCGGGCGACCCGGAGGCGGTGTCGGACCGCACCCGTACCCGGTTGAACCTGGCGCTGGAGGAGGCGGCCGAGCAGGATCCGGCTTTCGCGTCGGCGCTGGACGAGGCGGTGTCCAGTGTGCGGGCCGCTGCGGAGGCCGCGGGGCCGACGTCGCGTGCGGTGTACGGGAACACCTTCAACGGTCCGACCGCGTTCCAGGTCGGGGACCACAACACGCAGACCAACACCTTCGGGTCCTGAACCTGTGCCCGGCGACACCTACAACGGGTCCACCGGCGTGCAGCACGGTGATCACAACGTCCAGCACAACCATTTCCACGCGGTGGTACGCCCGGAGGTGGCTTGGCCGCTTCAGGTGGGGGTGATCCCGCCGCGGGCACAGGCGTTCCAGGACCGGGCCGAGATCGCCCGGCTGCGGCACGCCCTCGACGGTGGCGGGACCGCGGTGGTGGGCCAGGCAGGCGGTCCGGTGGGCAGTGGGGTGCTGGCCGGACTCGGCGGAGTCGGCAAGACGCAACTTGCAGCCGATTACGCCCGCACCGCGTGGGAGAGCGGCGGGCTGGATCTGCTGGTGTGGATCACCGCGAGCACCCGGTCCGCGACGGTCGCCGGATACGCCCAGGCCGCCGGCGAGGTGTTCGGTGCCGATGTGGACGACGCGGATCAGGCCGCGGCGCAGTTCCTGGCCTGGCTGGAGCCGAAGTCCGGTGCGGCGCCGTGCCGGTGGCTGGTGGTCCTGGACGATCTGACCGAACTCGCCGATCTGGACCGGTTGTGGCCCCCGGCGAGCGAGCACGGGCGAACCCTGGTCACTACCCGGCGCCAGGACGCCGCGCTTGGCGGCCCAGGCAGGCGCCGTATCCAGGTGGGGGACTTCACCGCCGCCGAGGCCGTCGCCTACCTGACGGCGGTGCTGGCCGCAGCCGACCGCACCGAACCCGACGGTGAACTAGCCGATCTCGCCGCAGACTTGGGGCACCTCCCGCTGGCCCTGTCGCAGGCGGCGGCGTACCTGGTCGACGCGGGCCTGAGCTGCGCCGCCTACCGGGCCCGGCTGGCAACCCGTTCCCGCGCCCTGGCCGACCTGACCCCGGACGTACTGCCCGACGGCCAGAGCCACACCATGGCCGCGGCCTGGGCACTGTCCGTGGACTACGCCGACCGCCTCCGCCCCACCGGCCTGGCCCGCCCCATGCTCCACCTCGCCTCACTCCTCGACCCCAACGGCATCCCCACCTCCGTGCTGACCAGCCCGCCCGCCCTCACCTACCTGTCCGAACACCGCACCGAGGCCCACGACGGCCCGCCGGTGGACGAGGACGACGCGGTGGGCGCCCTGCGGGCCCTCCACCGCCTGAGCCTGCTCCACGCACCCAGCTCCGCAGATGCCCCGGGCCAGATGGTCACCATCCACCAGATCGTCCAGCGCGCCACCGAGGACACCCTCACCCCCGACCAGCACACCGCGTCAGCCCACGCGGCCGCCGGCGCCCTGCTCGCCGCCTGGCCCGACCCCGAACGCGACACCGCCCTCGCCCAGGCCCTCAGGGCCAACACCGCCGCCCTGGCCGCCTGCACCCAGAGCACCGGCAGCCTCTTTCGGCCCGACGCCCACGCCGTGTTGTTCAAGGCTGGGACCAGCTTGGGTAACTCCGGTCAGGTCACCCAAGCCATCGCCCACTTCCGCCACCTCACCGACAGCACTACCACCCACCTGGGCCCCGACCACCCGAGTACCCTCACCGCCCGCAACAACCTCGCCCGGTGGCGAGGAGAAGCCGGGGATGCCGCCGGTGCGGCGGCGGCGTTCGCGGAGTTGCTGACCGACCGGTTGCGGGTGTTGGGCCCTGACCACCCGAATACCCTCACCGCCCGTAACAACCTCGCCTTCTGGCGGGGGGAAGCGGGGGATGCCGCCGGTGCGGCGGCGGCGTTCGCGGAGTTGCTGACCGACCGGTTGCGGGTGTTGGGCCCCGACCACTCGAACACCCTCACCGCCCGTAACAACCTCGCGTTCTGGCGTGGGCAGGCGGGGGATGCCGCCGGTGCGGCGGCGGCGTCCGAGGAGCTGCTGACCGACCAGGTGCGGGTGCTCGGCCCCGACCACCCGCACACGCTCGCCACCCGTAGCAACCTCGCGTCCTGGCGGGGGGAGGCGGGGGATGCCGCCGGTGCGGCGAGCGCGACTGCGGAACTGCTGACCGACTTCCTGCGGGTGCTCGGCCCCGACCACCCGAACACCCTCACCGCCCGTAGCAACCTCGTGGGCTGGCGTGGGCAGGCGGGGGATGCCGCCGGTGCGGCGAGCGCGACTGCGGAACTCCTGACCGACCTCCTGCGGGTGTTGGGCCCTGACCACCCGCACACGCTCGCCACCCGTAGCAACCTCGCGTCCTGGCGGGGGCGGGCGGGGGATGCAGTCGGTGCGGCGGCAGCGTTCGCGGAACTCCTGACCGACCAGTTGCGGGTGCTGGGCCCCGACCACCCGAACACCCTCGCCACCCGAAACAACCTCGCGTCCTGGCGGGGGGAGGCGGGGGATGCCGCCGGTGCGGCGAGCGCGGCTGCGGAACTGCTGGCCGACTTCCTGCGGGTGTTGGGCCCTGACCACCCGCACACGCTCGCCGCCAGCACCAACCTCGCGTACTGGCAGGAGCAGAGCGGTGGGGGTCCGGTAGCCCCCGACTGACACAGCAGCCCTCCGAGGGGGAAGCAGCCCGGATGCCGCTGGAGGCGTTCTCCCCGGCCCCAGCAACATTGCAGCTCAGAGACTCCTGTCAATGGCCGCAAGAGCGCGGCGCCCCGTCACCCTCGTGAAAGGGCGTGGCTGCGAGGCACCGGTCTCAGTAAGGTCCCGTGGCATGACTGACCTTGACGAGCAGGGCCGACCGAAGCCTCCCGTGGCGGGGGATGAGAGCGCCACCTTGGTGGGGTTTCTGGAGTTTCAGCGGACGACGTTCGCGTGGAAGTGTGCGGGGCTGGACGCGGCGGGGATGGGGGCGCGGGTCGGGGCGTCGTCGATGACGCTGGGCGGGATGATGAAGCATCTGGCGCTGGTGGAGGACTGGTGGTTCTCGCAGTGGCTGGAGGGGCAGGACCCGGCGCCGCAGTGGGCGGGGGTGGACTGGGAGGTCGACCCCGACTGGGAGTGGCGGACGGCCGCCGAGGACACGCCGGACCAGCTCCGTACGCTGTGGGAGGAGTCGGTCACCCGCTCGCAGGAGCTGGTCGCGAAGGCGCTGGAAGAGGGCGGACCGGGCCGGCTGGCCGTGCGCGTCGGCTCCAACGGCTTCTCACCGAGCCTGCGTTGGATCATCTGCCACATGATCGAGGAGTACGCCCGCCACAACGGCCACGCCGACCTCATCCGCGAGTCCGTGGACGGGGCCACGGGGGAGTAGCCGCGCGCGGAGGTGGGGACGAGCTGCCGGAGTTGGACGTCCGTCCCCTCCTTTGGCGGGATCGACCCAACTGGCAGCACGTGCCCAACGATGCTTCCATGGAATAGAGCCATGCCTTCATGGCAGTCCCGAGGAAGGCTCCCTCGTTCAGGAGCCGCCCGGGCTTTCAGCGCCGTTTCCGGCGCCCCACATCACGTCGTACGCGATCACGTCCGCATGTGCAGTTCCCGGAGGTGTCGATCATGCCATCGGCCCAGAAAATGGACCTCGCCTGCAACTCGTCGCTCTTGTTCATCGGGAGCACCACCCTGCGCCCGTCGAGCCCGGCAATCCTCGAGCAGCTCCCGGACGCGACCGCGTCACTCAGCTTGGAGGTAATCGGCCCGCCCGGATATCGGGTTGATCTCGAGAACCTCATGCTGTTCCTCGACATCACCGATCCAACTCCTGCCACAGTGCGCTTCGTTCAGCATCCGGCCACGAACTATCACTGGGGTCTCCCCCAGAACCCCGACACACCCCCGGGTATGGACGGCTGGAACGAGGACACGCACAAGCCGTATCTCCCTACGAGGCGGCTGCGAGGCCGGAAGGACCACGACAAAGTCTGGTCCGGCGCCGCAAACGGCTCGACCTACTGGGTCGGGGTGAACGGCTTGGACGCCACGGAATCCCTGTCCTTCACCGCCTACGCGATGGCGGAGAAGACCGTCGCCACCACGAACGGATGCCTCATCCAGATGAAGGACTTTCACCTCGACGATGTGCTGACCGGGACGTGGGGCTGACTCCCGACAGCGCCTTGGGGGTCGATGAGGACCCATACGTACTTGCCGACGCCGCCCGCCCGCGGGCAGCAGCCCCACGCCGCGGAGAGCGCCTCCACGAGGAGGAGGCCGCGGCCACCCGTGTCGGAGGGGGTGGCGTCGCGGCGGAGGGGGCGGTCGGTGCTGGCGTCGTGGACCTCGATACGGAGGCGGCCGTCGCGGACGGCGCAGGTCACCTCGATGAGGCGGCCCGCGGGCGTACGGGCGTGCTCGATCGCGTTCGCGACCAGCTCGGACACCAGCAGCTCGCCGACCTCCGCGAAGCGGTCCCCATCTGGGACGGCGGCCAGGAACTCCCGTACGAAGGCGCGCGCCCGCCCGGCGGAACGCGGTCGGCGCGGGAAGAGGCAGCCGACCGGTGAGATCTCGTTCATGCACACAGAGTTGCCGTACGGTCACTACGCTCGGTAGAGGTGACGACTTGAGAGCCTGAACGTGAAAGCGGGGCGTGCGGCATGCCGATGAAGGAACTGGACCCGGCAGAGAGCGTCGCGGCGCTCTTCGGCGCCAAGGTACGGAAGTTGCGCGAGCGGGCCGGGCTCACGCAACAGGACCTGGGCGAACGGGTGTACGTCTCGCATACGCGGATCGCGAAGGTGGAGCTGGCGAGCGAGCCCGCCGGGTGGAAACTGGCCCAGTTACTTGACGAGTCCCTCAACGCAAGTGGCGAACTGGTCGAACTCTGGCCGCATCTGACGTCCGATCCGTATCCGGATTACGTGAAGCGACTGATGGCCATGCAGGTTGAGGCCGTTGCCTTCCACTGCTACTCGCCCCTTATCCCGGGACTGCTGCAGACCGAGGGATACGTGAGGGCTCTCCTCGACGCTGGGCAGGTGTTCGGCGACTGGGACGTCGAGGAACTCGCCGAGAAGCGGCTGAGCAGGCAGGCGCAGTTGGAGGGTGACGATCCGCTGTGGTTCTGGGCGGTCATCGACGAAGCCGCGCTCTATCGCGGTGTCGGCGGCCCCACCGTGATGCGGGAGCAACTCCGGCACCTGATGGAGATCGGGAAGCGGAAACGCGTGTGCGTCCAGATCTGCCCCATGGGTAGGCTCGACCCCGCAGTCCTGACCGGCGGGATGGTGTTCCTGATGCTGCCTGACGGTACTCAAGTCGTCTATTTGGAGGGCAACTCCTCCGGGGTGCTGCTGGACGATCCGTCGGAGGTTGTCCGGCATCGCATCGTCTACGATCGCCTGCAATCCGAGGCACTCTCCCAAGAGGCGTCTGTGGACCTCATCCGCAAGGTTCTGGAGGAGCATCACCAATGCGCACCGCCCGAGCTGACCTGACCAACGCCACGTGGCACAAGAGCAGTTACAGCAACGCGGCGGGCGGTGAGTGCGTGGAAGTCGCCCTCACCCTCCACCCCGTCGTCCCCGTCCGCGACTCCAAGGACCCCGACGGCCCCGCCCTCCTCTTCTCCGCGGACGCCTGGTCCGCCTTCCTCACCGCGGTGAACGCGGGCGACTTCTCGGCCCGTTAGCCGAAGGGCCACACCTTCGTACGGAACTGGTGGAAGCGGGCGCGGGCGAGGAGGCGGCGGGCGTCGGCCTTGGTGGGCTCGTTGTAGATGATGAAGTCGTCGAAGGCGTGGACACCGGGCTCGGCGGCCACGGAGGCGGCGGCGTCGCGGATCACCGTGAGGTGGCGTGGGGTGAACTCCAGGGCGCACTCGTCGGGTTGGTAGGTGGCGCCCAGGGGGTAGTCGCGGCGCGGGCGGCGCTTCATCTCGATGTGGCAGCCGAGGACGTGGGTGACGGCGTGGGCGGCGGCGAAGTCGACCAGGCGGTTCGTGGTGGCGAGGAACGCCGTGAAGTCGGAGGCGTAGAGGCGGCCGGGCAGGATGGTGTCACCGGTGAACAGGATGCCGGTCCAGCGGTCGTAGAGGGTGATCGCGGTGGCGTGGTGGCCGGGGGTGCCGAGGACGTCCAGCACCCGGCCGCCGAGGTCGAAGGTGACCGTCTCGGTGTGCCACTGCTCGCCGAAGCCGAAGAAGGCGCGGACGGCGTCCTCGTCGTGGCCGACCACGGTGGTGGCGGGGCGGTCGGCGAACTGGCCGTCGGCGGCCACGTGGTCGCCGTGGGCGTGGGTGTGGGCGACGACGAGGCCGTACTCCTCGCGGGGGTGCTCGGCGAGCCAGGCGGCGACGAGGTCGTCCACCGTGGCGCGCAGCGGGAAGGCGGCCGGGTCCTCGGTGGCGCCGGTGTCGAGCAGGAGCGCGCGCTCGTTGCCGAACAGCAGGAAGATGAACGGCGCTTCGTAGTTGAGCGTCTTGCTCTGCCGCAGGATGACGGTGTGCTCGTCGTAGCGGTGGATCTGGATCGGCGCCTCGGCGGCGGCGCGGCGCTTGGAGGGCGCGCCGTGGTGCCACGCCACGTCCAGCGAGCCCGTGGTGGGCGCCGCCGTCACGAAGTCGACCAGCTCTGCGTTCGCGTTCACGTTCGCGTTCATCGTTCTGTGTCCCCCAAGTCGAAGTCGGGCATCGGCGTGCCCGCCATGAAGTACCGGACGCGGCGCTGTCCGGGGTGGAGCTGTCCGCCGTCGGCGGTTCTCGCGAGGTACGGGGCGAGCAGCTCCTGCCACTTCGCCCGGATCTCGTCGGCTTCGTCCGCGGAGACGACGGCCACCGCCGCGACGATGCCCGGACTGCCGCCCCAGCCGGGGTCGGGGCCTTCCGCGCCGTCCTCGGCGCTGTCGCCCGCCTCGTCGTCCTGGCGGTCCACATAGTCGAGGATCGCCTGCGTCTCCCGCTCGACGACGAGCCGTTTGAGCTGTCGTCGGACGACGTCGTCGCCGCCCGACCCGATCCTTAACGTCGGCCGCGGCTCCGGCACCCGCCAGGTGCGCTCGCGGCGGTCGGCGCCGGGACCGGCGTCCTCCACGAAGCCGTACTTGGCGAGCTGCCGCAGATGGAACGAGCAGTTCGCCTGCGGGACCTGGAGGACGCGGCCGCAGTGAGCGGCCGTGGACGGGCCGATCGCTGTCAGCAGCTCCAGCAGGTCGAGCCGGAGCGGGTGGGCCAGGGCTCGGATCGCCTTCGGGTCGCTGATCTGCATATCCCAAAGACTACTTTGGGGTTTCGAAATGTCAAGCACTTCTTTGGCATTTGCCTCGGGCGGTCCGCGCCAACGGGGGGCAACCAGGCCCCCGCGCCGCACCGGCCGTCAGCAGGCACCCGTACTCTCGCCACCTCGGGGCATAAGCCCCGGCAAGCGCCGGGGAACCGCGGTGCGTTCAGGGGAGGGTGGGTCATGTCCATGCGTACGAGCAAGCGTTCAGCCAAGGCGCGCGCCACAACGGCCGCGGTGGCGACCGCAGTCACCGCCGCCGTCCTGCTGACCGGCACCGGCTGCAAGAGCACCGACGTGACCGGCAACGGCGCCCCGCCCGCCTCCGGTTCGGGCAGCGCGCCCACCGGCGTCCCCGCCTCCGACGGCCGTGCGGTCAGCCCGTTCGACAACCCGGACGGTACGAAGCCGGGGCTGGCCGCCCTCACCTCCGCCGCCGACGAGGCCCGCGCGCGGACCCTGATCGGGAAGGTGGCGACCAAGGGCCGCGGCCCGAAGACGGGTTACAGCCGCGCGCAGTTCGGCGCCGCCTGGCTCGACTCCGCCGACAACGTGCCCTTCGCGCACAACGGCTGCGACACCCGCGACGACCTCCTCAAGCGCGACGGCGACTCCGTGAAGTACCGGGGCGGTTCCCAGTGCGTCGTCGCGTCCATGACGCTGCACGACCCGTACACGGGCCGGACCATCGTGTGGACCAAGGCGAAGGCGTCGATCGTGCAGATAGACCATGTGATGCCGCTGTCGTACGACTGGCAGATGGGCGCCGCGCGGTGGAGCAAGGACAAGCGCGAGCAGATCGCCAACGACCCGCTCAACCTCCTCCCGGTGGACGGCCCGTCCAACAGCGCCAAGGGCGACTCGGGCCCCGCGTCGTGGCTGCCGCCGAGCAAGCCGATCCGCTGCTCCTACGCTGTCCGGATCGCCCAGGTCTCGCTGAAGTACGCGCTGCCGGTGACGGCCGCGGACAAGCAGGCGATGCTCGCGCAGTGCGGCGGCTGAACGGCCGCGCGGGGCCCCGCTGAACAGGGGGGAACCCGTGGTGGGCGGTGATCGCGGGGGTGTCATACTGAGCGCCGCTCGGTGTGACACCTGAGCCGCCGGGGGCGTTCCGCGCCCGGGAGAAACGCTGTGCACGACGTCGCCCGAGCCCGCCGCCCGCACCGGCCCGCCCCGCAAGGAACCCCCATGTCGAACAGCCGCCGCATGCCCAAGCCGAGATGGCACCGGATCACCGCGATAGCCGCGGGAGTGATCGTCGTGGCCGGGGGAGGGGCGCTGGCGGTGGCCGCCGGGTCCGGTGGCTCCGGCGGCGGGCAGTCCGCCGGCAGCACCCTGGTGTCGGTGAAGAACGGCGACGCGCAGCCCGCCGCCACCCGCGGGGCGGTGCGGCCCGCGGGCACGCCGTCCGGGACGGTGAAGCCGACGACGGGCGGCAGCGCGAGCGCGACCCCGAGCGGCAAGGCGACGGCCACGCCCACCGCCTCCGCGGGCACGACGGCGACCACGCCCCCGAAGACCACCACCCCGCCGAGCAGCCCGCACCCGGGCACGGTGTCCGTCTTCACCGGCATCGCCTTCGACACCTGCACCGCGCCCAGCCTGAGCAAGATGACCGCCTGGCACGGCAAGTCCCCGTACGGCGCCGCCGCGGTGTACATCGGCGGCCGCAACCGCGGGTGCGCGCAGCCGCAGTTGACCTCGTCCTGGGTGCGCTCGGTCAGCGCCGGTGGCTGGAAGCTGATCCCGATCTACGTGGGCGCGCAGCCGCCGTGCCAGACCAGCGGCAACCCCGAGCGGATCACCGCCGCCAACGCGGCCTCGCTCGGCACCACCGACGGCGCCGACGCGGTGGCCCAGGCGAGGGCGCTCGGGATGCGCGCCGGAAGCGCGGTGTACCTGGACATGGAGGCGTACGACAGCGGCAACAAGTCCTGCGTGTCCGCCGTCCTCACCTATATCCAGGCGTGGGACCGGGCGGCGCACGCCCGCGGCTACTGGGCCGGGTTCTACGGCTTCACCTCGTCCAGCGCGGCCGCGATCGCCGCCGCGCACGCCACGACGCCCGATCTGCCGGACGCCCTCTGGTACGCCAAGTACGACGGCACCGCCAGCACCACCACCGGCTTCCCCTTCTCCTCCAGCCTGTGGACCGGCCACCGCCGCGGCCACCAGTACCTGGTCAACCAGAAGGAGACGTACGGTGGAGTGACGCTGACCGTCGACCGTGACGCGTGGGACGCCCCGGTCGCGCTCGTCTGAGCCCGGCCGGGCCAGGGCGGCGGCGGGGCCGCGGCGGGGTGCCGGTCGACCACGAACGCGCATCCGTTCCGCAGAGTGCTGGATATCGGCGGTCCCGGATCAATATCCTCGTGCTCGATCATCACATCAGCATCGCGAGGCTTGTTCCCATGCCGGGAGGCACAATGGTCCGCCGCCGTACCGCAGTCTCGATCGCCGCAGCCGTGCTGCTCGCGGTGTCGCCCGCCCTCACCGCGTGCGGCTCGGGACCAGCCCATCCAGGGGCCGCGGCGGTGGTCGGCAATGAGCGGATCAGCGTCTCCACGCTCCAGTCGGCGGTGAACGAGGTGCGCAGCGCGCAGGCGAAGTCGCCGCAGGCCGCCCAGGCGGGCGCCGACAGCGGGAAGCTGTCGCAGCAGACGCTGAGCATGCTGGTGCAGAACCAGGTGATCGACCGGGCCGCCAAGGACGCCGGGATCACCGTCACGCCCGCCGAGGTGCAGCAGTCGCACGCGCAGGCGCTCCAGCAGGCCGGCGGCAGCGAGGCGCAGCTGGAGGCGGCGCTGCTCGCGCAGTACGACGTGGTGCCGTCCCAGCTGGACGCCTTCCTGCGCACCAACATCGAGGTCGGCAAGCTCATCCAGAGCCTCGGCTACCAGCCGGGCAGCGACCCGGGGAACACGGCCGTCCTCGCCGCGATCACCAAGACCGCCGACCGCCTCGGGGTGCACATCAACCCGCGCTACGGCACCTGGGACGCGAAGAAGGCGATCATCGGCGCGAACAGCGACCCGTGGGTGGTCACCAAGACCGCCACGGCGGTGAACCCGGCCGCGTAGCTCCTGGTCCCGTCGCGGGGGCCGCGCGGTCCGCGGTGTCGGTGCGGCGGGGTACGTTCGAGGGGTGAACGACGTAGACGCGACAGCCCCCGGCAGGCTGGTACTGCTCACCACCAGCCACCGGGTGGCTCCCGGCCAGCTCTCCTGGCCCGCCTGGCAGACCCTGCGCGAGGCCGACCAGGTGCTGTGCGCGGACCCCGAGCACCCGCAGCTGCCGTATCTGCGGGAGGCGGGGGTCCAGGTGGAGCTGGGCGCGCCCAGCGGGCGCGATCTGGTGGACGCCACCGCGGGCGGCCGGACCGTGGTCTACCT
Source organism: Streptomyces sp. NPDC051976 (assembly GCF_040680795.1). Classification (NCBI taxonomy): domain Bacteria; kingdom Bacillati; phylum Actinomycetota; class Actinomycetes; order Kitasatosporales; family Streptomycetaceae; genus Streptomyces; species Streptomyces sp. NPDC051976. Next base: position 27,223 of record NZ_JBFAXL010000028.1, read on the forward strand.
GCCGCCCGGCGGCGGTGCGGGCGACCCGGCCGTCACCGACGAGCTGGCCAGGCTCGGCGGCTCGGGGCGGGTCGCGATGCCCGATCTCGAGCTGCTGCCCGGTTCGTACGACCTGCCCGGCGCCCGGCTGCTCGATCTCGTGCAGGTGATGGACCGGATCAGGGCCGAGTGCCCGTGGAGCAGCGTCCGCACCCACGAGGACCTCGCCAAGTACGGCATCGAGGAGATGTACGAGCTCGTCGAGGCGATCGAGGAGGGCGACCGGGAGGCGATCCGCGAGGAGCTGGGCGACGTCCTGCTGCAGGTCGTCTTCCACGCGGCGATCGCCGAGGGCGACCCGGAGGAGCCGTTCGGGATCGACGACGTGGCGGCGGTGCTGGTGGCCAAGCTCGTCCACCGCCATCCGCACATCTTCGGTGACGAGACCGCCGAGACGGCGGAGGAGGTCCGGGCGAACTGGATCCGGCTCAAGGGTGTGGAGAAGGCCCGCGCCTCGGTGACGGACGGCATCCCGCCGGCCTCCCCGGCGCTGGCGCTGGCCGCGAAGCTGGCCGGGCGCGCCCGGGACGCCGGGATAGCCGTCCCCCCGGCCCCCCAGCACTTCACGCCCACCGACGAGCACTCCCTGGGCGACCACCTCCTCGCCGAGGCCGCCGCCGCCGACGCGGCCGGCCTCGACCCCGAAGCCGCCCTCCGCCACGCCGCCCGCCGCTACCGCACCACCATCCAATCCACGGAGTCCCTCCAGGACACCCCATGACCGGCCCCGCCCCCGGCCCGCCGGAGCTGTTTACGTGGGAGTTCGCCACGGATCCGTATCCGGCGTACGCGTGGCTGCGCGAACACGCTCCGGTGCGGCGGACGACGCTGCCGAGTGGGGTGGAGGCGTGGTTGGTGACGCGGTACGCGGACGCGCGGGAGGCGTTGGCGGACGGGCGGCTGAGCAAGAATCCGGTGCACCACGGGGGTTCGTCCCAGGCCCGGGGCAAGACCGGCATTCCGGGCGAGCGCAGCGCCGATCTGATGACGCATCTGCTGAACATCGATCCGCCGGACCACACGCGGCTGCGGCGGCTGGTGTCGAAGGCGTTCACCCCGCGCCGGGTGGCGGAGTTCGCCCCGCGCGTGCAGGAGTTGACCGACCGCTTCATCGACGGCTTCGCGCCCCGCGGCGAAGCCGACCTCATCCATGAGTTCGCCTTCCCGCTGCCGATCTACGCGATCTGCGACCTGCTGGGCGTACCGCCCGAGGACCAGGACGACTTCCGCGACTGGGCGGGCATGATGATCCGCCACGGCGGCGGCCCGCGCGGCGGAGTGGCGCGCTCGGTGAAGCGGATGCGCGCGTATCTGGTGGAGTTGATCCACCGCAAGCGCGGCGACCTGGGCGACGACCTGATCTCGGGGCTGATCCGGGCCGGCGACCACGGCGAGCACCTCACGGAGAACGAAGCCGCCGCCATGGCCTTCATCCTCCTTTTTGCCGGGTTCGAGACCACCGTGAATCTCATCGGCAACGGCGTCCACACCCTGCTGCGCCACCCCGCCCAGCGCCAACAGCTCCAGGAGTCGCTGGCCCGCGGCGAGAGCGATCTGATGGAGACCGCCGTCGAGGAACTGCTGCGCTACGACGGGCCGGTGGAACTGGCCACGTGGCGTTACGCGACGTGCCCGCTGACGATCGGCGGGCAGCCGGTCGCCGCCGGGGACCCGGTCCTGGTGGTACTCGCGGCGGCCGATCGCGACCCCGCGCGCTTCGATGCGCCCGAAACCGTGGATCTGGCCCGAAGGGACAATCCGCACCTGGGCTACGGTCACGGCATCCACTACTGCCTGGGCGCCCCGCTCGCCCGGCTGGAGGCGCGCGCCGCGCTGGCGACCCTGCTTACCCGGCTGCCCGACCTGCGGCTGGCGGTCGATCCGGGCGATTTGCGCTGGCGCGGCGGACTGATCATGCGCGGCCTGCGAACGCTCCCCGTGACATTCACGCAGCGGCCTCCACAAGGAAAGTGACGCAGTGTCAACTTCGTGATGCCGACGTGATGATCGCTACACCGACTTGTGATCCATTGGCCAACACCGCTACGTTCGGCGGTCAACGCGAGGCACACACCGCTCGCGGGACGACGTACGGCTGGAGAAAGGCGATCACATGCTCTCGTCCGGGAACGGTCGGCACCGCCGACCGCGTCAGGCCCCGGCAGCCATGGTGACCGTGGCCGCGACCGGTGCGGGTCTCGCACTGCCGCTGCTCGGAGCGGGCGCGGCGCACGCCGCGGACAACGGCACCTGGAACAAGGTTGCCGTCTGCGAGACCGGCGGAATGTGGAGTGCCAACACCAACGACGGCTTCTTCGGCGGTCTGGCGATCACGCAGACCACCTGGGACCAGTACGGCGGCGACGCGTACGCCTCACGCCCCGACCTCGCCTCCCGGTCGCAGCAGATCACCGTGGCCGAGCGCATCCTGGCCGACCTCGGCCCGGACGCGTGGCCCGGCTGCGAGGAGGACACCGGGCTGCTGAAGGACAGCGCGCCGCCGGACGTCGACCCGGGCAGCACCGCGACGCCCACCCAGGGCGCGACCACACCCGGCACGCCGTCCACGGGCACGACCACCGCGGGCAGCCCCACGGCGACGGGCACGCCCGCCACGCCCAGCACCCCGGTGACGGGCTCACAGGGCGACCAGGGCTCGCAGGGCGACCCGAGCGCCCCCGGCGTCCCCGGCGGCGCCCCGGTCACCGGCACGACCGGCTCCTCCACCACGCCGGGCACGCCCTCGACCGAGCCGACGCCTCCCGGCGGCACCAACACGATCGGCACGACGGCGCCCGAGCCGTCCCTGTCCGGCACCCCGGGCGCGACGACCCCCGGCGGCACGACGACGCCCGGCGGCGGCAGGCACGCGAAGCCGTACGTCCCCACGGACGCCGAACTCGCCGCGCGGGACCAGGCGACGCGGACGCAGGCCGAGGGGGTGGTCGGCTCCACCGACACCTCCCCGACCGGCACGTCCACCAGCGGTGCCGCCACGGACGCGCAGAAGCACGCGGCGGACACGTACACCGTCGGCGACGGCGACTCGCTGTCGGGTATCGCGAACAGCCAGCACGTCCAGGGCGGCTGGGATTCGCTCTACCAGGTGAACGAATCGGTCATCGGGCACGACCCGAATCTCATCAAACCGGGACAGATACTCCAACTCGACCTCGGCTGACCCCGGTTGAGGCGCCGGGGGCAAAACGGACGAACCGTATCCCGGCGCCTTTCCGGAGTGTGACATGGGTCTCCCGGGACGCTGTGACCGGCCGCTTGCGGAGCGCTGAAATCGTCCCGTCCGACCTGCGGATCTGTGCACCCGCTCAGTAGGGACCGTCAGATTCCGCTTGTGAAGGAGCTGTTTGTCCTTCCCGTGACCTGTGCATACGGTCATACCGCTCGCCACAGCGGGCCCTGTTGGTCGGGAACGCCGAGTCCTGCCGCCGACCGACGGGACAACAGACGCGAAAGCGCCGCAGGCAGGAGCGGGGGACCCAAGGTTCTTCGCCGGAGCCTCCCGTATGGCATGTGCGGGCGGACCGGCTCGGGGTGAAGCAACGGATACGTACCGCAGATACGGATCCAGCCGGGCAACTCACGCCCGAACCCGACAGCTGACCTCGCAGGCGTCGGTGAGGACACAACCATGGCTAAGCACCGTCGTGCCCGAAAGTCCACGCTCACCCGTATCGCCGCCGTCGCCGGTGTCGCCGGCACCGCGATCGCCGTGCCGCTCATAGGCGCCACCTCCTCCTCCGCCGCCAGCGTCGCCACCTGGGACGCGGTCGCCCAGTGCGAGTCCGGCGGCAACTGGCACATCAACACCGGCAACGGCTACTACGGCGGCCTCCAGTTCTCCCAGTCCAGCTGGGACGCGGCCGGCGGCCAGCAGTACGCCTCCCGCGCCGACCTGGCCACCAAGGACCAGCAGATCGCCATCGCCGAGAAGCTGCTCGCCCTGCAGGGCCCGAGCGCCTGGTCCTGCGCCTCCGCGGGCGGCCTGACCGCCGGTGGCCCGGCCCCCGACATCAACCCGGGCGGCACCTCCACCGCCGCGAAGCCGGCCGCCGCGTCGACCTCGACCAGCACCGCCAAGAAGGCCCCGGCCAAGCCCGCCGCCCCCAAGGCGACGCACCACCGCTGGTCGCACCACGCCACGGGCCACGGCGAGTACAAGGTCGTGCACGGTGACACCCTGTCGAAGATCGCCGCCGCCCACCACGTCTCCGGCGGCTGGCACAAGCTGTTCGAGATCAACAAGGACGTCGTCAAGGACGCCGACCTGATCTACCCGGGCCAGCAGCTCCACCTCGGCTGATTCCACGGCCGACCCGGGCCGCCTCACCGGCACCTCGGCCCCCCGGCCGGGCACGTACTCCCCCCGAGCGTGCCCGGCCGGGGTTTTCCGTCTCAGGGGTCGGGCTGGGTACCGGCGGCGGCCCTGAGGGCGGTTAGGCTCAGGTCGAAAAAAGACAGAGACATCTCAGAAGGACTGAAGGAGACACTCGTGCCGTCCATCGACGTCGTCGTAGCCCGGGAAATCCTCGACTCACGAGGCAACCCCACCGTCGAGGTCGAGGTCGGCCTCGACGACGGCAGCACCGGCCGTGCCGCCGTCCCGTCCGGCGCCTCCACGGGCGCCTTCGAGGCCCTCGAACTCCGCGACGGCGACAAGAACCGCTACCAGGGCAAGGGCGTGGAGAAGGCCGTTCTGGCGGTTATCGAGCAGATCGGCCCGGAGCTGGTCGGCTACGACGCCACCGAGCAGCGGCTGATCGACCAGGCGATGTTCGACCTGGACGCCACCCCGGACAAGTCCTCGCTCGGCGCCAACGCCATCCTCGGCGTCTCGCTGGCCGTCGCGCACGCCGCCTCCGAGGCGTCCGACCTGCCGCTCTTCCGCTACCTGGGCGGACCGAACGCGCACGTCCTGCCGGTCCCGATGATGAACATCCTCAACGGCGGCTCGCACGCGGACTCCAACGTCGACATCCAGGAGTTCATGATCGCCCCGATCGGCGCGGAGTCCTTCTCCGAGGCGCTGCGCTGGGGCGCCGAGGTGTACCACACCCTCAAGGGCGTGCTGAAGTCCCGCGGGCTGTCCACCGGCCTCGGCGACGAGGGCGGCTTCGCCCCGAACCTGGACTCCAACCGCGCCGCCCTCGACCTGATCATCGAGGCCATCAAGCAGGCCGGTTACGCCCCCGGCCAGGACATCGCGCTCGCGCTGGACGTCGCCGCCTCCGAGTTCTACAAGGACGGCAAGTACCAGTTCGAGGGCGGCGAGAAGTCCGCCGCCGAGATGACCGAGTACTACGAGGACCTGGTCGCCTCGTACCCGCTGGTCTCCATCGAGGACCCGCTGTTCGAGGACGACTGGGCGGGCTGGAAGGTCCTCACCGACAAGCTCGGCACCAAGGTGCAGATCGTCGGCGACGACCTGTTCGTCACCAACCCCGAGCGCCTGCAGAAGGGCATCGACAACGACACGGCCAACGCGCTGCTGGTGAAGGTCAACCAGATCGGCTCGCTGACCGAGACCCTCGACGCGGTCGAGCTGGCGCAGCGCAGCGGCTACAAGTGCATGATGTCGCACCGCTCCGGCGAGACCGAGGACGTGACCATCGCCGACCTGGCCGTCGCCACCAACTGCGGCCAGATCAAGACCGGCGCCCCGGCCCGCTCCGAGCGCGTCGCCAAGTACAACCAGCTCCTGCGGATCGAGGAGATCCTCGACGACGCGGCGGTCTACGCGGGCCGTTCCGCGTTCCCCCGCTTCAAGGGCTGAGCCCACTCAGCGGCACGGCGGGCCCGGCTCCCAGGGACAGGGCCCCCGCCTCCGTACGTCCCCGCACCCGGTCCCGTACCGTGGGCGGGGACGTACTGGCGTGGGACGGTGAGGGGTGAGACGGCGTGGGGGCGGATCGGTTCTCCACCTCGGCCCGGCTGAAGGCCATCGGCCAGGAGGCGCAGGCCCGGGTCTACCGGGCGGCGGCGGCCCGGCGCCCGGTGCGCCGCAACAAGCTCACCGGCCGCGCGGCGCTGCTCGCCCTCGTGCTGTGCGCCCTCGTGGTGGCCCTGGCCTACCCGATGCGGCAGTACATCGCCCAGCGCTCCGACATCGCCGACCAGCGCCGCGCGGCGCAGCAGGCGAAGGCCAGGGTGGAGCAGCTGCGCGAGCAGAAGGCGCGCTGGCAGGACCCGCAGTACGTACGGGCCCAGGCCCGCGAGCATCTGCACTTCGTGCTGCCCGGGGAGACCGGCTACAGCGTCGCCGACCCGACCCCCACCGGTGACGCCGCCGCCGAGCACCGGACGACGAACGACGCCGCCGCGCACCGCCCCTGGTACGACAACCTGTGGGACAGCGTCGACCAGACCGACGCCGGCGGGCACGCCGACGCGGCGGCACGACGCTGAGCGGCCGCCGCCCGGCGCCCCGCACGGACCCGCCCTCTACGTAGAACGGCCCATGACCAAACACCCCGAGCCCACCCCGCACACCCCGCCCACCGACGCGGACATCACCGCGTTCCGCGCCCAGCTCGGCCGCCCGCCGCGCGGCCTGCGGGCCATCGCGCACCGCTGCCCGTGCGGCAACCCCGACGTGGTCGAGACCCAGCCGCGGCTGGAGGACGGCACGCCGTTCCCGACGCTGTACTACCTGACCTGCCCGCGGGCCGCGTCGGCGATCGGCACGCTGGAGGCCGAGGGCGTCATGAAGACGATGACGGCCCGGCTGGCCGAGGACGAGGAACTGGCCGCCGCGTACCGCGCCGCCCACGAGGACTACATCGAGCGGCGCGACGCCATCGAGGTGCTGGAGGGCTTCCCGAGCGCGGGCGGCATGCCCGACCGCGTCAAGTGCCTGCACGTCCTGGTGGGCCACTCCCTGGCCGCGGGCCCGGGCGTGAACCCGCTGGGCGACGAGGCGATCGCGATGCTCCCCGAGTGGTGGGCCAAGGGCCCCTGCGTGCCCCTGGCAGCGGAGTCCTCCGAGGGTACGGGGGAGGGCGTATGACCACGCGGGTCGCGGCCGTGGACTGCGGGACGAACTCGATCCGTCTGCTGGTCGCCGATGTCGACCCCGGCACCGGGGCGCTCACCGATCTCGACCGGCGGATGCGGATCGTCCGGCTCGGGCAGGACGTGGACAGGACCGGGCGGCTGGCGCCGCAGGCGCTGGAGCGGACCTTCGCGGCGTGCCGGGAGTACGCCGAGGTGATCAGGGCGCACGGGGTGACGCCGGAGCGGACGAAGTTCGTGGCGACCTCGGCGTCGCGCGACGCGGAGAACCGGGACGAGTTCGTCCGCGGGGTGGTGGAGATCCTGGGCGTGGCGCCCGAGGTGATCAGCGGCGACCAGGAGGCCGAGTTCTCCTTCACCGGGGCCACCCGCGAGCTGACCGGCGCCGAGGGGCTGGAGAAGCCGTATCTGGTGGTGGACATCGGCGGCGGCTCGACGGAGTTCGTGCTCGGCGACGACACGGTGACCGCCGCCCGCTCGGTCGACATGGGCTGCGTCAGGATGACGGAGCGTCACCTCGTCCTGGACGGCGGCATGGTGGACCCGCCGACGCCCGAACGGATCGCGGCGATCACCGCGGACATCGACGCCGCGCTCGACCTGGCGGCCGCCACGGTCCCGTTGGAGCGGGCCCGCACCCTGGTGGGCCTCGCCGGGTCCGTCACCACCGTGGCCGCCATCGCGCTGGGCCTGGACGCCTACGACCCGGCGGTCATCCACCACTCCCGTATCTCGTTGCAGCAGGTCCGGGACGTCACGGGCCGGCTGCTCGCCGCCACGCACGCGGAGCGCGCGGCCATCCCCGTGCTGCACGAGGGCCGGGTCGACGTGATCGGCGCGGGCGCTCTGGTGCTGCTGCGGATCATGGAGCGGACCGGTGCCAAGGAGGTCGTGGTGAGTGAGCACGACATCCTCGACGGCATCGGCTGGCAGGCCGCTGAACAACCTTTGTGAAACTCTTCACATGAAGTTCCCGGCCCGAGGCCCGTTTTTCCAAGGCTTCGGGCCGCTCCACCCCCATGAATCCTCGGTCGTCCTACATTTCCGGCGTGTTGCGCGCACCTCAAGTGCGGCTGCACGGTAATCGATCGAGGCTGCTCAGCGGGGTAGGGGTCGTTCCGCTTGCGGCGGTGGAGTGTGCGAGGGGTCTTCGCCCTGGTCGCGAAACCGGGCAGGGTAGCACAGGGTGTCCAGTACCTTGTGAAGGGGCTCACGAGCACCCCCCGGATGGGTGCTGGATACTCGAAGCATGAGCACCACGGAGCGTCCACGGATCCTCGTAGTAGGCGGCGGTTACGTCGGCCTGTACGCGGCGCGTCGCATCATGAAGAAGATGCGGTACGGCGAGGCGACCGTCACAGTCGTCGACCCGCGCTCGTACATGACGTACCAGCCCTTCCTCCCCGAAACCGCCGCAGGCAGCATCTCCCCGCGGCATGTCGTCGTCCCGCTGCGACGCGTGCTGCCCGGGGCCGAGGTGCTCACCGGACGGGTCATGAACATCGACCAGGACCGCAAGGTCGCACTGGTCGAGCCGCTCGTCGGGGAATCCTACGAGCTGCCCTTCGACTACCTGATCATCGCGCTCGGCGCGGTCTCCCGCACCTTCCCGATCCCCGGCCTGGCCGAGAACGGCATCGGTATGAAGGGCGTCGAGGAGGCGATAGGGCTGCGCAACCACGTGCTGGAGCAGCTCGACAAGGCCGACTCCACGACCGACGAGGACGTCCGCCGCAAGGCGCTCACCTTCGTCTTCGTCGGCGGTGGCTTCGCGGGTGCGGAGACCATCGGCGAGGTCGAGGACATGGCCCGCGACGCCGCCAAGTACTACCCCAACGTGAAGCGCGAGGACATGCGCTTCATCCTGGTCGACGCCGCGGACAAGATCCTCCCCGAGGTCGGCCCGCAGCTCGGCCAGTGGGGCCTTGAGCACCTGCGCGAGCGGGGTATCGAGGTCTACCTCAGCACCTCGATGAAGTCCTGCGTCGACAAGCACGTGGTGCTCGCCAACGGCCTCGAGGTCGACGCCTCCACCATCGTGTGGACGGCCGGCGTGAAGCCGAACCCGGCGCTGGCCAAGTTCGGCCTGCCGCTCGGCCCGCGCGGCCACGTGGACACCGCCCCCACCCTCCAGGTGCGCGGCACGGACTACATCTGGGCCGCGGGCGACAACGCCCAGATCCCCGACCTCGCCGCCGGCGAGGGCGCCTGGTGCCCGCCGAACGCCCAGCACGCGCTGCGCCAGGCCAAGGTCCTCGGCGACAACGTGGTGTCCGGTCTGCGCGGCTTCCCGCAGCACGACTACAAGCACGCCAACAAGGGCGCCGTCGCCGGTCTCGGCCTGCACAAGGGCGTCGCGATGATCGTCTTCGGCAAGGCCAAGATCAAGGTCAAGGGCCGCCTCGCCTGGTACATGCACCGTGGCTACCACGGCATGGCCGTGCCGACCTGGAACCGCAAGATCCGGGTCTTCGCCGACTGGACGCTCGGCATGTTCCTCAAGCGCGAGGTCGTCTCGCTCGGCGCGATCGAGAACCCCCGCGAGGAGTTCTACGAGGCAGCCCGCCCGGCCCCGGCCGCGGCGACCGCCGTCTCCGCCCCGCGCAGCGGCGAGAAGCTCGGCGAGACCGCCAAGGCCTCCTGAGCCCCGCGCCTGAGCGCGACACCCGCAAGTCACACGCCTGAAGGGCGCCCGCCATCCGTGGTGCGGGCGCCCTTCCGGCGTAAGTGCGGACAGCCGCGGCGTACGGCTACACGGCGGGGGCGATTTTCAGTCGTACGCTCGGAAGCATGGCTGACGCGGCTCACCGTCTCTCCGAACTCGCCGAACACGCCCTCTCGTCGCCGTTCCCGCTGCGTGTACGCGCCTGGGACGGCAGCGAGGCCGGGCCGCCCGGCGCTCCCGCACTCGTCCTGCGGCGCCGCCGCGCCCTGCGCCGCGTGCTGTGGAAGCCCGGCGAACTCGGGCTGGCCCGCGCCTATGTCTCCGGTGATCTCGACATCGAGGGCGACTTCTACCAGGCGCTCGCACTGCTCGCCGGACTGGTGTGGGACCGCGGGGAGCCCGACGCCGGAAACGGCTTGATCGCGTCCTTGCGCCGCACCGCGTCGACCGTGCGCGACCCGGCGAACTACCGCCTCGCCCGGCAGGCCCTGGCCCTCGCCGGACGCGGACTGCCCCCCTCGCCGCCGCCCGAGGAGGTCCGCCGCCGCAGCGGCATCGCGCACACCAAGCGCCGCGACAAGGAGGCGATCGCCCACCACTACGACGTGGGCAACGACTTCTACGCGCTGATCCTCGGCCCCTCGATGGTCTACTCGTGCGCCCTGTGGGAGACGCCCGGGACCACCCTGGAACAGGCGCAGTTCGCCAAACTCGACCTCGTCTGCCGCAAGTTGGGCCTGCGGCCCGGGCAGCGGCTGCTCGACGTCGGCTGCGGTTGGGGCTCGATGGTGATGCACGCCGCCGAGCACTACGGCGTCCACGCCACCGGCGTCACCCTCTCCGCCGAGCAGGCCGCCTTCGCCCGCAAGCGGATCGCCGACGCCGGGCTGACCGACCGGATCGAGGTCCGCGTCCAGGACTACCGCGACGTGGCCGACGGCCCGTACGACGCGATCTCCTCCATCGGCATGGCCGAGCACGTCGGCAGCGACCGCTACCGCGCGTACGCCCGCACCCTGCACGCCCTGCTGCGCCCCGGCGGCCGGCTGCTCAACCACCAGATCGCCCGCCGCCCGCTGCGGGACGAGGAGGCGTACCGGGTCGACGGCTTCATCGACCGGTACGTCTTCCCCGACGGCGAACTCGCCCCCGTCGGCGCCACGGTCGGCTGGCTGGAGGAGGCCGGCTTCGAGGTCCGCGACGTCGAGGCGCTGCGCGAGCACTACGGCCGCACGCTCCGCGCCTGGGTCCGCAACCTGGAGTCCTCCTGGGGCGAGGCCGCCCACGCGACCACCGACGGCCGCGTCCGCGTCTGGCGCCTCTACATGGCCGCCTCCGCGCTGGCCTTCGAGACCAACAAGATCGCCGTCAACCAGGTCCTCGCCGTCCGTACCGCCCCGGACGGCACCTCCGAGATGCCCGCGACGCGCTCGGAGTGGCTGTCGTAGATACGCCCTAGGACGCGTCCTTCGGCGTACTGGCCGCCGTGATCGCCAGCATGCGTTCGAGGACGGAGTCGGCCGTGGGGGCGGGGAGGTCGTCGACGATGCGGCCGTCGGCGAGGAAGACGACGCGGTCGGCGTAGGAGGCGGCGACGGGGTCGTGGGTCACCATGACGATGGTCTGGCCGAGTTCACGAACGGAATTCCGGAGGAAGCCGAGGATCTCCGCGCCCGCCCGGGAGTCGAGGTTTCCGGTGGGCTCGTCGGCGAAGATGATCTCGGGCTGACCGGCGAGGGCGCGGGCCACCGCGACGCGCTGCTGCTGGCCGCCGGAGAGCTGCGCCGGGCGGTGTTTGAGGCGGTCGGCCATGCCGACGGTCTCGATCACGGTGTCCAGCCACCGGCGGTCGACCTTGCGGCCCGCGATGTTCATCGGAAGCGTGATGTTCTCGGCGGCGCTGAGCGTCGGTATCAGGTTGAAGGACTGGAAGACGAAGCCGATCTTGTCCCGGCGCAACTGGGTGAGCTGTTTGTCCTTCAGGGAGTTCAGTTCGGTGTCACCGATTCGGGCGGATCCCGCGGAGACGGTGTCCAGCCCCGCCATGCAGTGCATGAGGGTGGACTTGCCCGATCCGGAGGGACCCATGATCGCGGTGTACTCCGCGCGCTGGAACTCCACGGTGACGCCGTCCAGCGCCACCACGCGGGTCTCACCCTCGCCGTAGACCTTCGACAGGTCGGTGGCGCGGGCTGCCGCGGTCACGGCTCGGGGTGCGGTGGCTGGAGAGGTCATCTCCCCATCTTCCGCGCCGCCATTGGCTTGTGCATCACCCGATGGGTGCGGTCTTCGGGCCATCCTCCGGACGGTTTCAGCCGTCGGCCTCTCCTACCTGAGGATGACGGACGGCGTGTCGGGACGGTTGCGGAGAGCGATTTCACGTCACTTGTGCGTGGTGGCTGTTACTGCTGTGAAAGCCGCTGTGCTGCCGATAAACCCTGGAAACCGTACTGACGATCAGTCAGTAACCCCTAAAATAAGACAACATGGCCAGTTGTGCGCCATGTTCAGAACCCCCAACACGGATACGCTTTTCCCGCGCCCCGAAGGCCCGGATGGTGGAACGCAGACACGGCGAGCTTAAACCTCGCTGCCCCAGGTGGGCGTGCCGGTTCAAGTCCGGCTCCGGGCACTTTCACCCGTTCTGCGATCCGCCGACGCCACCGTGGCCGCGGCCTCCCTCTCGCTCAGCCCGGTGTGCACCGCGGCCGTCACCAGCGCGGGTGCCAGCGCCTCGCCGATACCGGCGTCGTACGCCCGGCAAGCGGCCCAGAACAGCCGCCCGTTGCGCTCCCCTTCCCGCGAGTCCAGCACGAACCGCACGAGTGCGGCCGCGCGCTTCTCCGCCGGGTGGCGCGGTGCCGGGCCCGGCCTCGGCGGCGGCGGTGGCGGCGCGGTCAGCCCCAGCAGCGCGGGCGGCGCCGGGGCGAGCGGGTGCGCGGCGGTGCCCGGCGCCAGCAGATAGCGGCCCGCGACCGTACGCGAACCGGGGCCGACCACGTAACCGCCCTCGCCGCGGACGTCGATGCCGGGTGCGAGCCGGCCCGCCGAGTTGGGGACCGGGCCCGAGGCGGTCAGCCACAGATGGCGGCCGCCGCTGGGGGTGAGCACCGTGATGGTGTCGGGGATCGCGAAGCCGTGGGCGCCGCACAGGGCGCGCAGCGCCGCCACCCCGTCCGCGTCGTGCTTCACGTCGAGGTCGAGGCCGATCAGGTGGTGCGGGGCCCGGCCGCAGGCGATGCCGTAGCCGGTCGCCCAGGGCGCCGCGGCGAACAGCGCGCGGATCCGGGGCGGGTCGGTGCTCGCGTCGTACACCCCGTGCCCGGGGCGCCCGCACTCGCCGCGGCAGGCGCTGGCCCGCGGCTCGTCGCGGTGCGGGGAGCGGATGGCGGGCAGCTTGGTGCGGGACAGCGGCAGTACGGGCAGTCCCCTGGCCGCGATGACGAGGGCGGCGTGCAGGGCGCGGGTGTGATCGGGGCGTGGCATGGCCGGCTCCCTGATGTTCGAACGCGTGTTCGTCTGCACTCCTCAGTGATACCGCGCCCGGCCGCGACCGTCCACCGCACACGGCTGCGGTTCGGGTCACAGCCGTGACACCCCCGTTGCCTTCGCACAGCCGCGCGAGGACTACGGTCGCCTCGTTGTCCGAGTCCGGCCCCGCGGTGGCCGGTGCCGCGACTAAGGGGCGGGGGAACGCGAGAGATGGACGAACTGCACGCGGGGGACGCCGAGCTGTGCGCGGGCGGCGGCGGTGACGAACGGCTGGCCGCCGAGGGGGAGACCGCGCTGGCCCGGCTGATCATGGACGGCGGCGACCTGCCGCACGCGGCGAGCCACCTGGGCAACGCCATCGCCATCGACCCGCGGCTGCCGGAGACCCATGAGGCGCTGGCCGAACTCGCCGCCCGCGCCGGCGGTCCGCACGCCGCGCTCGACCTGTTCCCGCTCGACCGCCCCTTCATCGGCGCCGTCGTCTGCCGCGCGCACCTCCAGGCCGCCCGCGGCGAGTGGGCCGAGGCCGTCGGCCTGATCGCCGCCGCGGTCCGCGCCGAGTACGACCGCCCCTGGTCGCATGTCGCCTGGTTGACCCAGGACGCGCTGCCCGCCCTGCTGCCGCCGCACGTCATGACCCAGGCGCTGGCCCGCGCGGTCGGCGGCGCGCTGCCCGACCCGGTGCCGGAAGCGGCCCGCGAGGCGCTGCGCCCCTTCTACGACCTGACCCGCGCCGTCGTCGAACGCCACCCCGGCGAGGCGCAGCTGGCCGCCATCGGCTCCGGACTCGCCCGCCGCTTCGGCGACACCGACCGGGCCATCGCCTGGGCCGAGCAGGCCCGCCGGGTCCAGCCGGGCCATGTGCCCAGCGTGATGCTCGGGTACGCGCTGCGCGCCGCGGGCCGCCCCGACGACGCGCTGGGCGTGTGGGAGGAGGAGATCGCCAGGGACGCCTCCGACCTGTCCCTGACCGTCGACATCGCCGAGCTGTACGCCACCACCGGCCGCCCGGAGCGCGGCCTGGTGTGGGCCGAACGCGCGGTGGCGGCCGACCCAGGCCACCCGCAGGCGGCCCCCGCCGTGCACGGCGTCCGCTACGCCGCCGACGGCGACCCCGCGCACCTGCTGGCGCTCGTCGACCATCTGCGGGCCCACCCCGACCACCCCTACGCGGCCACCGTGCTGGCCCGGCACAGCGAGTGGCAGCCCTGGCTCGGCGCGGTCGACGGCGCCACCGAGGCGACCGTCAACGTGCTGCACCAGATCCTGGAGAGCCCCGCGGCGGAGTCCTCCCGCGACCACGAGGTCGCACTGTCCGCCTCGATGATCGAACCCCCCAGCGCCACCCTGGCGTTCCTGCTGGCCTTCCCCAAGGGCGAGGTCACGCAGGCGAGCGTCGGCGACCCCGACCCGCGGCTGCCCGCGCGCCCCGGCCGTGTCCAGGTGTGGCGGTACGAGGACCGCACCGCGCTGCCCGCCGTCCCGCCGCCCTCTCCGGAGGCCGCCCAACTCGTCCAGGACACCGCCTCGGTGAGCTGGCCTCATCTGCCCGCCGCGTACGACCACGCCGTCCGGCTGTCGGGGCTCGCGCTCGGCGACCTGCTCGGTGTGCTGGTCCACCCGCCGCTGCCCGCCGACGACCGGCACGGCGCCTTCCTGCGCGACCACCGGCCGGAGTTGTGGGTACGGGCCGTGCAGACCTTCGCCTGCCTCGGCATCGCGCACCACCGCGCCGACCAGCCGTGGGAGGACTCCGAGCGGCGCGCCGTGCTGCTCGACCTGCTGTTCGGGCCGGAGGACTGGGTCACCGAGACGGCCGCC
This sequence comes from Streptomyces sp. NPDC051976, assembly GCF_040680795.1. Taxonomy (NCBI): domain Bacteria; kingdom Bacillati; phylum Actinomycetota; class Actinomycetes; order Kitasatosporales; family Streptomycetaceae; genus Streptomyces; species Streptomyces sp. NPDC051976. The sequence goes on from NZ_JBFAXL010000028.1 coordinate 42,269, forward strand.
CTCGCCATGGTGGCCACCGCCTGGGTGGACCCGGCGGTACGCGCCGACGTCGGGCTGCGGGTGACCGAGCGGATGCTGGACGCGGCCACGGCGTACCGGACCCGCGAGGTCACCATCCTCGGCTCGCTCTGCCGTCTGGTGCTGCTCTGCCCCTGGCTCGACGACACTTACACCGGCCTCGCCCGTGACCTGCTCGCGCGGGTGAACGACCGCGGCACGCCCGCCGGGGGAGCGGAAGCGGAATGACGCGGATGACAAGAGGGTTACGTCACGCAGTACGCGAAGAAGGACACGTGACTGAGGGGTCGTCTCGGGGGAAGATCCTCCTCCAGGCGTAGCACGGCTTTTTTGCCAAGCCATTACTCTGGATGCGAAGTCGCAGCAACGCGGCCATGGAGGAGTGAAATGAGGAGCAGCAACCCGGTCTTCTCCCGGCGGGGATTCACCCGCGGGGACTCGTATGCCGGATTCGGTGCGCAGAACGCCCAGGGCGCCCAGCAGGGTGGCAACCCCTACGCGCAACAGGCCGGGAACCCCTACGCCCAACCGCAGGGCGGGAACCCGTACGCGGGCCAGCAGCCCCTCACGCCCGAGCAGATGGAGCAGATGTACGCGGGGCCGGCCGCCGGGCCCGCGCAGACCGGCCGGATGACGATGGACGACGTCGTCATGCGGACCGCGATGACGCTCGGCACCGTGGTCGTCGGCGCGGTGCTCGGCTGGTTCGCGCTGCCCGACCACCTCGGCCTCGCCGTCGGCGCCGCGCTGGTGGCCTTCGTCCTGGCGATGATCCAGTCCTTCAAGCGCACCCCGGTGCCCGCGCTGATCCTCGGTTACGGGATCTTCGAGGGCGTCTTCCTCGGCGTGCTCAGCAAGGCGTACAACGACCAGTGGCAGGGCGCGCCCGTCCAGGCCGTGCTCGGCACCATGGCCGTCTTCGCGGGCATGCTCATCGCGTACCGCACCCGGCTGATCCGGGTCACCGCGCGCTACCAGCGGATCGGGATGGCCATCGCCATCGGCTTCCTGGTGGCCATGGTGGTCAACCTGCTGTTCTACGCCTTCGGCAGCAGCGACGGCCTGGGCCTGAGCACCGGCCCGCTCGGCATCGTCTTCTGCCTCATCGGTATCGGCCTCGGCGCCTTCTTCCTCTCGCTGGACTTCAAGCAGATCGAGGACGGCATCCGCTTCGGCGCCCCGCAGCAGGAGTCGTGGCTGGCCGCGTTCGGCCTGACGCTCTCCCTGGTGTGGATCTACCTGGAGATGCTGCGCCTGATCTCGATCCTGCGCGACTGACCCGACCGCCGTACGGCACCCGGCAGTTGAACGGGCCGCCCGGAAGCGCACACCGCTTCCCGGCGGCCCGTCGGCGTGTGTGGGTGGTGAGGGTGGTGAAGGGGCGGGGCTACAACAGGTTCCGTGCGGCCCGCCGCAGGTCGTACTCGTGGACGAGGGCCTTGGCGTGCCCGTAGGACAGGGCGTGCTCGCTGCGGAGCCAGCTCACCTTTTCGTCGAAGCGGAGGAACGAGGGTCCGTCCGCGAGGGCACGCAGCCAGTCGCTGACCTCACGGCCGGTGCAATGGGGGATGCGGTCGATCAGATTCCGGTGGGTTTCCTCGGAGAAGTGCGTTTGGTACATCGGCGCCTCCGGTATGTGGTCCGGTCACCCCACCGTGCCCGAGCCGTCGGGTGTTGGCAACCATCACGAACGTACGGATATCGGTGCGAGCCGGGACGGCGCGCCCCGGTAGGGTCACCGTCATGCCCGATCCCAGCCCCTCGGCCAGCCCGCTGCGACCCTCCGTCGAACGCCTCGCGGGACGCCTGCGGGCCCTCCCGCAGCGCCGGCTCCAGGCGGGCGCCGCCGCCGAAGGGCTGGCGCTGGCACGGTGGTTGGCCCTGCGGGCGCAGGAGCTTGAGTTCCCCGGACGGCAGCCGTACGAGATGCCGGACGACGGCGTCTTCACCGTCGGTGACCAACTGGAAGTGGCCGGAAACGACTTGGCGGCGGCCCTGGAGGCCGATCCGGAAAAAACCGCGCAGGTGCTCGCCGAGGCGCTGCTGCGGGTGACGGCGGCGGCGGACGCGATCGGCTGATCGGGCGACGCGCTCAGGGCGTCCGCGCCGCGGCGGGGTCAGTCAGAGCGAGGCGACGACCCGGTCGGCCAGGACGTAGACGCTCTCGTCGCCGTAGGCGAAGGTCAGGGCATAGGCGCCCGCTATCGCGGAGCCGCCGCGCAGGACGGGCACCTCGCCGCGGTCCAGCGCCTCGGACAGCTGCACCGCGGTCTCGCGGTGGCCCGGGGTCATACAGAGCGTGGTGCCGTCGGCGAAGACGTACACGTCCAGCGTGCCCAGCGGGCCGGGGCGGACGTCGGAGAGCGGGATCTGCCCGTCGGCGAGGTCGGCGAGCCGCTCGGCGGTCTGGTCCTGGGAGGCGACGACCGGGGACGGGGCGAAGTCGGGGCCCGCGGGGTGCGGGATGGCGCCCGGCGCCGGAAGGGTCACCTCGGGTGCCTCGGGCTCGCCGGTCTCGACGCCCGCCTCCAGGCCCGCGAAGTCGGACTGCCGGGGCAGGTAGGGCAGCACCGGCGGGACCTCGTAGTCGGACAGGCCCGCCAGGCCGCCCAGGTCGCTCGTGGAGGGGGCGCCGGTGCCGAAGAGGCCGCCGCGGAAGCCGCTGCCCTCTCCGGCGGTCTCACGGGCCTCCTGCTCGGCCCAGAAGGCGCGCGCCTCGGCCAGCTCCCGCTCCCGCTCGTCGGCGAGCGCGTCGGCCACCGCGGACCTGATGTCGGCGGCGGACGCGCGCGGACCGGGCAGGCACAGACCTGCGAGGTCCTGGCGCAGGGCGGACAGCTCGCGGCGCATGCCGCGGGCGGAGAGCAGGGCGACGGAACCCGCGGCCACCGCGATCCCCGCGGCGACCAGCAGGACGGTGAAGTTGGCACTCACTGACGTTCTCCCGACTGATACGACCCGAGCGGTGCCCACCTGGACGGTGGACGAAACTTCCCCCACTCATCACTTTGCAGGTAAACCCCTGGCCTGTGCAGCGCGGAACGTCACGAATTATCCGGGTCTGAGGACCTGGGCTATTCGGGTAGACGTCATCTGACCTGCGAAAACACATCGCCCCCAAGAAAAATCACATCTTGGGGGCGATTTCCTTGTGACGTACCTCATAACGCTGCGTTACGGAGTCATCCGGGCGCAGTGTGTTATGAGAGCCGCTCGATGACCATCGCCATGCCCTGGCCGCCGCCCACGCACATCGTCTCCAGGCCGAACTGCTTGTCGTGGAACTGGAGGCTGTTGATCAGGGTGCCGGTGATGCGGGCGCCGGTCATGCCGAAGGGGTGGCCGACCGCGATGGCGCCGCCGTTGACGTTCAGGCGGTCGAGGTCGATGCCCAGGTCGCGGTAGGAGGGGATGACCTGGGCGGCGAACGCCTCGTTGATCTCGACCAGGTCGATGTCGCCGATGGACAGCCCCGCGCGGGAGAGCGCCTGCTGGGATGCCTCGACCGGGCCGTAGCCCATGATCTCCGGCGACAGGCCGGACACGCCGGTGGAGACCACCCGGGCCAGCGGGGTGATGCCCAGCTCGCGGGCCTTGGTGTCGGACATGATGACCAGCGCGGCGGCGCCGTCGTTGAGCGGGCAGCAGTTGCCCGCGGTGACCGTGCCGTCGGGGCGGAAGACCGGCTTGAGGCCCTGCACGCCCTCCAGGGTGACGCCCGCGCGCGGCCCGTCGTCCTTGGCGACCACGGTGCCGTCCGGCAGCGTCACGGGGGTGATCTCGCGCTCCCAGAAGCCGTTCTTGAGCGCTTCCTCGGCCAGGTTCTGCGACCGCACGCCGAACTCGTCCTGGTCCTGGCGGGTGATGCCCTTGAGCGCCGCCAGGTTCTCCGCCGTCTGGCCCATCGCGATGTACGCGTCCGGCACCAGCCCGTCCTCGCGCGGGTCGTGCCATTCTCCGCCGCCCTGCTCGGCGCGCGTCTGGGTACGGGCCTCGGCCTCGGCGAACAGCGGGTTGCGCGTGTCCGGCAGCGAGTCGGAGTTGCCCTTGGTGAAGCGGGAGACCATCTCGACGCCCGCCGACAGGAAGACGTCGCCCTCGCCCGCCTTGATGGCGTGCAGCGCCATCCGCGTGGTCTGCAGCGACGAGGAGCAGTAGCGGGTGACCGTGCAGCCCGGCAGGTGGTCCATGCCCATCTGCACGGCCACGATCCGGCCCAGGTTGTGGCCCTGCTCGCCGCCCGGCAGGCCGCAGCCCAGCATCAGGTCGTCGATGTCGCGCGGGTCGAGCTGCGGGACCTTGGCCAGGGCGGTCTGGATGATGGTGGCTGCCAGGTCGTCCGGACGCAGGTCCTTCAGCGACCCCTTGAAGGCGCGTCCGATGGGCGAACGGGCGGCAGAGACGATGACGGCTTCGGGCATCGCGACACTCCTCGTCGAGGCTGCGGGATTCTCAGGACTCTCAGGGAAGTTACCTGTACGTATCGCAGCGAGTCATCAGACATCGACTGTGATGCGGGCCTCTTTCTGAGCGCTTGCTTACCTCGTCCTACCCCGCGCCGCCCCGTCCTACCCCCCCGCCGCGGCCGCCGCCGGTACCCGCCGCGCGGCCGGTGGCGCGGGCCGCCTCGCCGCCGCGGCCGTCCGTCCGGCCGTCGCCCGGGGAGCCCTCGCCGGAAGACCCCTCGCCGTGGCCGTGCGGGACCCACGCGGGCAGCCGGTGCCGCCTGCGGCGCTTGATGAGCGCCCAGCGGCCGCGCGGCCCGGAGACCGTGTCCTGCGCGGAGGTGACCTCGGTGCCGCCCTCCGCCGCCGCCTCGGCGGCCGCCTGGGCGACCGGCAGGAAGCCCTCGCCGCGCCGCGCGTCCGGCCGCTCGTCCGCCTCCGGCCACAGCCCCAGCGCGGCGCACAGCGTCGGCAGTACGGCCATGGCGGCCGTCGCGTACCCCTCGGCCGACGGGTGGAAGTTGTCGGGGCCGAACAGCTCGCGCGGCCTGGCCTCGAACTCCGGCCCCAGCAGATCGCCCAGCGAGACCGTACGGGCGCCCAGGCCCACCACCGCGATGGTCTGCGCGGCGGCGAGCTGGCGGCTCACCCGGCGGGCCAGATAGCGCAGCGGCTGGTAGACCGGCTCGACGGAGCCCAGGTCGGGGCAGGTGCCGACGACCACCGCGGCGCCCGCCCCGCGCAGCCGGCCCACGGCGTCGGACAGCAGCCGCACCGAGGTCGCCAGCGGCATCCGGTGCGTCACGTCGTTGGCGCCGATCATGATCACCACCACGTCGGGCGCGGGTGTCTCCGGCGCGAGTATCAGCGTCACCTGGCGCTCCAGGTCGTCGGACTTGGCGCCGGGGTTCGCCACGTTCACCAGCTGCACCGGGCGCTCGGCGACCGCGGCGAGCCCCGAGGCGAGCAGCGCGCCCGGGGTCTCCCTGGCCCGGCGCACCCCCTGGCCCGCGGCCGTGGAATCGCCCAGGAAGCCCAGCCGCAGCGGTTCCTCGCCGGTCCGGTGCGCGAACGCGGAGCCGTAGCGGCCGTCCGCCCGCGGTGGGGTCCCGGCGCTCCCGCCGCCGACCATCCGCTTCGCCAGCCGCGCCTCCGTCAGCAGCACGCCGATGGCGGCGCCGCCCAGCAGGCTGATCCCCCCGCCGCCGAACGCCGCCGCTGTCGCGATCCGCCGCGCCACCCTCGCCCTCGACATCGACACCGCTCACCTCCACCTACCACTCGGTACAAGAAGCTGTTGCCCGTTCGGGCCGCCTCACCAACGTCAACGCTGTCCGCAACGTCCACGTTTCCCCCGGCTCCCCGGGAGTGCCTCTAGGCTGACCCCACCATCACGGAGAACCCGGAGACACACGGTGCAGTTTCACGACTCGATGATCAGCCTCGTCGGCAACACCCCGCTGGTGAGACTCAACAGCGTGACCGAGGGCATTCAGGCGACCGTCCTGGCCAAGGTCGAATACTTCAACCCCGGCGGTTCGGTGAAGGACCGCATCGCGCTGCGCATGATCGAGGCCGCGGAACGCAGCGGCGACCTCAAGCCGGGCGGCACCATCGTGGAGCCCACCTCGGGCAACACGGGTGTGGGCCTGGCCATCGTCGCCCAGCAGAAGGGCTACCACTGCGTCTTCGTCTGCCCGGACAAGGTGTCCACGGACAAGATCAACGTGATGCGGGCGTACGGCGCCGAGGTCGTGGTCTGCCCGACCGCCGTCGACCCCGAGCACCCCGACTCGTACTACAACGTGTCGGACCGGCTGGTGCGCGAGACGCCGAACGCGTGGAAGCCCGACCAGTACAGCAACCCGAACAACCCGCTGTCGCACTACCACTCCACCGGCCCCGAGCTGTGGGAGCAGACCGAGGGCCACATCACGCACTTCGTGGCGGGCGTCGGCACCGGCGGCACCATCTCCGGCACCGGCCGGTACCTCAAGGACGCCAGCGGCGGCCGGGTGCAGGTCGTGGGCGCCGACCCCGAGGGCTCGGTCTACAGCGGCGGCTCCGGCCGGCCGTACCTGGTCGAGGGCGTCGGCGAGGACTTCTGGCCGGAGGCGTACGACCGTGACGTGGCCGACGAGATCGTCGCCGTCTCGGACAAGGACTCCTTCCAGATGACGCGCCGCCTCGCCAAGGAGGAGGGCCTGCTGGTCGGCGGCTCCTGCGGGATGGCGGTCGTCGCCGCGCTGGAGGTCGCCAGGCGGCTCGGCCCCGACGACGTCGTGGTGGTGCTGCTGCCGGACAGCGGGCGCGGCTATCTGTCGAAGATCTTCAGCGACGAGTGGATGAGCTCGCACGGCTTCCTCGACGAGAGCGGCGGCGCCCGGGTCGCCGACGTGCTCGGCCACAAGGACGGCGGCATCCCGCAGCTCGTCCACATGCACCCGGACGAGACGGTCGGCCAGGCGATCGAGGTGCTGCGCGAGTACGGCGTCTCGCAGATGCCCGTCGTCAAGCCGGGTGCCGGGCACCCCGACGTGATGGCCGCCGAGGTGATCGGCTCGGTCGTGGAGCGCGATCTGCTGCACGCGCTGTTCACCAAGCGGGCCAACCTCGACGACCCGCTGGACAAGCACCTGTGCCCGCCGCTGCCGCAGGTCGGCTCCGGTGAGCCGGTCGCCGACCTGATGAACGTCCTGGAGAGCGCGGACGCGGCGATCGTGCTGGTGGAGGGCAAGCCCACCGGTGTCGTCAGCCGCCAGGACCTGCTGGCCTACCTCGCCGGGCACGGCGGCGCCTGAAGTCCGCCGCCCCCGCCCGGACTTGGCCCGGGCGGGGGTTCGCGGAACTGGTACACCCACGTCACGTCCGCGCAGCACGCGCTTAACACGCGTCCGGCAGATTGTGCGTTGTCGGCACCACGGACCCTCCGGAGCGGCTCCCGGACCCCTGGTGACCCCGACCCCGGACGCCCCGCCAGGTCCCGGCCCGGCCCGCGTCCACCACGGGAACCGCCGTCGTCCCGCCCCCCGGCCCCCCGGGCCGGGGGTGCGGCGGTTCCCGTGTACCCCCCTTTTTTGAGCGCTCTCGCCTCCGGTCGCTTAGACCCGGTGTCGACAGTCGACCGTGCTCGACCCCTCGTTCCTCGGGGACTCCGCGCGCTCTCCTTTTCGACACCGGCGCGACCTTTGGCTCGATCGCGACCCGGGGGGAGGGAACCGGGCGAGTTGCCCGGGAGAAGACGCCTAAAAGGCATCCCTGTCGTCGTCGGACTTGTCCTTGGGGGTCAGGAAGCCCGTGAGGCCCTGGGCGATGTTGACGCCGACGATGCCGGCCCAGGTGATGAAGAGGCCCGCGGTGCCCGCGTTGACGGCGCCGATGGCGGACAGCGGGATCGCGGCGATCATCGTGAAGCCCGCGAAGCCGTAGCGGGCGAAACGCGCGCTGGGCTGGGGCGGGCCGATGGGGCGGCGGTCGGCGCGGGCGAAAGAGGTCTGCTGCTGGGCCAGTTCGCGGCGCACACGCTGCTCGACACGGCTGTCGACGCGTTCTGCCACCTTGTCCATGAACGAGTCGACCAGCTCCGACTCGTACTCCGCCCCGAGGTCCTTGCGGGCCTGCAGCGTGGCGGAGAGTTCCTTGTTGAGTTCCGGGTCGCGGGCGTCCATACGGACACCGTACGGAGGGCGGGGGGTGGGCGACACTGGGGATAGCCCCCGTTTTCCTCAGGGGGACAGCCGTCGCGAGGAGGATTCCCCCATGCCGCAGCCGTCTGCCGTCCCGCTGCTGACCGCGCTGGACGGGGGAGGGGACCGGGCGGACGCGGTGACCGTGGACGGTCGGTCGTGCGCGTACGAGGAGCTGCTGGGCGCGGCCGGGGCGGTGGCCCGGCGGGTGGCCGGGGCCGGGGCCTTCGCCGTGGAGGCGACCGCGTCGCTGGAGACGGTGGCCGCCGTGGTCGGCGGGCTGCTGGCCGGGGTGCCGGTGGTGCCGGTGGCGCCCGACGCGGGCCCGGCCGAGCGCGACCACATCCTGCGCGACTCCGGGGCCCAGGTCGTGCCGGTGGACTTCGCCGAGCGGGCGGACTTCAGCGGCCCCGAGCCGGACCCGCGGGCACCCGCCTTCGTGCTGTACACCTCGGGCACCACCGGCCCCCCGAAGGGCGTACTGCTCTCCCGGGCGGCCGTCGCCGCCGACCTGGACGCGCTGGCCGCCGCCTGGGAGTGGACCGCGCAGGACACCCTGGTGCACGGCCTGCCGCTGTTCCATGTGCACGGCCTGGTGCTCGGCGTGCTCGGCGCCCTGCGCACCGGCAGCCGCCTGGTGCACACCGGGCGGCCCACCCCGCAGGCGTACGCGGCGGCCGGCGGCAGCCTCTACTTCGGGGTGCCGACGGTCTGGCACCGGGTGGTGCGGGACGAGGCCGCCGCCCGCGCGCTGGCCGGGGCGCGGCTGCTGGTGTCCGGCAGCGCCCCGCTGCCCGCACCCGTCTTCCGCGACCTGCTGGCGCTGACCGGGCAGGCCCCGGTGGAGCGGTACGGCATGACGGAGACGCTGATCACGGTCAGCGCGCGGGCCGCGGGCGAGCGGCGGCCCGGCGCGGTGGGCACCCCGCTGCCGGGGATCACCACCCGGATCGCGGAGTCCGCCGACGGCATCGGCGAACTGCAGCTCCAGGGACCGACGCTGTTCGACGGCTACCTCGGGCGGCCGGAGGCGACGGCCGCCGCGTACACCGCCGACGGCTGGTTCCGTACCGGCGACATCGCGGCGATCGACCCGGACGGCACCCACCGGATCGTCGGCCGGGCCTCCACCGACCTGATCAAGTCCGGCGGCTACCGGATCGGCGCGGGTGAGGTGGAGAACGCCCTCCTCGACCATCCGGCGGTACGCGAGGCGGCCGTGGTGGGCGCCCCGCACGCCGACCTGGGGCAGGAGGTCGTCGCCTATGTGGTGGCCGACGGGGTGACCGCCACCGAACTGACGGACTTCGTCGCGGCCCGGCTCTCGGTCCACAAGCGGCCGCGTACCGTCCGCTTCCTGGCCGAGCTGCCGCGCAACGCGATGGGCAAGCCGCAGAAGCGGCTGCTGCCGCCGGTGTGAGGGCCCGCCGGGCGGCGCCCGGTCTTGCGAGGACTGCATATCGTCATGCAGAGTCAGGTGGCGATGAATAGTGGCCGGTGGGCGAGGGAAGGGCGGGCTGGGACGGCGATGGACAGCGACGCGGCGCAGGCGGGAGCGCAGGACGCGGCCGGGGGTGCCTCGGCACGCCTGCTGAAGCTCTTCGAGGCGCACCGGCTCACCCCGACCCAGCGGCGGATCGCGCACTGCCTGGTCCGCAAGGCCGCCGAGGCGCCCTTCCTGTCCAGCGTCGAGGTGGCGGAACTCGCGGGGGTCAGCCAGCCGTCCGTCACCCGGTTCGCCGTCGCGCTCGGCTTCGACGGGTACCCGGCGCTCCGCCGCCATCTGCGCGAGGTCGCGCCGCCGTCCGGTGCGCCGGACGGCTCGGCGTACAACGAGTACCAGCAGGCGGTGCACGCCGAGATCGAGAATCTGCGGCACCTCTCGGCGCTGCTCGGGGACACCGGTCCGGTGAGCCGGGCGGGCGCCGTGCTCGCCGCGTCCCGCCCGCTGCCGGTGCTCGGGCTGCGCGCGGCCGGCGCCCAGGCCCGCGGCTTCGCGTACTTCGCCGCCAAGGTCCACCCGGACGTGCGGCTGCTCGACGAGGGCGGCACGATGCTCGCCGACCGGATCGACGCGGCGGTACGGGCGGGAGCGAGCGCCCTGCTCTGCTTCGCGCTGCCGCGGCACCCGCGCGAGGTGGTCGACGCGCTGGCCTACGCCCGGCAGTCGGGGCTGACCGTGGTCACCGTCGCCGACAGCGCCTTCGCGCCGGTCGCCGCGCACACCGACCTGCTGCTGCCCGCCGCCGTCGGCACCGGCCTGGCCTTCGACACCGCCTGCGCCCCGATGCTGCTCGGCCGGGTGCTGCTGGAGTCCATGTGCGACGACCTGCCGGACGCCCAGGCCCGCCTGGAGGAGTTCGACACCAACGCGGCGGCGCGGGGCGTGTTCGTCGACTGACGGCGTCTTAACGAAAATCTGAGAATCGCTGAGTACCCTCCCCAGCACTTACCGGGTGATGCCGTGCGAAGGGCGCGGTGGGGAGGAGACACGACGTGGTGCGCGGGGCCTACACATTGGCGCGGGTGGCGGTGACGGTGCGCGCGGCGGCGTGCTGGCTGTGGTGGCTGGGGCTGCTCGCCGCCGTCCCGGGGACGGCCGTCACCTTCAGTCCGACCGGACGGCGGATCGGCGTCATGGCGGGCGCCGCGCTCTTCCTCGTCTGCGCGGTGGTCGCCTGCCTGACCGGGAGTGCCCGGTACGGCGAGCGCGCCGCCGCGGCCGCCCGGGCGCCCAAGTCCGTCCACCTCCAGGACCGCCGGGTCACCTCCCGGGCCTGGCTGCGCCGCCGCAGGTGGTGGCTGGCGCTGCTCTTCGCCGTCGCCGCCGGTTCCTCGGCCCTGCTGCCCTGCGCGGTGGGCATGGCGGTCGCGGGCACCGGCGCGGGCCTGTGGGTGAAGTCCCGCCGCCTGGCCCGTATCGAACGCGCCCAGGACGCCCTGCTGTGGGTACGCCCCGACGGCGACCCGTCCGCCTACGAACTCACCGGCATCGCCGCGGGCGACGCCTCCCCGGGCGGCGGCCCGCGCCGCTGAGGCGCTCCGGAGCGCTTACGCCCGGCGCAGCGGGGGGAGGCCGCCGCCGCTCTCCGCGATCAGGTCCTGGGCGCTCTGCGGGGTGCGGACCGGGGCGAAGGTGACCGTGCCGTCGGGGACGACGGTGTAGGCGTAGACGCCGGGGCGGGGGAGGGAGTTGTAGGCGAAGTGGTTGGAGAAGTAGTAGGCGCCGGTGTCCAGTAGGGCCACGTGGTCGCCGGGTTCCAGGAGCGGCAGGGGGCGGGCCTGGGCGACCAGGTCGCCCGCGAAGCAGCACGGGCCCGCCACGTCCTGGACCACCGGGTCGCCGGTCTTCTCGCGGCCCTTGGCGTCGAGCGCGAGCACCCGGAGCGGCCAGGCGTCGGGCACGAAGACCGTACGGGTGGCGATCTGCGCTCCCGCGTGGGTGACCGCGATCGCCCGCCCGCCCGCGGACTTGGCGTACTCGACGCGGGCCAGCACCGAGCCGTTCTTGGCCAGCAGGGAGCGGCCGAACTCGGTGACGATGCCGTAGCGCCCGTCGAACAGGCCCGGCACCTCGGCGCGCAGCACCCGCGCGTAGTCGGCGAAGGACGGCGAGGTCTCGTCGGAGCCGAAGTCGACCGGCAGCCCGCCGCCGATGTCCAGCACGTCGACCTGCTGCCGTCCGGCCTCGGCGTTGATCCGCTCGGCCAGCTCGTACGCGGCCCGTACGCCCGCCGCCATCAGCTCCAGCGGCACGCCCTGCGAACCGGTGTGGGTGTGCAGCCGGGTGAGCCAGGGCCGCTCGGCGTACGCGCGCAGCACCCACTCCTCGGCGCCCGGGTCGCGCAGCGCGACGCCGAACTTCGAGGTGGCGGTCGCGGTGCTCATCGCGTCGATGGAACCGCCGCCGACCTGCGGGTTGACCCGCAGTCCCACCGTCGCGGAGACGGTGCCCGCGCCGCCGCGGACGCCGACCAGCTCGTCGATCCTGGCCAGTTCCTGCGGGTTGTCGGCGTTGACGGCGATGCCCAGCGCGAGCGCCTCGCGCAGTTCCGCGACGGTCTTGGCGGGCGAGTCGAGCACCGTCATGGCGGCCGGGATGCCCGCGGCGCGGGCGAGCGCGAGCTCGCCGGGGCTGGCGACCTCCGCGCCGATGCCGCACTCGCCGAGCAGCCCGAGGACCGGGACCAGCGCGGCGGCCTTGACGGCGAAGGTGTGGGTGACCGCCACGCCCGGAGTGGCGAAGGCCGCGTGCAGCGCGGTGGCCGACTGGGCGATCCCGGCGGCGTCCAGCAGCCCGGCGACCGGCTCCGCCTCGCCGACCAGCCCCTGCTCCACCGCCGCACGCAGCGCGTGCCCCCGCCGTACCGCCAGATCTTCCGTCATGGCGGCCATCCCACCACCTCCGGTCCGAGAGCCGCCACCCGGGCCTTGTTGACTAGAGCTATTCAGCCGGACAGGATGTGAATGGATGAATCCATGACGGCATCGCCGCCAGACGGCATCGCCAGGAGACGAGGAGGCCGACCGATGACGGGACCGAGGCCGGTACGCGCGCCGCGCGGCACCGAACTGAGTGCTCAGGGATGGCAGCAGGAAGCCGCGCTGCGCATGCTGCAGAACAACCTCGACCCCGAGGTCGCCGAGCACCCCGACAAGCTGGTCGTCTACGGCGGCACCGGCAAGGCGGCCCGCGACTGGAACTCCTTCGACGCGATGGTGCGCACCCTGCGCGGCCTGAAGCAGGACGAGACGATGCTCGTCCAGTCCGGCCGCCCGGTCGGCGTCATGCAGACCCACGAATGGGCGCCGCGGGTCCTGATCGCCAACTCCAACCTGGTCGGCGACTGGGCGAACTGGGAGGAGTTCCGCCGCCTGGAGGCGCTGGGCCTCACCATGTACGGCCAGATGACCGCCGGTTCGTGGATCTACATCGGCACCCAGGGCATCCTCCAGGGCACCTACGAGACCTTCGCCGCCGTCGCCGAGAAGCGCTTCGGCGGCACCCTCGCCGGCACCATCACGCTGACCGCCGGGCTCGGCGGCATGGGCGGCGCGCAGCCGCTCGCGGTGACCATGAACAACGGCGTCGCGATCTGCATCGACGTCGACCCGCGCGCCATCGACCGCCGTATCGAGCACCGCTACCTCGACGTGAAGGCCGACAACCTGCGGCACGCGATGCAGCTGGCCGTCGAGGCGCGCGACGCCCGCAGGCCGCTCTCCATCGGCCTGCTCGGCAACGCGGCCGAGCTGCTCCCGCAGATGCTGGCCGAGGGCGCCCCCATCGACATCGTGACCGACCAGACCTCGGCCCACGACCCGCTCATGTACCTCCCCCTCGGCGTCGACTTCGACGAGATGGCCTCCTACGCGGCGAAGGACCCGGCGGGCTTCACCACCCGGGCCCGTGAGTCGATGGCCAAGCACGTCGAGGCGATGGTCGGCTTCCAGGACGCGGGCGCCGAGGTCTTCGACTACGGCAACTCCATCCGCGGTGAGGCCCAACTCGCCGGGTACGAGCGCGCCTTCGCCTTCCCCGGCTTCGTCCCGGCCTACATCAGGCCGCTGTTCTGCGAGGGCAAGGGCCCGTTCCGCTGGGCCGCGCTGTCCGGCGACGCCTCGGACATCCACAAGACGGACAAGGCGATCCTCGACCTCTTCCCGGAGAACGAGTCGCTCGCCCGCTGGATCAAGATGGCCGGTGAGCGGGTCCACTTCCAGGGCCTCCCGGCGCGCATCTGCTGGCTCGGCTACGGCGAGCGCGACCGCGCGGGCGAGCGCTTCAACGAGATGGTCGCCGACGGCACCCTCAAGGCGCCCGTCGTCATCGGCCGCGACCACCTGGACTGCGGATCGGTGGCGTCCCCGTACCGCGAGACCGAGGCCATGCTCGACGGCTCCGACGCGATCGCCGACTGGCCGCTGCTCAACGCCATGGTCAACGTCGCCTCCGGCGCCTCCTGGGTCTCGATCCACCACGGCGGCGGTGTCGGCATCGGCCGCTCCATCCACGCCGGGCAGGTCACCGTCGCCGACGGCACCGCGCTCGCCGGGGAGAAGATCCGCCGCGTGCTGACCAACGACCCGGGCATGGGCGTCATCCGGCACGTCGACGCGGGCTACGACCGCGCCGACGAGGTGGCCGCCGAGCGCGGTGTCCGGGTGCCGATGCGCGAGGACGGTACGGCGTGACGGGCGATCCCACGGCGGCACCGGCCGCGGCCGCCCGCCCGCAGGGACCGTCGTTCCACACGATGTGGCGCGACCTGCTGCCGGTCGGCCGCGACCCGGAGTCCGGCGGCTACCGCAGGTTCGCCTGGTCCGGCGCCGACGCGGACTGCCGCGACTGGTTCCGCGAGCAGGCCGAGACCCGCGGGCTGACCTACGAGGTGGACCGCAACGGCAACCAGTGGGCCTGGCTCGGCGACCCGCTCGCCGGGGACGCGGTCGTCACCGGCTCGCACCTGGACTCGGTGCCGGACGGCGGCGCCTTCGACGGGCCGCTCGGCGTGGTGTCCTCCTTCGCCGCCCTCGACGAGCTGCGCGGCCGCGGGGCGGCCCCGCGGCGGCCGCTGGGCATCGTCAACTTCGGCGACGAGGAGGGCGCCCGCTTCGGCGTGGCCTGCACCGGGTCACGGCTCGCCGCCGGGCGGATGACCCCCGAGCAGGCCCGCGCCCTGCGCGACGCCGACGGGGTCAGCCTCGCGCAGGCGATGGAGCGCGCCGGATACGACCCGGACACCCTCGGGCCCGACCCGGAGCGGCTGGGGCGCATCGGCGCCTTCGTGGAACTCCACGTCGAACAGGGCCGTGCGCTGGACCTGTCCGGCGACGCGGTCGGTGTCGCCTCCGCCATCTGGCCGCACGGCCGCTGGCGCTTCGACTTCCACGGCGAGGCCAACCACGCGGGCACCACCCGGCTCGACGACCGCCGTGACCCGATGCTCACCTACGCCAACACGGTGCTGGCCGCCCGCAAGAAGGCCCGCCTCGCCGGGGCGCTGGCCACCTTCGGCAAGGTCAGCGTGGAGCCGAACGGCGTCAACGCCATCGCCTCCCTGGTCCGCGGCTGGCTGGACTCCCGCGCCGCCGACGAGGAGACGCTTCGAGAACTCGTCGCCGCGATCGAGCAGGCGGCACAGGAGCGCGGCGCCCGCGACGGCGTCGACGTCCAGGTGGTCCGCGAGTCCTTCACCCCGGTCGTGGAGTTCGCCCACGACCTGCGCGACCGGCTCGCGGAACTGCTCGGCGGCGCACCCGTCCTGCCGACAGGTGCGGGACACGACGCCGGAATCCTCTCCGGAGACGTTCCGACCGCCATGCTGTTCGTACGCAACCCCACCGGCGTCTCGCACTCACCGGCCGAAGCGGCCGCAGAGGACGACTGCCTCACCGGAGTGACCGCGCTGGCCGACGTTCTGGAAGGACTCGCGTGCAGGTGACGTACTGGCTGGAGCAGGCCTGGCTCGGCGACCATGTCGAGCCGGGCGTCCTCCTGACCGTCGCGGACGAACGCATCACCGAAGCCACCACCGGCGTCGGCGCCCCGCCCCCGGGCGCCGTGGCGCTGCGCGGCCTGACCCTGCCGGGCCTGGCCAACGCCCACAGCCATGCCTTCCACCGGGCCCTGCGCGGCACCGTGCAGGTCGGCACCGGCACGTTCTGGACCTGGCGCGAGACGATGTACGGCATCGCGCACCAGCTCACCCCCGACACGTACTTCGACCTCGCGCGGGCCGTGTACGCCGAGATGGCGCTGACGGGCATCACGGCCGTCGGCGAGTTCCACTACCTGCACCACCAGCCGGGCGGCCAGCCGTACGACAATCCCAACGCGATGGGCGAGGCGCTGATCGCGGCCGCGGCCGAGGCGGGCATCCGGATCACCCTGCTGGACACCGCCTATCTGCACGGCGGGCTGACCCGGGACGGCTACCGCCCGCTGGAGGGCGCGCAGCTGCGCTTCGGCGACCGCACCGCCGACCGCTGGTACGACCGCTGGACGCAGCTCAAGGGCGGCGGGCACGCGGTGATCGGCGCGGCGCTGCACTCGCTGCGGGCGTTCTCCGACCGGGACGGCCTGGCGGCCTTCGCCGAGCGGACGCAGAGCGTGCCGACGCACATCCACCTGTCGGAGCAGCCCGCCGAGAACGTCGCCAGCCTGGCCGTCTACGGCCGCACCCCCGCCCGGGTGCTCGCCGACTCCGGCTTCTGGCGGACCAACACCACCGCGGTGCACGCCACCCACCTGACGGGCGAGGACATCAGCCTGATCAGCGGTGCCCGCAGCACGGTGTGCATGTGCCCCACCACCGAACGGGACCTCGCCGACGGCATCGGCCCCGCGCCGCAACTGGCCGCCGCCGGAAGCCCGTTGAGCCTGGGCAGCGACAGCCACGCCGTGATCGACCTGTTCGAGGAGGCGCGGGCGATGGAGCTGGACGAGCGGCTGCGCACCCGCACCCGCGGCCACTGGACGGCGGCCGCCCTGCTGCGCGCCGCCACCGCGGACGGCCACGCCTGCCTCGGCTGGTCCGACGCGGGCAGGCTGGAGCCCGGCGCCCTCGCCGACTTCACCACCATCGCGCTGGACTCCGTACGCACCGCGGGGGCGCTGCCCCGGCTGGCCGCGGAGACCGCCGTCTTCGCGGCGACCGGCGCGGACGTGCGGCACACCGTGGTCGCCGGACGGCACATCGTCCGCGACGGCCACCACCAGCTCGTCGACGACGTGCCCGGGGCGCTGGCCGCGGCGATCGCGGCCGTCCGCGGCTGACCGCCGCACCTGACCGACGCAAGCGACACACGGAAATGAGTAGGCGAATCCGATGACGACCCGTACCAGTACGGTCATCACCCACATCGGCACTCTGGTCACCAACGACGGCGACGCAGCGGGCGGTTCCCCCGGTGACCCGCTCGGCGTCGTCGAGGACGCGGCCGTCGTCATCGAGGGCGACCGGGTCGTCTGGGTCGGCGCCGCGGGCAAGGAGCCCGCGACCGACGCCCGGTACGACGCCGGGGGCCGCGCGCTGCTGCCGGGATTCGTCGACTCCCACTCGCACCTGGTGTTCGCCGGGGACAGGACCCAGGAGTTCCACGCCCGGATGTCGGGCCGCCCGTACTCCGCGGGCGGCATCCGCACCACGGTCGCCGCCACCCGCGCCGCCACCGACGCCGAGCTGTCCGCGAACGTCGCCCGCTACCTGGGCGAGGCCCTGCGGCAGGGCACCACCACGCTGGAGACGAAGTCCGGCTACGGGCTCACCACGCACGACGAGGCGCGCAGCCTGCGGATAGCGGGCGAGCACACCGACGAGGTGACGTATCTGGGCGCCCATGTGGTGGCGCCCGAGTTCGCCGACGACCCGGCGGCCTACGTCGAGCTGGTCACCGGCGAGATGCTGGACGCCTGCGCGCCCCACGCCCGCTGGATCGACGTGTTCTGCGAGCGGGGCGCCTTCGACGGCGACCAGGCGCGCGCGGTGCTCAGCGCGGGCGCCGCCCGCGGCCTGATCCCGCGGGTGCACGCCAACCAGCTCTCCCACGGCCCCGGTGTGCGGCTCGCCGTCGAGCTGGACGCGGCCTCCGCCGACCACTGCACCCACCTCACGGACGCCGACGTGGACGCGCTGGCGAGCGCGCCCGCCACCGTCGCCACCCTGCTGCCGGGCGCCGAGTTCTCCACCCGCGCGGTCTACCCGGACGCGCGCAGGCTGCTGGACGCGGGCGCCACGGTCGCGCTGTCCACCGACTGCAACCCGGGCTCGTCCTTCACCAGCTCGATGGCCTTCTGCGTGGCCGTCGCGGTACGCGACATGGGGATGACCCCGGACGAGGCCGTGTACGCGGCCACCTACGGCGGCGCGCGGGCGCTGCGGCGTACCGACATCGGCCGGATCTCACCGGGCGCCCGCGCGGACCTGCACCTGCTCGACGCGCCGAGCCATGTCCACCTCGCCTACCGTCCGGGAGTCCCGCTGACGGCGGCGGTGTGGCGGGGCGGGCTACTCCTCGACGGTCAGGCCGCGGCGCAGCCGTGACAGCGTGCGGCTCAGCAGCCGCGAGACGTGCATCTGGGAGATGCCCAGCTCCTCGCCGATCTCGGACTGGGTGAGGTTGCCGACGAAGCGGAGCGACAGGATCTGCCGGTCACGCGGTGCGAGACCGGCGATCAGCGGCTTGAGCGACTCCACGTACTCGACGCCCTCGAGGTCCTGGTCGTCGTAGCCGATCCGGTCGGCGAGCGCGCCCTCCGGGTCGTCCTCGGCGGGCTGGGCGTCCAGCGAGGTCGCGGTGTACGCGTTGCTGGCCGCCATCCCCTCGATGATCTCGTGCTCGGGCAGCTTCAGCCGCTCGGCCAGCTCCGCCACGGTCGGGGCGCGGTCCAGCTTCTGGGCCAGCTCGTCCCCCGCCTTGGCGAGGTCGAGGCGCAGCTCCTGCAGCCGCCGGGGCACCCGGACGGACCAGCTGGTGTCGCGGAAGAACCGCTTGATCTCGCCGACGATGGTCGGCATCGCGAAGGTCGGGAACTCCACCCCGCGGCTCAGCTCGAACCGGTCGATCGCCTTGATCAGGCCGATCGTGCCGACCTGGACGATGTCCTCCATCGGCTCGCTGCGGGTACGGAACCTCGACGCGGCGAACTTGACCAGCGCCAGGTTCAGCTCGACCAGGGTGTTGCGCACGTACGAGTACTCGGGGGTGCCTTCCTCCAGCGACTGGAGCCGGGCGAAGAGCGTCTTGGACAGGGCGCGCGCGTCGACCGCTCCCACCGTGTCGAACGGCGGGATGTCCGGCAGCCCTTCCAGGCCCGCGGGACCCTCGCTCTCGTCCCGTACACCGATATCTACCCGCGCATGATCCACGCCGAGCCGGGGTGACATGTGCTCTCCCTCTCTTGCGACGGTTGGCCGTGCCGAAGCCGTACCTCTACCCCTACCCCTATTCGCTCGGATGCCGCAACTTCCCGGCCAGTCGTACATCAGGGCATTTCAGACGCCCTGAAGGGAGCTGACTACCGCCCCACCTGCGAAGCGCGTAGGGTCGGGAGGTGCGTCAGCAAGGATTCACAGAGGAGCGCACATGGACCGCGAACTGGTCGGTACGGCCGACCTGGGCAGGTTGCGTGTCGAAGTTCGACGCCAGGGCCAATCCGCGGTCTTCGCCCCGGCGGGAGAGCTGGACCACCACACCGCCGACCTGCTCAGCGAGCCGCTCGACGCGGCCGTGGACGACGGCGTCAGCCGGCTGGTGATCGACTGCTCCGAGCTGGAGTTCTGTGACTCCACAGGGCTGAACGTGCTGCTCAGTGCCCGGCTGCGAGCCGAGTCCGCGGGGGGCGGCGTACACCTGGCCGCGATGCGGCCCACGGTCGCCAGGGTCTTCGAGATCACCGGCGCGGACGCCGTTTTCACCGTCCACGCCACTCTTGACCAGGCACTCCAGGAGTAACGGGGTGCGCACGGGGGTCATGGGGTGTGAGTGGCGGTTTCCTACCGCACGATGTTTGGTGGTTTCCCGGACGTGTTCCCGGAGATCGACCGGGCAGAAGACTGACGGACGACTGTTGGACATCCGTGAGGTGAGGCGCTGATGAGCACCACCCGGCCCTACGCCGCGGACGACCGCGGCTCGGAGGCGGGGGACGGCGATATGTCCGACACGGGGGAGACCGTAAGCGGCGGGGGACAGACCGTGCGGTCGCTCACGCTGTCGGGCGAGAGCGGCATAGTGCCGATGGCCCGCGACTTCACCCGGCAGGCGCTGCGGGACTGGGGCTGGCTGCCCGCGGCCACCGCGGACCGCCGGGCGGCGGCCGAGGACGTGCTGCTGGTCGTCTCGGAACTGGTCACCAACGCCTGTCTGCACGCCGGCGGCCCCGAGGAGCTGCGGCTGCACCGCAACCAGAAGTCGCTGCGGCTCGAAGTCATCGACAACGGCACCGGTGAACCGGCCCCCCGGACCCCGCACCGCGCGGGCCGCCCCGGCGGCCACGGCATGTTCATCGTCCAGCGGCTCTGCCTGGACTGGGGCGTCATCCGCGACAGCGACCACCCCGGCAAAACGGTCTGGGCCGAACTCGCCGCCCCCGCCTGACGCCGCGCTCCCGCTGGGGTTTGTGGGCTGCTTCGGCCGCGTCGGCCTGTCAGCTCCTGCGGCTGCGGCTCAGCAGCCGCACCAGCCTCTGGCTGTATTCGCTGCGGCCCGGCAGTCGCCTGCTCGGCCCTCGACCCGGGCCGTCCTTGCGGCCTGATGTCCGCGTCCGCTGCGGCCCGGTAGCCGCTCCTGTCCGATCGGGCGCCGACGGCCGCCGCCGCTCGTCGTACGGGCACGCGGCCGTCCCTCGTCCGCCGCGCCGCGAAGCGCTTCGCTTCTCTTCCTTCTCCACGGTCACCGGCGTACCCTCAGGCGCCAAATCTGATGTGCCGTCAGTTCTGCCCGTGCGGGTGGCGGAGGGAGTTGGGCCGATGCGAAGGATCAGTGCGGTTTCGCTGGGGGCGGTGGTGGCGACGGCGGGGGCGGTGGTGCTCAGCGGCGCGCCGCCCGCGCAGGCGGCCACCGTGAACGTCAGCTACCACTGCGCCACACCGATCGGGCCCAAGAGCGCCGTCTCGCCGATCGACATCACGGCCACGCCGAGCGGCTCGTCGTACCACCTGACGATGACGTTCCAGAAGGGCGTCTCGTCCAGTCCGATCGAGCTGGGCAAGGGGGCGATGAAGCCGCACGCCACGATCCTGCTCGGCGGCGCCGAGCACGGCTCGGTCACCGTGACCGGCTCGTCCAACCCGGCGCCGATCCCGGCCAACACCCCGATCAAGATCACCGACCTGTCGGGTACGTACACGCCCAAGGCCAGTGGCCAGGTCACCTTCACCCCGGGTGTGCTCACCATCGTGGCGCTGGCCACCACCACGACCTGCACCGCCAGCCCCAAGCCGGGACCCTCCCTGACGCTCACGGTCAAGGCCGCCGGTGGCGGCGGGAGTGGCGGGGCCACGAGCGGAGGCAGTGGTACCGGTGGCGGCAACGACAACCTGGCCCAGACCGGCTCCGGCGACGGGGTGCTCGCGCTCGGCACGCTCGGCGGCACGGTGCTGCTGGTCGGAGCCGGTGGCGCGCTCTGGCTGACCCGCCGGGCCGGACACCGTATCTGACGGGCCGTCAAAAACAGTCGACCACCGCCATTGACTTCTCTTGATCGCCCGGCCTCAATGACGACCGTCGGCGCGCAGACACATCACGGTACTGCGCCATATATGTGGATCAAGGGGACGAAATGATCGCTGTTTCACGAAGATCGGCTTTAGTGGGGCGACGGCTCGCAGCCGTCGTGGGGGCCGCGGCGCTCGCCGTCGGCGGGGGCACGCTGCTCGCGGCGCCCGCGCACGCCAGCACACCGGTGAACTTCGCCACGCACTGCATACCGCCCGCGGTGGCGGGGCTGCCGCCCATCGACGGCACCTCCACCGCCTCGATCACGGTGGACAACACCACGCCGAACGTCGGCGACACCGTCCACGTCACGTACACACTCAGCCAGGCGGCGGCGAGCAACCCGACCGACATCGCGCTGCCCGCCGACGTGGTCACGCCGCACGCGGTCGTGGTGCTCGGCGGCGCGCAGACCGGCACGATCGCGGTGACCGGGCCCAAGAGCAACCCGCCGCTCCCCGGCAAGGGCGCCTTCCCGCCGCTGGTCATGACGGGCAGCTTCGTGGCCGGGTCCGCCGGGGCGATCACCCTGTCGCCCGGTGACTACACCATCCACACCAGCTACGTGCTGGAGCTGGACACCGTCTGCACGGTGACTAACCCGCCCGCGCCGGTCTCCGAGACCGTCACCGCGGGCAGCTCCGTACCGGTCAACAACCGTGCCATCGCGCTCGGTTCGACCTCGGGCGACCCGGGCGCCGGTGTCACGGTGACCGGCAGCCACTTCACGGCGGGTGCCACCGTCACCCTCGCGGGCCGCTCGGGCGCCAACCAGACGGCCGACAAGGCCACGGCCACCGCCGACGCCTCCGGCGGCTTCTCGGCCACGCTCACGGTCAACGACAAGACGACCACCGGCATCGTGGCCTACGAGGGCGCCTCGTACGACCCCGCGACCGCCGCGGGGCCCGCCGGCTACACGGTCAACGACAACACCCCGGTGCCGCCCGGCGCGCAGAAGCTCACCGCGTCGGTCAGCCCCGGATCGCTGTCGATGACCCAGGCCGGGGACGCCGTCACCATGACCGCGGTCGACTTCGGCGACGGCGGCAACTCCACCGGGGCGCTCCAGACCGTCACCGTCAAGGACTACCGCGGCGGCGCCACCGGTTGGTCGCTCACCGGCAAGGTCAGCGACTTCACCGGTCCCGGCGGCACGAAGATCAGCGCGGACAAGCTCAGTTGGACCCCCGCCTGCGCGACCGCGCAGGGCAGCCCCAGCACGTGCGCCGCGGGCACCGCGGGCCCGGTCGGCTCCACGGGAGCCACCCTGGCCTCCGCGCCCGACTCCACCGCGACCGGCGGCCAGTTCACCGTCGACGCCCAGCTCTCACTGGACGTGGCGCGGTTCAGCTCCGCCGGAAACTACTCCGGAGTCTTGACCCTGACCCTGACCTGACGCACAGTCAGATATCGCCGACCGAGGGAGATGACGAGGATGCCACCGGCCCGATCTGGTCGTACGGCGTACGCGAGCCCGCGCACCATCGCCGCGCTCGCACTGCTCGGCCTCGCCACTCTCCTCGGTCCGGCCGCAGGCCCGGCCGCCGCCGCGGACAACGGCCGCTGGTCGGTCTTCCCCGCCCCGGCGGCCGGAGCGGCCGACAAGAGCGCCACCGGCCAGGAGCGGCAGTTCTTCACGCTCCAGGCCGACCCCGGCACCACCGTCAAGGACAAGGTGTCGGTCTCCAACCTCTCCAACGACCCGATGACCTTCCAGGTGTACGGCGCCGACGCGTACAACACCCCGCGCGACGGCGGCTTCGCCGTACGAGGTCCCGACGAGACCAATCGCGACGTCGGTTCCTGGATCCGGCTCGCGAAGAACACGCTCACCGTGCCCGCCCGCACCCGGGCCGACATCCCCTTCACCCTCACCGTCCCGGCCGGCGCCTCACCCGGGGACCACCCCGGCGCGATCGTCGCGCTCGACACGCAGACCGAGAAGGGCTCGGGCAGTGTGGCCGTCGGCGTCCGCCGCGCGGTCGGCGCCCGCGTCTACCTGCGGGTCGGCGGGCCGAGCCTGGCCGCCCTGTCCGTCGAGCACGTCACCGTCTCGCACGGCAGCCCCTGGCTGCCCGGCACCGGCGGCACCGCCGCCACCATCCACTACACGCTGGTCAACCGCGGCAATGTGACGCTCTCACCGCGGCTGGCCGTCAGGGCCACCGGGCTGTTCGGCCGCACCCTGCTCAACCGGGCCGCCCGCGACCTGCCGTTGGAGCTGCTGCCCGGCCAGCAGGTCAGCCTCACCGAGAAGTGGGCGGGCGCCCCGGCGCTCGACCGCGTGACCGTCCACCTGACGGTCACCACCGCCGCCGGCGGCGTCCACGAGAGCGCCGCCGCCTCCTACCTCGCCGCCCCCTGGCTCGCGGTCGGCCTCGTCGTCGCGGGGCTCGCGGCGCTGCTCGGCTGGTACGTCCTGCGCCGCCGCCGGCGCGCCCGCCCGGCTCGGGAGACCGCCGAGGAGCCGGAGACCGAAGTCATCGGCGCGGCGGCGAGCGGGAGTTGAGGCGCGCGTGAACGGCACCACCCGACAGGCGCTGCCGCCGGCGCGGGCAAAGGCACCGGTCCCGGCACAGGCCGCGGCCCCGACGACGGCCCGGGTACAGACACCGCGACCGGCTCGGGCTTCCGCGCGGGCATCCGCGACCGCCTTTCGGCGGCTGGTGCGGCTCGCGTACGCCGTGGGCGGTTGCCTCGTGCTGCTCGTGGCGCCGCTGGCCGCCGCGGTCCCGGCCGCAGCCGCCGCCACCCCCACGGTGGCGGCCGCGCCCGCCGCGGCCCGGCCCGGCGGGACCGTCACCGTCACCGGGGCCGGCTGGAAGCCCGGCACCCTGCTGGCGATCCTGCTGTGCGGACAGAACGCGATCGGCGGCACCAACGCGTGCGCCAACGCCACCGGGCGGGCCGCCACCACCGACAGCGCGGGCAGGTTCAGCCGCCAACTGCCGGTCGCCGCGCCGCCGAAGCCGTGCCCGTGCGTGATCCACGTGTCCACGGTGACCGGCGAACAGCTCACCGTGGACGCCCCGTTCACCGTCACCGGCCACCCCGTGGCGCCGCTGCCCGCTCAGACCGGCACCGGGCGGATCGCCGTACTCACCGCGCGGCTGCGCGGCGGCAGCGGGCTGCTCACCTGGTTCGGCGCGCCCGCCAAGCGGACTTTGGAGTTCACCGTCGGCAACCTGGGCTCCGCACCCGTCAAGGACCCGTTCTTCGACATCGGCACCGCGCACGGCGTCTACGGCCCGCAGTGGGACCGGCGGCAGTGGCACGGCACGGTCGCCCCGGGCGGCGAGGCGAAGATCGCCTTCCCCGTCGAACTCAGCTCGGGCGCGCACGGCGGCTACACCGTACGGCTGCGCTACGGCGGCCGGCAGCTCGTCAGCGAGCCGTGGTCGGTCGGGCGGCCCTGGGGCGTCACGCTCTTCTGGATCCTGCTCTTCCTGGTGGTCCCAGCCGCGGTCTTCCGCGTCGGGATGCTGGTGGTGGACCGCCTGCGGCCGCGGGCGCCGCGGGCGCCGGAGCCCGGGGGGAGCGGGGCGCGCGGGAGCGCGGGCGGGCACCGGCGCGGCCGGGCCGCCGCCTGGCACCCGGCGGCTCTGCGGGCGTACCTGCCGTCGCGTGCCCCGGGGGGAGCGCCGGGGGAATCGGCTGCGCCGCGCAGCGGATTCCTCGGGCAATTGTCTGCGCCGCGCAGACGACTCGCGCCGCGACCCCATCCGCAGCAGCCGCCACCACCGGCCGCCGCACCCCTCGCCGAGGCCGTCGAGACGCTGCCCTGGTTCACCCATGACGCCCTGCCCGCCCTTCGTACGTCCGCACCGGACCACGACGAACGCCCACCCTCGAAAGGAAGCTCGTGACGCTACGACGAACCGCATCCGCGGCCGGTGTGGCCCTGCTGCTCGGTGGTGGCTCGGTGCTGATCGCCTCGGGCCACGCCCAGGCAGCCGAGTCCGACTTCGCGACGCAGTGCATCCCCCCGTCCGCCTCCGGCCTCCCGCCGATCAACGGGACCACCAAGGCGGACATCACCGCGCCCGCCACCGCCAAGGTCGGCGACAAGATCACCGTGACCTGGAAGACCGTCCAGGCGGCCTCCAAGAACCCGAACATCATCGATCTGCCCGCCGACAAGGTGCAGCCTTCGGGGAAGATCACCGTCAGCGGCGCGCAGACCGGCACCCTCGACGTCCAGGGGCCGCGCAAGAACCCGGCGATTCCCAAGAACAGCGAGATGAAGCTCTCCGACATGACGGGGACGCTCACCCTCACCAAGGCGGGCAACGTCACCCTCTCCCCGGGCGCCTACAACATCAACGTCAGCTACCCGATCTCCACCGACACCTCCTGCAAGCCCACCGCCACCGTCCCGCCCGCCGTCACGATCAAGGTCACCGACGGCACGGGCGGCACATCGGGTGGCACCTCGGGAGGCACCTCCGGCGGTTCGGCCAGCGGCGGTACGACGTCGGGCGGTACGACCTCCGGCGGTACGACCGGCGGCAGCACGGGCGGCGGCAGCGGCGGTGACCCCGTCGGGACCGTGCACAAGGGCACGTCGGTGGCCGTCCCCTACGCCTGCAAGACGCTGATCGGCGACAAGTCGGCCACCTCCAAGGTGGAGATCGACGCGACCAAGGCGACCAGCGGCTACGACGTCACCGTGAAGTTCGGCAACAGCGTCATGGACAGCCCGTCCCCGATCAGCAAGGGCATGATCACGCCGAGCATCACCGTCCTGCTCGGCGGCGCGAAGTCCGCCTCCGTGACGTTCACCGGGTCGCCGAACAGCACGGCGTTCGCGCAGAACGCGCCGATCACCATCGACGACATCAAGGGCCGCCTCGTACCGGCGCTGACCGGCAAGATGACGCTCAGTCCCGGTGTCCTCGTCATCAAGCTGACCCAGGGCGGCACCGCGGTCGCCACCTGTACGCCCACCAAGGCCGCGCCCGTCTCGCTCACCCTCGACGTCACCGCGGCGCCGGGCGGCGGCACCACCGGCTCGACCACCACCTCCGGCGGCAGCACCGGCGCGACGACGACGTCCGGCGGCGCGACCGGCGGCGGCCTCGCCGAGACCGGCGCCGACGGCAACGGGTCGCTCCAGGCGCTCGGTTACGTCGCCGCGTCCGTCCTCCTGCTGGGAGCGGCCGTCCTCACCTTCACCCCGTGGCGCCGCCTGCGCCGCTGACCGGGACCCGGCCCGGGACGCGGACCGTGCGTCAGTCGGTGCCCAGCACCCGGGCCAGGATGTCGAGGGCGCGGGGATAGGCGCCCTCACCCGGTGTGCCGTAGCCGACGATCAGCCCTTCGGGGCGGTCGTCGGCCGCGGTGTGCCAGTGGTCGCTGAAGGAGCCCAGGGCCAGGCCCTGCCGTGCCGCCCAGCGCAGCACGTCGGCCTCGGCGGGACCGTCCTCGGGGAGTCCGACCAGGGCCTGCAGTCCCGCGGCGACCCCGCGCAGCGGGAACTCCTCCGCGGCGGCCAGCCGTGACACCAGCAGGTCGCGGCGGCGCCGGTAGCGCAGCCTGCAGGCGCGTACATGCCGGTCGTAGGCGTGGCCGGTGATCAGGTCGGCGAGCGTCAACTGGCCCACGGCGCCGGTGTGGAAGTCGGTGTAGAGCTTCGCCTCGCTGACCGGCTCGACCCACTGCGGCGGCAGCACCATCCAGCCGAGCCGCAGCGCCGGGCCGAGCGTCTTGGACGCGGTGCCCACATAGACGACCTGGTCGGGGGCCATGCCCTGCAGAGCGCCCACCGGCTGCCGGTCGTAGCGGAACTCGCCGTCGTAGTCGTCCTCGACGATCAGCCCACCGGTCTCGCGGGCCCACGCGGTCAGCGCGAGGCGGCGGGAGGGGTGCAGGGCGACGCCGGTCGGGTACTGGTGGGCCGGGGTCACCACCACCGCGTCGGCCCGCGTCCCGCCACCGCCGTCCCCGGGACCGGCCAGCGCCTCGGCACGGGCGCCCAACTCGTCGGTGGGCAGCGGGACGACGACGCCGCCGTTCCTGCGCACCACCTCGCGGTGGAAGGGCAGCCCGGGGTCCTCCATCGCGAACACCGGGGGAGCGCCCCGCCCGGCCACGCCGACCAGCAGCGACAGCGCCTGCACATAGCCGGAGGTGATGACGATCCGCTCCGGGTCGGCGAGCACCCCGCGGGCCCTGCCCAGATACTCGGCCAGCGCCGTCCGCAGCTCGATCCGGCCGCGCGGGTCGCCGTAGTCGAAGGCCCCGGACGCCGCGGCGGACAGCGCGCGGCGGCTGGAGCGCAGCCAGGCCGAGGTGGGGAAGGTCGTGACGTCGGGGCTGCCGGGGCGCAGGTCGTAGCGGGGGGTACGGGTCTCCCGGCCGCCCGTCGCGGTCTTCCGCCGTGGCGCCGGGCGGTCGGCCACCACCGTGCCGGAGCCCTGCCGGGCGGTGAGATAGCCCTCGGCGGTCAGCTGGTCGTAGGCGGCCTTGACGGTGCCGCGGGACAGCCCGGTCTCGGCGGCCAGCTTCCGGGTGGAGGGCAGCCGGGTGCGCGGCGCGAGCCGCCCGGAGCGCACGGCGTCCCGCAGCGCGCGCTCCAGCGCCACCCGGCGCCCGCCGCTGCCGCCGGAGCCGTCGGTCCCCAGGTCGAGGTGGAGATCCACGCCGGACCCGGGCCCGGAACCGGCTTCCGATCCGGGCTCGCTTCCGGGCTCGCTCCCGGCTTCCGGCTCCGGATCCATGGGCGAAGTGGGCCAAGATTCAGCCATGAAACTGGATCTTATCGCGGATCCATTCGCCGCGTAGATTCACTGTCATGACAACAGAGACCGCACAGACCGCCCAGCCCCAGACCCCCGAGTACGTCGTCCCCACCGTCCGCCTCGCGGTCGACGACCTGGCGCCGCACATCACCCGCGCCATGAACTCGCTCGACGCCGCCGCCCGCAAGGTCAGCCTTGAACCTCCGCTGCTGGAGCTGGTCAGAGCCCGCGCCTCGCAGCTCAACGGCTGCGCGTACTGCGTGGACACCCACTCCAAGGACGCCCGGGACGGCGGGGAGAGCGAGCGCCGCCTCTACGCGCTGCCGGTGTGGCGCGAGACGCCGTTCTTCACCGCCCGCGAGCGGGCCGCGCTGGAACTGACCGAGGCCGTCACCCGGCTCACCGACGGCCACGTCAGCGACGAGGTCTTCGACCGCGCCGCGGCGCAGTTCGGCGAGACGGAGCTGGCCGAGCTGATCTGGGCGATCACCGTGATCAACGCCTGGAACCGGCTGGGCGCCACCGCCCGCCCGTGGCCCCTCACCTGAGCGGGGGGCGGGCGGCGCGGCGGCGCCTGGTCCCGGCAGCCTCACATGGGCGGCGTCAGCGCACGTCGCCCATGAGGGCCACGATCCGGCCGCGGAACATCCAGATCGCGTAGCCGGCGATACAGGCCAGCACCGCTTCCAGCGCCACCATCCCCGTACCGTTCAGGTCCACGCCCGCCAGCGAGAGCAGGCTGGTGGTGCAGTCGCCCGCGGTGACCGCGAGGAACCACACGCCCATCATCTGGCTGCCGTACTTGGCGGGCGCCATCTTGGTGGTCACCGACAGGCCGACGGGGGACAGGCACAGCTCGCCCACGGTCTGGATCATGTAGATGGTGACCAGCCACATCGGGCTGACCTTGGTGCCGCCCGAGGCCAGCGCCATGGGCACGACGAAGACGAAGAAGGACGCGCCGATCAGGAACAGGCCCATGGCGAACTTCACCGTGGTGCTGGGTTCCTGGTTGCGCCGGGCCAGCCAGGTCCAGCCCCAGGCGATGACCGGGGCGAGCGCCATCACCCACAGCGGGTTCACCGACTGGTACCAGGACGACGGGAAGTGGACGCCCAGCAGGCTGCCGCTGGCCTTCGTGTCACCGAAGATCGACATGGTCGAGCCGCCCTGGTCGTAGATCATCCAGAAGACGGCGGCGGCCACGAAGAACCAGATGTAGCCGCTCATCTTGGACTGCTCGGCGGCCGACAGCTCCCGGTCGCGCTTGATCCGCACCAGGACGCCGACCGGGATGACCAGGCCGATGACGGTGATGGGGACCAGCGCCCAGTTCAGCGTGTAGGCGCCGCTGATGACGACCACCGCGTAGAAGAAGGCGGCGGCGGTCAGCCACCAGGCCGCCTTGCGCAGCACCGAGGTGCGCTCCGCCGGGGTCAGCGGCTTGGGCACGACGCTGCTGCGGGCGCTCAGGTGGCGGGTGCCGAGCAGGAACTGGAACAGGCCGAGCGCCATGCCGGCCGCGGCCAGCGCGAAGCCCAGGTGCCAGCTGTAGTTCTGGCCGACGGTGCCGATCACCAGGGGCGCGGCGAAGGCGCCGATGTTGATGCCCATGTAGAAGACGGTGAACCCGCCGTCCCTGCGCGGGTCGTCGGGGCCGTCGTAGAGGTGGCCGACCATCGTCGAGATGTTCGCCTTGAGCAGCCCGGAGCCGAGCGCGACCAGGCCGAGACCGGCGAAGAACGGGGCCTGCCCCGGCAGCGCCAGGGTGAGGTGCCCGGCCATGATGATCAGCGCCGCGATCGTCACGGTCTTGCGCGGGCCCCAGACGCGGTCGCCGAACCAGCCGCCCGGCATCGCCAGCAGGTACACCATCGCCAGGTAGATCGAGTAGATCGCGGTCGAGGTGGCCGCCGTCATCGCCAGGCCGCCGCCCTGCGAGCCCTTGCCCGCGGCCGGACCGCCGGCGATCAGGTAGAGCGGCAGCAGCGCGCGCATCCCGTAGAAGCTGAAACGCTCCCACATCTCGGTCATGAAGAGGGTGGCCAGACCACGGGGGTGGCCGAAGAACGTGCCGCCGCCGGGGCCGGAGCCGCGTGCGGGCGTGACGGTGTCCTTCGTCAGGCTGGTCGCCATGGATCAAGGTCCTTTTGTGGGGGATTCGCACTCGGTGACACTGGAGCGCGCTTAAAGGAATTTGATTACCTTATGGCAGCGTGACATGTGGTATATGGGCACTTGAGACGTGTCTCACAAGCCTCTCCGCACCACCCCATCGCGCCTGTCCCGTGCGGACTACCATCAAGCCCATGACCCGCGTACTTCTCGCCGAGGACGACGCATCCATCTCGGAACCACTCGCGCGCGCCTTGCGCCGTGAGGGGTACGAGGTCGAGGTGCGCGAGGACGGACCCACCGCTCTGGAGACGGCGCTGCTCGGCGCCGTCGACCTGGTGGTGCTCGACCTGGGACTGCCCGGCATGGACGGCCTGGACGTGTGCCGCCGGATCCGTACGGAGGGGCACACCTTCCCGGTGCTGGTGCTGACCGCCCGTGCCGACGAGGTGGACACCGTCGTCGGCCTGGACGCCGGCGCCGACGACTACGTCACCAAGCCGTTCCGGCTGGCCGAACTGCTGGCCCGGGTGCGGGCGCTGCTGCGGCGCGGCACCACCGAGCCCGCCCAGCCCGCCACCCACGGCGTCCGGATCGACGTGGAGTCGCACCGCGCGTGGATGGGTGACGAGGAACTCCAGCTCACCGCTAAGGAGTTCGACCTGCTGCGGGTCCTGGTACGGGACGCGGGCCGGGTCGTCACCCGCGAGCAGCTCATGCGCGAGGTGTGGGACACCACCTGGTGGTCCTCCACCAAGACGCTGGACATGCACATCTCCTGGCTGCGCAAGAAGCTCGGTGACGACGCCGCCAACCCCCGGTACATCTCGACCGTGCGCGGCGTGGGCTTCCGGTTCGAGAAGAACTGACACGCTGCCTCCATGCGCCGCCGTCTCATCTCGTCCACGCTCGCCGTCGTGCTCGTCGTCATCGCCGTCTTCGGGATCTCCCTGGTCATCGTGGAGACCCGGACGATCGAGAACAGCGCGCAGGAGAGCGTCGACTCGGAGGCGGTACGGCTGGTCGGCATCGTGGAGAACCGCATCCTGGCGGGGGAGAGCATCGACCAGAAGGGGCTCGACCGGCAGATCGCCGAGGACCGGTACGCGGTCGTCAGCGTGCCGGGCAAGCCCGACGTCAGCCTCGGGGTGAAGCCCCGGGGCAAGGTCATCTCCTCCCGGCAGAACGGTGACCAGGGCGAGCAGGTCCTGGTCGAGGAACCGCGGTCCAAGGTCAGCCAGGAGATCGGCCGCACCCTGCTGGTGATCCTGGCCGTCGCGCTGCTCGCGGTGCTGGCCGCCGTGGCCCTCGCGGTACGGCAGGCCAGACGGCTGGCCAGCCCGCTCACCGACCTCGCCGAGACCGCGGAGCGCCTCGGCTCCGGCGACCCGCGCCCGCGGCACCGCCGCTACGGCGTCCCCGAACTGGACCGGATCGCGGACGTGCTGGACGCCAGCGCCGAGCGGATCGGCCGGATGCTCACCGCCGAGCGGCGGCTCGCCGCCGACGCCTCCCACCAGCTGCGCACCCCGCTCACCGCGCTGTCCATGCGGCTGGAGGAGATCGTGGCCACCGCCGACAACCAGGACGCGGTCAAGGAGGAGGCCACCATCGCGCTGAGCCAGGTCGAACGGCTCACCGACGTGGTGCAGCGGCTGCTGACCAACGCCCGCGACCCGCGGTCCGGCTCCGCCGTCGACTTCGACGTCGACGAGGTCATCAAGCAGCAGCTGGAGGAGTGGCGCCCGGCGTACCGCAACGAGGGCCGCACCATAGTGCTCTCCGGCGCCAGGGGGCTGCGCGCGGTCGGCACCCCGGGGGCCGTCGCCCAGGTGCTGGCCACCCTCATCGAGAACGCGCTGATGCACGGCGCCGGCACCGTCACCCTGCACACCAGGACCACCGGCAACCAGGCGGTCGTGGAGGTCACGGACGACGGCAGGGGAGTGCCGCCCGACCTGGGCGCACGGGTCTTCGAGCGGACGGTGAGCGGCCGCAACTCCACCGGCCTCGGTCTCGCGGTCGCCCGCGACCTGGCCGAGGCGGACGGCGGGCGGCTCGAACTGCTCCAGCACCGTCCGCCGGTCTTCGCGCTCTTCCTGGCCCGGGAGATCCAGCCCCCGCCGCCGCGCGAGAAAGTCGTCAAATAAGCACGGCCCAGGTGCGGTGAGGCCGGCTCAGTTGGAGCGGTCGACGCCCGGCTTCGCCTTCGCCTCGGCCGCCTTCGAGGCGGCCAGGTACGCCTCGGCCTGCTCCACGGTCTCGCGGGCGGGCAGCGTCCGGAACACCCAGGTGCGGTAGGACCAGAAGCGGAAGAGGGTGGCGACACCGATGCCGACGAACTTGAAGATGTTGCTCTGCAGCTGGCTGTCCCAGCCGAAGCCGTACGTCGCCGCGTAGAGCACGCCGTTCTCGATCACCAGGCCGATGGCGCTGAACAGCAGGAACAGGCTCAGCTCCCTGGTGCGGCCCGCCTTGTCGCGGTCCCGGTAGGTGAAGTACCGGAAGCCCACGTAGTTGAAGACGATGGACACCATGGTGGCCAGGATGCTGGCGCGTACGGTCTGCAGTTCGGTGCTGTGCCGCAGCAGGTTGAAGACGCCGATGTTGACCAGCACACCCGCGCCGCCCACCGCCCCGAACTTCGCGATCTCGCGATACAGCTGCCGAAGTTTCGAACGCAGCCTTTGCGGTCGGCTCATGGTGGTGGCTCGGCCCTGTCTGTGAGGGGTCGGGTGGGTCGGGTGGGACGTCAGCCCGTGTTCCCCTCATGCTAACCGTGCTGTACAAACCTACGGCGATTGACGGCCGTCAATCGTGCGGTCGTACGGTGGATATCCTGACAGTGCCATCCATCGGGGGACCACCCCCGCACCCGCGGCAGGAAAAAACGTGACATTCCCGGTAGTCGGCATGGTCGGCGGCGGCCAGCTCGCCCGTATGACCCACGAAGCGGGCATCCCGCTCGGCATCAGGTTCAGGATTCTCAGCGACACACCGCAGGACAGCGCGGCGCAGGTCACCGGCGACGTGGTGGTCGGCGACTACCGCGATCTGGCCACCCTGCGGGCCTTCGCCGAGGGCTGCGACGTGATCACCTTCGATCACGAGCACGTCCCCGTGGAGCACCTGCGCGCACTGGAAGCCGAGGGGGTGGCGGTGCGGCCCGGTGCTGACGCACTGGTGCACGCCCAGGACAAGGGCGTGATGCGGGCCAGGCTCGCGGAGATCGGCGCGCCCTGCCCGGCCAACCGGATCGTCGCCGACCCGGCCGACGTCACCCGCTTCGCCGCCGAGACCGGCGGCTACCCCGTGGTGCTGAAGACCGTGCGCGGCGGCTACGACGGCAAGGGCGTCTGGGTGGTCCCGGACGAGACCGCCGCCGCCGAGCCCTTCCGCGCCGGTGTCCCGGTGCTCGCCGAGGTGAAGGTCGACTTCGTACGGGAACTGGCCGCCAATGTCGTGCGGTCGCCGCACGGCCAGGCCGTCTCGTACCCCGTCGTGGAGTCCGTGCAGGTCGACGGCGTGTGCGACACCGTGATCGCGCCCGCGCCCGACCTGCCGGACGAGCTGTCCGCGCAGGCCCAGCAGCTCGCGCTGACCATCGCCGACGCGCTCGGCGTCGTCGGCCACCTCGCGGTCGAGCTGTTCGAGACCCGCGCGGCCGACGGCACCCCCGGCATCCTCGTCAACGAACTGGCGATGCGCCCGCACAACAGCGGCCACTGGACGATGGACGGCGCTGCGACCTCGCAGTTCGCCAACCACCTGCGCGCCGTGCTCGACCTGCCGCTGGGCGACCCGCGGCCCCGGGCCCGCTGGACCG
Organism: Streptomyces sp. NPDC051976; assembly: GCF_040680795.1. Classification (NCBI taxonomy): domain Bacteria; kingdom Bacillati; phylum Actinomycetota; class Actinomycetes; order Kitasatosporales; family Streptomycetaceae; genus Streptomyces; species Streptomyces sp. NPDC051976. The sequence continues at coordinate 76,323 of NZ_JBFAXL010000028.1, forward strand.
TGATGGCCAACGTGCTCGGCGGTGACTACCCCGACATGTACGCGGCCTATCTGCACTGCATGGCCCGCGACCCCGGCCTGAAGATCCACATGTATGGCAAGGACGTGAAGCCGGGCCGTAAGGTCGGCCATGTCAACACCTACGGCGACGACCTGGCCGACGTGCGCGAGCGCGCCCGCCACGCGGCCGACTACCTGCGAGGAACGATCGACGAATGAGCACACCACCCCTGGTCGGCATCGTGATGGGCTCCGACTCCGACTGGCCGGTGATGGAGGCCGCCGCGCAGGCCCTCGACGAGTTCGAGGTGCCCTACGAGGTCGACGTCATGTCCGCGCACCGCATGGCCCGCGAGATGATCGGCTACGGCGAGCAGGCCGACGGCCGCGGTCTGAAGGTGATCATCGCGGGCGCGGGCGGCGCCGCCCACCTGCCCGGCATGCTCGCCTCCGTCACCCCGCTGCCGGTCATCGGCGTGCCCGTGCCGCTGAAGTACCTGGACGGCATGGACTCGCTGCTGTCCATCGTGCAGATGCCCGCGGGCGTACCCGTCGCCACCGTCTCCATCGCGGGCGCCCGTAACGCGGGCCTGCTCGCGGTACGGATGCTCGCCGCGCACGACACCGAACTGCTGGTGAAGATGCGGGAGTTCCAGCAGTCGCTGAACGACCAGGCGACGGAGAAGGGCAAGCGGCTGCGGGCCAAGGTCACCGGCACCGCCGGTTTCGGCTTCTGACCCGCTGAACTCCTGACGACGGAAGGCACTCCATGGATCCGCTGGCCAGGGCCCGCGAACTGCTCGCCGAACACCCCGTGGTGGACGGGCACAACGACCTTCCGTGGGCACTGCGCAAGCAGGTCTCGTACGACCTCGACCGGCTCGACATCGGCGCCGACCAGAGCGACCGGCTGCACACCGACATCCCGCGGCTGCGGGCGGGCGGCGTCGGCGGCCAGTTCTGGTCGGTGTACGTCAGCAACGAGCTGACCGGGGGAGCGGCGGTCACCGCCACCCTCGAACAGGTCGACGTGGTCCGCCGGATGACCGAGCGTTACCCCGCCGACCTGCGGCTCGCGCTCACCGCCGACGACATGGAGGCCGCCCGCGCCGAGGGCCGGATCGCCTCCCTGATGGGCGCCGAGGGCGGCCACTCCATCGACGACTCGCTGGCCACCCTGCGGGCGCTGTACGACCTCGGCGTCCGCTACATGACGCTGACGCACAACGAGAACACCGCCTGGGCGGACTCCGCGACCGACGAGCCCGCGGCGGGCGGGCTGACCGCCTTCGGCGAGGAGGTCGTCCGCGAGATGAACCGCCTCGGCATGCTCGTCGACCTCTCGCACGTCTCCGCCGACACCATGCGCGCCGCGCTGCGGGTCGCCGAGGCGCCCGTGCTGTTCTCGCACTCCTCGGCGCGCGCCGTCTGCGACCACGTACGCAACATCCCCGACGACGTGCTCGCCGCCCTCCCGGCCAACGGCGGCGTGGCGATGGCCACCTTCGTCCCGAAGTTCATCCTCCCGGCGGCCATCGAGTGGACGCTGGCCGCCGACGAGAACATGCGCGCCAAGGGCTTCCACCACCTCGACACCACCCCCGAGGGCATGGCCGTCCAGCGCGCCTACGAAGCGGCCCACCCCCGCCCCATCGCCACCGTCGGCACGGTCGCCGACCACCTCGACCACATGCGCGAGGTGGCCGGCATCGACCACCTCGGCATCGGCGGCGACTTCGACGGCACCGCCTTCACCCCCTCCGGCCTCACCGACGTCGCCGGCTACCCCCACCTCGTCGCCGAACTCCTCCGCCGCCACTGGTCCGACGCCGACCTCGCCAAACTCACCTGGCACAACGCCGTCCGCGTCCTGCGCGACGCGGAGTCGGCCGCCGCCTCCCTCCGCACCCGCCGCGCCCCGTCGGTAGCGACCCTGGCGGCGCTGGACGGCGAATTCAGCCCGGCAGAGGCAACATCCAGCCCGTCCGGCGTGTGAGGACACGCGTCGGCCGACGGACTGCCGTCGGCTCCACCGACGGACGGAGTCCGGCGCAGCCGGGCGAAGCCCGAACGGCCCGCCGGGGCCGGGTGGTGCGAGGACGGCGTCAAGAGGAATCTGCCGTCCGGCGTGTGAGGACCAGCCCGAGCGGGCGCCCCGCAGGACGTCAAAGAACCCGGCGCCGTACGAGTGCCCCCAACGTGAGCGCCGCGGGCACCAGCGGGAGCCAGACGGTGATGATGCGGAAGCCGAGCACCGCCGAGGCGGCGGTCGCGGTGGAGGAGCCCGCGGCGACCAGGGCGAAGGTGAGCGCGGCGTCGACCGAGCCGAGCCCGCCCGGCGTGGGCACCATCGTGGCCAGGCAGGTCGCGGCCAGATAGGCGAGCGCCGCGTGGGTGGCCGGTACGGGCATGTCGAGCGCCAGCGTCACCGCGGCCAGCCCCGCCGCCTGGAGCGCGGGGAAGGCCAGTGAGCCGCCCCACAGGGCCAGGACGCGCGAGGGACGGCCGTGCAGGGTACGGGCGTCGGTGAGCGCGGCGGCCACGAAGGTGGTGACCGCGGCGCGCAGCCGCCGGACGCAGACCAGGACGACGACCCCCGCGCAGACCGCCACCGCGAGCGCGGCGGCGGAGATCAGCAGCGCGGTGCGGTCCGGCAGCAGCCCGCGCAGGTGGAGCGCGTGCGGAAAGGCGAGGAGCAGGACCAGCAGCAGCGCCACCCGGCCGACGGATTCGGCGAGCGAGTACAGCGCGAGCGCGGCCGACGACCGTACGAGGGGGAGCCCCTGGGTGCGCAGGAAGCGGAGGTTGACCGCGCTCGCGCCGATGCCCGCGGGAGCGAGCTGCCCGGCGGCCGTCGCGGCGAACTGCGTGGCCAGCAGCCGGGCGCCCGGCAGCGGTTCGATGACGGTGCCCTGGCGGGCGAAGGCGTTGGCGACCCAGCCGAGCCCGGTCGCGGCGAGCGCCGCCAGCAGCCAGCCGCGCCGGGCGCCGAGCAGGTCGTGGCCGCCCGCCGCGATGAGCGACCAGTGCCCGGATATCCACCCGGCGACGAGCAGCGCGGGTATCAGCCCGGCGACGGTACGCAGCGGAAACCGCCGCCGGCCGCCCGGGCGTGTCCCCGCGACCTCACCGGACGGTTCCCCCGGCTGCCCCTCCGGCTCCTGCCGCTCCCCCATGCCCATCGCTCTCGGTCGTCCCGCCGTGCGGCGATCGTAGTACCGCGGGCAGCGTCCACCGCCGGGGAGTCGCCCCGGCGTCGGACGGCCGAGGGACAGGGGACGGCCGGGTGACGGTCAGAAGACGGCGCCTCCCTCCCGTCAGCAGGCGCACAGACAGAACGGGTGGCCCGCCGGGTCCGCGAAGACGCGCCAGTTGCGCTCGCCGTCGTTGTCGCCCTCCAGGAGGGTCGCGCCGAGGGCGATGACCCGGTCCTGCGCGGCGTCGAGTTCGGCGCGCTCCACGGCGACGTCGAGATGGAACTGCTGCGGGTGCTCCGGGTCGGGCCACCGCGGCGCCCGCAGGGCCGGGGCGAGCTGGAAGGAGATCTGCTGGCCGCCCTCGCGGTGCAGCTCGACCCAGCTCTCGTCCTCGACCTTGACCGTGCCGCCGACCAGTTCGGCGTAGAAACCGGCCAGTGCCGTGGGGTCGGGGCAGTCCAGGACGACGGCGCTCAGCTTGCCGATCATGGTCGGGCTTCCTTTCGCTTGGCGGGCTGTCCGCGTACGTACGTCCCGTTACCTCTATCGCTGAGGTACCGGTAACGGTTACCTCATCATTCCGGAGTGACGGTAACGTGGCAAGGGTGGAGCAGCCCGGAGAACGCCATCCCGCTCCCGGATCGCTGCGGCTGGTCCAGGACCTGGTCAACACCGTCGACCTCGAAGGCGGCGCCGACGAACTGCGCGACGCCGACGCGCTGACGGCCTGGGCGCGGGAGAACGGCGTCGCGGGCGCGCCCTTCGACGCCGCGGATCTCGCCGAGGTCCTGGTGCTGCGCGAGGCGCTGCGTGATGTGTGCCAGGCCCACACGGGCCCGGATGTGCCGCAGGGCAGCACGGAAGCGCTGGACGCGCTGCTCTCCAGGGCCCCGCTGCGACTGGTGATCGACCCCGAGGGCACTGCCGCCGTCCGGCCCGCGCCCGGTCTGACGGGCGCCGCGGGCCTCACCGCGCACCTCGCCGCCGTCATCGCGGGCGCGGTCGCCGACGGGACCTGGCAGCGGCTGAAGTCCTGCGCCGCCGACACGTGCCGCTGGGTCTACTACGACCGCAGCCCGTCGGGGCGCAGCCGCTGGTGCACGATGTCGATCTGCGGCAGCCGCGCCAAGATGCGCGCCTACCGCAACCGGACCCGCTGAGCGGCTCCGCCGCCGGGCACGTCCTGTGGCCTGTCCGGCCCTACGCCGCCGGGCGGCCCATCGCGCGGAAGGTCCAGCCCGCGTTCCGCCAGACCACCGGGTCCAGCGCGTTGCGGCCGTCGAGGATGTGCGGTCGCTTCGCCACCTCGGCCAGCGCCAGCGGGTCCAGCTCGCGGAACTCGCGCCACTCGGTCAGATGCAGCACGACGTCGGCGCCGCGTACCGCCTCCAGCGCCGTGGGCGCGTAACCCAGGGTCGGGAAGAGCCGGCGGGCGTTGTCCATGCCCTTGGGGTCGTAGACGGTGACCTGGCCGCCCTGGAGCTGGATCTGCCCGGCGACGTTGAGCGCGGGGGAGTCGCGTACGTCGTCGGAGTCGGGCTTGAAGGTGGCGCCGAGCACCGCGATACGGCAGCCGAGGAAACTGCCGCCGCCGACCGCCTCGCGTGCCAGCTCCACCATGTGGGTGCGCCGCCGCATGTTGATCGAGTCGACCTCGCGCAGGAACGTCAGTGCCTGGTCGGCGCCCAGCTCGCCGGCGCGCGCCATGAAGGCGCGGATGTCCTTGGGCAGGCAGCCGCCGCCGAAGCCGATCCCGGCGCGCAGGAACTTGGCGCCGATCCGGTCGTCGTAGCCGATCGCCTCCGCGAGCTTGGCGACGTCGCCGCCCGCCGCCTCGCTGACCTCGGCCATGGCGTTGATGAAGGAGATCTTGGTGGCGAGGAAGGCGTTGGCCGCGGTCTTCACCAGCTCGGCCGTCGGGTAGTCGGCGACCACGAACGGCGTGCCTTCTGCGACGGGTGTGGCGTAAACCTCCCGCAGGAGTGACTCGGCGCGTTCACTGGTGACGCCGACCACGATCCGGTCCGGGTGCAGCGTGTCCTGGACCGCGAAGCCCTCCCGCAGGAACTCCGGGTTCCAGGCCAGCTCCGCGTCCGCGCCGACCGGGGCCAGCTCGGTGAGCATCGCCGCCAGCCGGGCGGCGCTGCCCACCGGCACGGTGGACTTGCCGACGACCAGCGCGGGGCGCCGCAGGTGCGGGGCGAGCAGCGAGAAGGCGCTCTCCACGTAGCTCATGTCGCAGGCGTACTCGCCGTGCTTCTGCGGAGTGTTCACGCAGACGAAGTGGACGTCGCCGAACTCGCCGACCTCCTCCCAGGAGGTGGTGAAGCGCAGCCGCCCGCTGGAGCCCTCGAACCCGGCCACGTGCTTGGCCAGCAGCTCCTCCAGACCGGGCTCGTACATCGGCACCCGGCCCTGTGACAGCATCTCGACCTTGTGGGGTTCGATGTCGAGTCCCAGGACGTCGAAACCGAGCTCGGCCATGGCCGCGGCGTGGGTGGCGCCGAGATAGCCGGTGCCGATGACGGTGAGCTTCAGAGGCATGCGCAGAGCATAGTCGGCACCGGGTGGACCAAACCGGGGGTGGTCACGAGGCCGGAGGTCCACAATGCGTGCATAGATCTAAGGGGTGGGGTGCGATCGTGGCCGACACGAGTGACATAGGCGACGGGACGGACACGGGGACGGACGACACGGGCCGCATACCCGGTCCCCGGGAAACCGGCGCAAAAGAGGTGGCGGAAAATCGCGCGGAGGCCCCCGCGGCCCCGGCTCTCGACCCCGCGGAGACCGAGGGTCCCACCGTTCCGATGGAGCCATCCGACCCGGCGGAACCCGCGGAACCCGCCGAGCCCTCCGACCCCGACTCCCCGGACCGCCGCGCGCGGCGCCGCCGCCGTACCCGCCGGGTGCTGTACGGCGCCCTCATCCTGCTCTGCACGGGAGTGCTGCTGATCGCGGGCACCGGCTACTGGGCGTACGAGCACTACACCGGCCGCGTCGACCGCATCCCCAACGCCTTCCCGACCAATGTGCCCGCCGCCGCCCAGCCGCCGCCGTCGAAGGGCGGCCAGACCTTCCTGCTGGTCGGCGTCGACGCCCGCTCCGACCTGCCGACCACCGGCAAGGACGCCAAGGCACCCGAGTGGAAGCGCGGCGCCCAGCGCAGCGACACGATGATGCTGGTCCACCTGCCGTCCGACCACAAGAGCGCCTATGTCGTCTCGCTGCCGCGCGACTCCTGGGTGAGCATCCCCGGCAACGGCAAGGCCAAGCTGAACGCCGCCTTCTCCTGGGGCGGCCCGCCGCTGCTGATCGACACCGTGCAGCGGCTGACCAGGGTGAAGATCGACCACCTGGCCGTCATCGACTGGAGCGGCTTCAAGAAGCTGACGGACGCCGTCGGCGGCGTGGACATCACCGTCGACAAGACGGTCTCCCGGCGCAACGGCCCCGGCGGTGTCTGGACCCAGGGCACCCACCACATGAACGGCGACGACGCGCTCGACTACGTACGCGAGCGCTACGGCCTGCCGCGCGGCGACCTCGACCGCACCCACCGGCAGCAGAACTTCCTGCGGGCGGTCCTGTCCAAGATGCTCTCCGGCGGCACCTTCACCAACCCGCTCAAGCTGAAGCACACCCTCGACCAGGTGACGTCCGTGGTCAGCGTCGACGACAAGCTCTCCAACAGCGACCTGCGGAACCTGGTGTGGAACATGCGCGGGGTGCGCTCCTCGGACATGGTCTTCATGAACGCGCCGATCTCCGGCTTCGACATGATCCAGAAGCAGTCCGTGGTGCTGCTCGACGCCAACGGCAGCTCCGAGCTGTGGGAGGCGATGCGCAACGACACGATGTCCGACTACGTCGCCACGCACACCATCGACAAACTCGGTGACAGGGTGTCGTGAACGTCACGTAGGCCACACTGGTGGTAAGGCCCTAAAATCAGTGGGTTACTTAACGGTAGTTAGCATGCGGGGAGTGAGACACCTTGGCCGGATCCTCCGACTTCGACCTTTTCCGGACCTCCGAGGAGCACGACATGCTCCGGGACGCGGTGCGGTCGCTCGCCGAGGCGAAGATCGCGCCGTTCGCCGCCGAGGTGGACGAGCTCGGCCGCTTCCCGCAGGAGGCCCGTGAGGCCCTGGAGGCCAACGACCTGCACGCGGTGCACGTCCCCGAGGCGTACCAGGGCTCCGGCGCCGACGCGCTGTCCACGGTCATCGTGATCGAGGAGGTGGCCCGGGTCTGCGCCTCCTCCTCCCTCATCCCCGCGGTCAACAAGCTCGGCTCGCTGCCCGTACAGCTGTCCGGCTCCGAGGAGCTGAAGGCCAAGTACCTGGGCGCGCTGGCCCGCGCCGAGGGCATGTTCTCGTACTGCCTGTCCGAGCCCGAGGCGGGCTCGGACGCGGCGGGCATGAAGACCCGCGCGGTGCGCGACGGCGACTTCTACGTGCTCAACGGCGTCAAGCGGTGGATCACCAACGCGGGCGTCTCCGAGTACTACACCGTCATGGCGGTCACCGACCCCGACAAGCGCTCCAAGGGCATCTCCGCCTTCGTCGTCGAGAAGGACGACGAGGGTGTGTCCTTCGGCGCCCCGGAGAAGAAGCTCGGCATCAAGGGCTCGCCCACCCGCGAGGTCTACTTCGACAACGTGCGGATCCCGGCCGACCGCATGATCGGCGACGAGGGCACCGGCTTCGCGACCGCGATGAAGACCCTCGACCACACCCGCGTCACCATCGCCGCGCAGGCCCTCGGCATCGCCCAGGGCGCCCTCGACTACGCCAAGGGCTACGTCAAGGAGCGCAAGCAGTTCGGCAAGGCCATCGCGGAGTTCCAGGGCATCCAGTTCATGCTCGCCGACATGGCGATGAAGCTGGAGGCCGCCCGCCAGCTCACCTACGCCGCCGCCGCCAAGTCCGAGCGCACCGACTCCGACCTCACCTTCTTCGGTGCCGCGGCCAAGTGCTACGCCTCCGACGTCGCCATGGAGGTCACCACCGACGCCGTCCAGCTCCTCGGCGGCTACGGCTACACCCGTGACTACCCGGTCGAGCGCATGATGCGCGACGCCAAGATCACCCAGATCTACGAGGGCACCAACCAGGTCCAGCGCATCGTCATGTCGCGCAACCTGCCGTAGCGTTCACCTCTTTCGCGCACAGGCGGGAGGCGCCCTTCGGGGAGCCTCCCGCCTCGTCGTGTGCGGGGTGTGCGGTGTGCGGGAACGATTCGCCGGATGATTCACAGGAGATCGCATTGCCCCGGAATATGCCAGTGGCTCCGGATTCGGTCCGATGAGAACGTCACCGGAAGAGGTTTAGCGTCTGATTTGGGGTCAATTGACAAGCTGCCAGGGTGGCTTGTAGAGGTGTGGTGGCCACGGATGGAATCGGCGGTTCCGTCGTCCCCTGTGCGTCCCATTCCGCGCTTCATGCTCCGACCCCCCTGAAGGGCAGACGTGTCCATATCCCGCCGCACCGCGATCTCGGTGCGTACCATCGGCGTTGCCTCCGCCGCAGCCGCGCTCGCGCTCGGCGTTGCAGGCACCGCGTTCGCCTGCCACATCGGCGAGTTCACCGCCAGTGCCTCCTGCGACCAGGGCAAAGGCTCGATCACCGTTGTCGACAAGGACAACTCCACCCCGGTGACGATCACCGTGTCGGAGGGCCAGAACGAGGTCGGATCCAAGTCCGGCGTCGTCGGGAACACCGACCTGGGCGTCCCCGTCACCTTCCCGGTGGACTGGAAGCCGAGCACCAAGTACACGGTGCACGTGGTGAAGACGAAGAGCGGCGACGTCGTCGGCGACACCTACGTCACGACCCCGGAGACGGCGTGCACGAAGCCGACGCCGCCCGCCTCCCCGTCCAACTCCCCGTCGACGACGCCCTCCACCACGCCGTCGACCACCCCCTCGACGACGCCGAGCGCGACGCCGACCACCACCGCCCCGGCCGTCGGTGACACCAGCTCCCCGTCGCCGTCCTCCAGCGGCAGCGGCAACCTGGCCGAGACCGGTGGCGGCAGCGACGCCCCGATGCTCGCCGGTGTCGCCGGCGCGCTGGTCCTCGTCGGCGGTGGCGCGGTGTTCGCGCTGCGCCGTCGTGGTGCGGCCGCACGGCACTGACGCACGACCGGTATGTACCCGACGGGTACCTGACAGCCTGTTGGCGGTACGCTGCGACGCCCGTCGTCATCTGACGACGGGCGTCGCAGTCTTTTCCACGAACTGAAGTCGGGGGCCCCACATGGCCATTCGCAAGTCCACGATGCAGGAGCAGGTGGCTCAGGCCATCGCACAGATCAACCCGGGCGACCGGGCGATCGCCACCATCCACACGGTGACCGGGCCGAGCCCGTGGCTGATCAACTCGCTCGGCGTGATCGCTCAGGCATTCGTGAAGTACTACTTCGTCACGGTCACCGAGCAGGCCGTGGTGTTCCACAAGGCGGGCCGGATGAGCGCCCGTCCGAAGGAGCTCGTCGCCGCCATACCGCGCCACGAGGCCGCGCGCCTGGTGAGCGAGGTCAAGCGCAACGCCCTGTGGAGCTCGCTGAAGTTCCAGCTCCCGGGCGAGCCCAAGCCGACCCGGCTGAACGTGGCCCGCTACTGGCGGCCCGAGCTGGACCAGTGGGTGCCCGCGGTCACCGGCGCCCAGGCGGCCTGACCCAGGTCCGCCCCCACATGCCTACGGCCCCGGTCCGCAGCACGAAGCTGCCGGGCCGGGGCCGTTGCGGTGTCACCCGTGGCGACTGCCTCGCGGGGCGCGCTACTTGGTGACCGTGACCTTGTCGTCGTTCTTCAGCTCGCCGAAGAGCGTCTTGGCCTTGGTCATGTCCCACTTGACCGCGTCGCCGTCGCTCCTGGTCTGGAAGTTGGCGTTGCCTATCGGCACGGTGATCGAGGTGCCGTCGCCGCCGGTGACGCCCTTCATCGCCCAGAACATCGAGGCCAGGTTCATCAGGCTCATGTGCTTGTCCACGATGAGGGTGTCGAGTCCCGAACCGATGACCGGGTAGAGCTTGAACGGGTTGAGGATCGTGCTCGGCGAAGCCGCCTGGTGGGCCAGGGTGGACAGGAACTTCTGCTGGTTCCGCATCCGGCCGAGGTCCTGGTCGGCCTCCTGGTGGCGCTGCCGTACGAAGGCCAGCGACTGCTTGCCGTTGAGCTTCTGGCAGCCCGCGGCGAAGTCGGCGCCCGACGCCTTGTCGTGCAGCGGCTTGTCCAGGCACATGTTGACGCCGCCCAGCGCGTTGACCAGGTTCACGAACCCGGCGAAGCCGATCTCCGCGTAGTGGTCGATGTGCAGACCGGTGTTGTACTCGATGGTGCGGGTGAGCAGCTCGGGGCCGCCGTCGGCGTACGCACGGTTGAGCTTGTGCGTGGAGGCCGCGTAGCGCTTGCCGGACTGCTGACCGGTGAAGGCCGGGATGGTCACGTACGAGTCGCGCGGCAGGCTCATCATGGTGGTCCCGTTGGAACCGGTGTGCAGGATCATCATGGAGTCGGTGCGCTGGCCCTCGGCGGCGCCGGTGTGCAGGTCCTTCTCGTCCTGCTTGGTCAGCCCCTCGCGGCTGTCGGAGCCGACGATCAGGTAGTTCGTGCCCTTGCCCGTCGGCGGCCGGTCCTCGACCTTGCTGAGGTCGACCTCGCGGCGGACCTTGGAGTCGGCCCAGAAGTACGTGGAGACGGACACCACGAGCAGCACCACGACCAGGCCCAGCGCCGTGTAGCCGATCTTCTTCCGGGTACTCCAGCGCGGCCGCCGGGGACCGCTGTCAGGTCCCGCGGTCGGCGGCGGGCCGAACTGGCCGCCCGCGCCACCGCTGGGTGCCGCGGCGCTGCGGGTGGGCTGCGGCGGAATCCCTCGGGCAGCACCGGCAGCCCTGCGCGGCGACAGTTCGGGGGGCAGCGGCGGCTCTGCCTGCCGACGCTGTTCGGTGTCATCGCTCCAACCGTTCATGCAGGAAAGTGTGCATGCCGACCGCGGGAGACCAGCAATCCAGGGCGGTTCTGTAGCAGACCCGATGCATTCGGCCACCAGCCGCAGCAGTCTCGTGACGCACCTCGTGACGCGCGTCCCCGCGGCCCTGGAGCGGACCTAAAGTGGAGGCCATGATCGACGCATCCGTGCCGGAGTTCCCCGGCGTCCCGGTGATCCCGGGCAAGCCCACCTCCGCGTCCCGCATCACGCTCTCCCACATCATGAGCGCGCACGACACGAACCTCCTGGGCACCGTCCACGGCGGTGTCGTGATGAAGCTCGTGGACGACGCGGCGGGCGCGGTCGCCGGGCGGCACTCCGAGGGACCGGCCGTCACCGGTGCGATGGACGAGATGGCCTTCCTCGAACCCGTCAGGGTCGGCGACCTGCTCATCGTGAAAGCCCAGGTCAACTGGACCGGCCGGACCTCGATGGAGGTCGGGGTACGGGTGATGGCCGAGCGGTGGAACGAGGCGGGGTCCGCCAAGCAGGTCGCCAGCGCCTATCTGGTCTTCGTGGCCGTCGACGTCGACGGCAAGCCGCGCAATGTGCCGCCCGTGCTGCCGGAGACGGACGCCGACCGGCGCCGCGAGCAGGAGGCCCAGATCCGCCGCACCCACCGGCTGGCCCGCCGCCGCGCCATCGTCGAGCTGCGCCGCCGGCGCGCGGCCGAGGGCCTGGACGACTGACCGGTCCGCGGGGCCCCGGAGCGCCTTCAGCGGCCCTCAGCAGCCGACCTCGTCGCCCGTCATGGCCTTCTGCTGGGTGCCCGTGGTGTCGGGGCGGTCCACAGTGACCGGGGTCACCGCGTGGAAGTCGGGGCCGAGGGTGACCTGCATCACAGGGCCCTGGTGGTTCACGGCGACGAGTTGGGCCCCCGGCAGCGCGCCGGCCAGCGCCTTCGCCGAGCGGTCCCAGCGGGGGTCGTAGCGGATCACGGTGTGCGCGCTGTGCTGCGGCGCCGTGACCGGGACGCCCGTGGTCGCGAAGCCGGTGGCGCGCAGCGCCTTCTGCGCGGACGTGGCGAGCCCGCTGGTGTCGGTGCCGTTCGCCACCGACACCCGGATCTGCGCCGGGTCCACCGCGACCTTGACGCCCGCCGGGGCCGGGGCTGACGCGGGCGCCGGAGCCTGCGCTTGCGGGCCGCCCCCGCCGCCCTGACCGCCCCCGCCGCCCGGCTGCCCGCCGCCCTGCCCGGACCCGGGCTGCGCCGACTCCCCGCCCGGCTTCCCCGCGGGCGCCTGGTGCGAGGCCAGCGGCTCGTCCGCGCGGATCGCCGCCCACATCGGACCGGCCTTCGCCGTGTCCCACTTCACCGTCGAGCCGATCCCCTTGACCTGGAAGTTCGTATCGCTCAGCGGCACCGAGCCGAACTCCGACGACCGGGTCGAGAACCCCTTCATCCCGCGGGCCAGCGCGATCATGTCCGTCGCGTTGAGCCCCTGGTCGGCGCGGAGCGACCCCAGCACCGTGGAGGCGATCTGGCTCATCTCCAACGGGTTGGTCAGCGCCCCGCCGGAGCTGATCCGGCGCATGATCTGCGCCACGAACCGCTGCTGCCGCTGCATCCGCCCCAGATCCGCCGCCCCGTCGAGATGCCGGGAGCGTACGTACTGCAGCGCCCGCCCGCCGTCCAGCAGCGTCGTCCCCGCGGGCAGGTCGAGACCGGTGTACGCGTCCTTCAGCGGACGCGTCGTGCAGACCGGGACGCCGCCCAGGACGTCGACCGTCTTCATGAAGCTGATGAAGTCGATCTCCAGATAGTGGTCGATATGGACGCCCGTCAGCCGCTCCACCGTGCGCACCGTCAGCTTCGGGCCGCCCGCCGAGTACGCCGCGTTGATCTTCGCGGGGCGGGTGGGACCGGTCGGCGCGTCCGGCCTGACCGGCAGCCGTACATAGGTGTCGCGCGGGATGCTGACGATGCTCACCCGCGACCGGTCCTCCGACAGGTGCACCAGCATGATCGTGTCGGTGCAGTGGCAGGGCGCGCCGCCGAGGTGGAACCGCTGCTTCTCGGCCGGGGCCAGACCGTCGCGGCCGTCGGTGCCGACGAGCAGGTAGTTGGTGCCCTTGGTGCCGTCGGGCCGCCCCTCCATCCCGCCGAACGCGTCCACCCGGCCGATCGCGTCGCTCACCCCGTTGACCAGCCCGTGGCCGATGCCGCTCACAGTGATCACCATCAGGGCCACGCCGCCCGCGATCCTGGTGCTCCAGCGGATCGGCGGACGTCGGCGGGTGGGCGGCACGAGGGGACCTCCGCGGCGGGGCATGGGCGGTGCAGACGGGACAGACCCGTTCAGGCTAGGGACAAATAGGACTGTCGGTCTTGCCCCCACGCACTGGGATCCCCCGTAAGCGGTAACGTTTGCCCCGATGAAATCCGCCAATGACCCCGCGCTCCCGGCCGTCTCCGTGATCATGCCGGTGCTCAACGAGGAGCGCCATCTGCGTAACTCCGTCCGGCACATCCTGGAACAGGACTACCCGGGCGAGCTGGAAGTCGTCATCGCGCTCGGTCCCTCCGCGGACCGTACGGACGCGATCGCGGCAGAGCTGGTCGCCGAGGACCCGCGGGTCCACACGGTGCCCAACCCCACCGGGCGCACCCCCGCCGCGCTGAACGCGGCGATCAACGCCTCCCGGCACCCGGTCGTGGTCCGCGTCGACGGCCACGGCATGCTCTCGGCCGACTACATCGCCACCGCCGTACGGCTGCTGGACGAGACGGGCGCGGCCAACGTCGGCGGCATCATGCACGCCGAGGGCGAGAACGACTGGGAGCGCGCGGTCGCCGCCGCGATGACCTCCAGGATCGGCGTCGGCAACGCGGCCTTCCACACCGGAGGCGCCGCCGCCCCCGCCGACACCGTCTACCTCGGCGTCTTCCGCCGCGAGGTGCTGGAACGGCAGGGCGGCTACAACGAGGAGTTCATCCGCGCCCAGGACTGGGAGCTGAACTACCGCATCCGCGAGGCCGGGCACCTCATCTGGTTCTCACCCGACCTGCTGGTCTCCTATCGGCCGCGCCCCAGCGTGCGGACCCTGGCCAAGCAGTACAAGGACTACGGCCGCTGGCGCCGGGTCGTCACCCGCTACCACCGCGGCTCGGTCAACCTGCGCTATCTGGCCGCCCCGGCCGCGCTGCTGGCCAACCTCGCGGGCGTGGTCGTCGGCGCCGCCGTCACCCCGTGGGCGCTGCTGGTCCCGGCCGCGTATCTGGCCGCCATCACCGTCGGCTCGCTCCCGGCGGGCCGCGGCCTGTCCTTCGGCGCCCGGCTGCGGATCCCGCTGGCGCTGGCCACCATGCACATGTGCTGGGGATACGGCTTCGTCACCAGCCCCCGCTCGCTGGCCCGCCGGGTGATCGCCAGCCGCCGCCCGGCCGTCACCGCCGAGACCGCGGACGCGTAAGCCAGGAACCCGGGAACACAGGAACCCGGAACACACGAGAGGGGGCCCGCCGGATCGGCGGGCCCCCTCCTTCCTGTCGTGCGGCTACCTGACCGGCGTCAGCCCTGCCAGCGGTAGATCGGCTCGACGTCCATGCAGCCCTTGTTGTCCGCTCCGTTGATGACGTCCGCGCTGGTCGGCACGCCGCCCGCCTTCGGCAGCGTCTTGCTGAAGTCCGTGCCGGACTTCCAGTCGGCGCCGACGGTCACGGTGACGGTCTGCGCCGTCGTGGACGACTTCACGTTCGACGCCGGGATCTTCAGCGCCTTGGCGACCGCGGTCGCGTTGGCCTTGCCCTGCGCGCCGCTGCTCGCCGGGTAGACCACGCTGGTGCCGGGGCTCGGCTTCGGCGTCTGGTCGGCGGCGGCCTTGGTGAAGCCCGCCGTGACGAGGGCCTGCGCGATACCGCCCGCACGGTGCGGGACCGCCGGATTGCCCGCGGTACCGGCGGTGCCGTTGACCACGGTGACCGGGATCGTCGCGGACGCCGCCGCGGGCGGACCCTGCGGGGTCGAGGGCGTCGGCTTGGCCGTCGCGGAGGTCTTCGCCTTCCCGTTGGCGTCCATGGCCACATCGCTGCGCAGCAGCGACCACACCGTGGTGGCGTCCGTCGAGGGGACGTAGTGGGCGTTCGGGTCCTTCGGGTCCGCGATGTGCGGCATGGTCAGCATCGTGATGCGGTTCGGCGGCACCGTCTTGAGCTGCATGCCCAGGTCGTAGAGCTTCTTCGGGGTGCCGATCTCCTCGGAGACCTCGAACGCCTCCATCGCCGTGGTGGCGATGTGGTTCAGCCTGCCCGGGTCGGTGAAGAGGTTCTGGCTGCGCAGATTCCTGATCAGCGAACTCATGTACATGTGCTGGGCCTTGGCCCGGCCCGCGTCGCTGCCGAAGGCGTCCCGGGTCCGCAGCCACTGCAGCGCCTGCTGGCCCTTGATGGTGTGGTTGCCCTTGGTGAGCTTCAGCCCGGAGCCGCCGTGCTTGATGTACTTCGTCGGCCGGTCCCAGACGCTGTTCTTCACACAGACCTGCACACCGCCGACCACGTCGGCCATCTTCACCACACCGGCGAAGTCGATCATCAGCCAGTGGTCGATGTAGACACCGGTCAGATTCTGCACGGTGGCCAGCGTGCAGCCCGGCCCGCCGCGGCCCAGCGAGGCGTTGATGATGTCGTTGGTCTGGGCGTACGACTGGTGGGTCTTGGGGTCGGTGCAGGCCGGGATGTCCACCCGGGTGTCGCGCGGGATGCTGACCACCGACATGTTGCTGCGGTCCGCCGACAGGTGGGCGATCATGATCACGTCGGCGCGGGCGCCCTGGCTGTCGGCCGCGCCGCCGAGCTTGGCGTCGGCCGCGCTGTTCCGCGAGTCCGACCCCAGGATCAGGATGTTCATCGGGCTCTCGCCGTCGGCGTTCGCCTTGGGCTTGGCCACGTTGGTGGCGCCACTGCTGCGCTCACCCTTGCGGATCTTCCCCGCCAGGTACTCGTAGTAGCCGTAGGCGGCGCCGGCCGTACCGAGCACCAGCACCGCCGTGGATATCGCGATCCACTTCAGCACCTTGCGTTTTCGGCTCCCCTGCCGCCGCGGGCCGCCACGTCGGTGCCCGCCGCCGTCGCCAGGACCACTGCCCATGCCGGACTCGGTCTCCGGCGGCGGGCCGAACCCGTCGTCGTCGAGCAGCCCGGGGCCGCGCTGGCCCGGGATCTGCTGCCCCTGGTACGGCTCGCCCGGATAGGACTCGCCCTGGTACGGCTCGCCGGGATACGACTGGCCCGGGTAGGGCGCGCCCTGGTGGTGCCCGCCCCCCGCGTGCGGCTGCGCCGGGTACTGGCCGCCGGAGTACTGCCCAGGGCCGGGCGCGTAGGAGCGGGCGTCGTCGCGGTAGAGACCCTCGTCCCATCCGTCGCCCGGGTCCGAGGGAGCCGCTCCGAAGCCGTTGCCCCCTATCGTCCCGTCGCGCATCCGTACCCTCCCCCTCGGCGCGCATCGATATCCACGGACTCCCGGCCGCGCCCCCTTGCGCGGTGTGCGAACGGTGCGCGCCGACGCGCCGCCGCATCCGGGTGTGTCATCCGGGTAATACTCAGTCGTCCTTCTGTCAGACGGCTATGAGTGGCTCGGAGTTGCATGCGAGGGCCATGACTTGTCCGACGCCATGCTGGCGAAACGCTCGAAAACGGGCTACTTCACACAGGCGGTGTTGTCCGCCTGGGTCCGCTGGAGGTCCTTGGGCGCGGCGGTCGGCGGCCCGATCGGGGTGCCCGGCTTGGTGAAGTCCTTGCCGAGGGTGAGGGTCATGTACGCCAGCGGCGCCGCGTTCGTCGTGCCCTGCTTGAGGGCGGAGGCCGGCAGGCCCATCATCGCGGCCAGCGAGCGCGCCTGGTCGGCCTGGTTGGGCGCGTAGACCAGCGTGGTGGTGGCGATCGTCGCGGGCGCGTTGCCGCCGTTGTCCGAGCGGTTGACGCCCTGGGTGTTCTGCAGCCAGTTCACGGTGTCCTGGGCCGCGCCGAACACGCCGCTTCCGTTGAGGACGTTGACCCGCGTGTTGTGCGGCGTCGCCTTGGGCCCGGTGAGCCGCGGGTCCGGCTTGGCGGCGGGCTTCTTCGTCTGGGTGAGCGAGACGTCGTTCTTGATCAGGGAGAAGAGCTGCGGCGCCCTGGTCTGGTCGACGACGACGGTGGCGTGCACCTTCTCGTTGGGGTTGTCGACGACCGGCAGCGTGGTGAAGCTGATGTGCTTGGAGTCCACCTTGCTGAGGTCCTTGGCCAGGCTGGTCAGCTTGCTGACACTGCCGATCGCGGTGTCCACGGTGAGCGCCTTGGTGGCCGCGTCGGCCAGCGTGAACAGCTTCTTCGGGTTGGTCAGGGTGTTGGTGGACTTGATCTGGCGGATCATCGCGCTGAGGAAGTTCTGCTGCAGCTTGATCCGGTCCAGGTCGCTCTGGTTCTTGAGCGCGTGCCGGGTCCGTACGAACTCCAGCGCCTGCTCGCCCTCGATCTTGTGCGGTCCCGCGGTCAGGTTCAGATGCGACTTCGGGTCGACCAGCGGCCGGGCCAGGCAGACGTCCACGCCGCCCACGGCCGTGGACAGCGTCTTCACGGCCTCGAAGTTGACCATCATGAAGTGGTCGATCTTGAGTCCACCGGTCAGCTGCGAGACGGCGCGCATGGTGCAGCCCGGGTCGCGGCCCGCCACCCCGAGGCTCTCGTTGAACTTCGGCGTCGTCAGCCGGGCGGGCGTGCCCGGGATCGTCTTGACCGAGCCGTCCTTCTGCTTCGTCGGGCAGTCCGGGATGGAGGTGACGATGTCGCGCGGGATGCTCATCGCGGTGGCGTTGCTGCGATCGGCCGACACATGGAAGAGGATCGTGGTGTCGGCGTGGCCGACGTTGTCCGCGTCGCCGTACTTGCCGCCCAGGCCCTGCCTGCTGTCGGTGCCGATGACGAGGATGTTCATCGGGCCGTCGCTGACGACGTCCTTGCTGCCCGCGTCGCCGACGTCGACGGTCGTGATGTTGTTGTTGAAGTGCTCGTAGACCAGGTATCCGGCCACCGTGGTCGCCACCAGCAGGAAGCCGACGGTGCCGCCGGTCCAGGCGAGGACCTTCTTCTTGCGGGACATCCGCGGCTTCGCCCTGCGGCGGTTGCGGCTGCCCGCGGCGGCGGTCGCGGCGGCCGCGCCGGTGCGTGCGGCGCGGCGGCCACCGGGGGCGGGGGAGGACGTGGACGCCGCGGGGGAGTCGTCGGGTGTCGGCTCGGCGGCGGACTCGGCGGCGGGTGCGGACTCGGCGTCACCGTAACGGCCCTGCGGCGGCACGCCCGCTGACGGCGCGGCCTCCGGATCCAGTCGCAACTGGTAGGTGCCGGTTGCCGGATCGAGGACCCACTGGTCCGCCGGGTCGATGTTCCTACGGCCTTGCGTGTCCACGGTCGCTCGGGTCCTCCATCCGGATCGGCCGGATCGCTCACACTAGCCCCACAGTTCAGCGCCCCTGCACGCCCGTGACAAATCCACCCCGCTACAACCGGGCAAAACGGTCGATCGCGCCCAGGAGTTGGCCGGAGTTTTTAGCGGGATTTCATTCGGCTTTGCCACAGATGTCGTGGTCGGCGGTGGTCCCGCGGTACGTCGGCCCGCCCGCGGGGCTGCCCTTCGAGCCCGTTCCCGGGCTCGTGCTCGTACCGGGGCTCGTGCGCGTGCCGGGGGTGCCGGTGGCGGGCGTACCGCCGTCGCCGCCGGACGGGGTCTCGCCGGTCACCGTCACCGTACGGTCGTCGCGCAGCGCCGCGAAGAGGGTGTCGGCGGCGGGCTGCACGAGCTGGTCGCGGTTGATGTCGTTGACGTACGGCTCCCGCGGGGCGGTGAGGAACCGCACCGCCCCGGTGGGTATCCGCTCCAGGCTGTGCGCGAGGTCGTACAGCTCGGTCAGCGAGTCCAGGCCGGGGTCCGCGGTCAGCGACGAGGTCGCCGCCGACAGCAGCGGGTAGAGCTTGGTGGGGTTGAGCAGGACACCGTTGCTGCGGACCTTCTTCAGCAGCGAGCCGAGGAAGCCCTGTTGGCGGTCGATCCGCTCGGTGTCGCTGCCGTCGCCGAGCGCGTGCCGGGCCCTGACGTAGCCCAGCGCCTGCTCGCCGTGGAGCGTCTGGCGCCCGGCGGGCAGATCCAGATGCGCCTGGGTGTCGTGCACGGGCTTCGCCAGGCAGACGTCGACGCCGCCCACCGCGTCCACCATCTTCTTGAAACCGTTGAAGTCGACGATCAGATGGTGGTCGACGCGGATCCCGGTCATGTTCTCCACGGTGCGGATCGTGCAGGCCGCGCCACCGGACTCGAACGCCCAGTTGAACTGCTCGAACCGCGCGTGGTCCATGGTGCCGTTGGCGAGCTTGCAACTGGGCACGTGCGCCATCAGATCGCGCGGGATGCTGACCGCCGTGGCGCTCTTCCGGTCGGCCGCCAGGTGCAGCAGGATCGTGGTGTCCGAGCGCTGGGTGCCGCTGTCCTGGCCGTACTTCTCGTTGCCGTTGCCGCGGTTGTCCGAGCCGATGAGCAGGATGTTCTCGGCCGAGGTGGGGCCCTCGGTGGGCCGCTCCGACTCGTGGACCTTCAACTCGGTCTCGGTCACGGTGTCCGTGGTGATGTTGCCGTTGAGGCGCTGGTAGAGGAACCAGGCCGCGCCCGCGGTGCCGAGCACCAACATGGCGGTGCACAGGGCGGCGACGCGCAGCCAGCGGAAACGCTTCCGCCCGGCGGACGCGGACGCCGCGGAATCGGCTTCACCCTGCGGAGCTTCTGCTGGCGTGGTCACGTCGCTGCCCGTCCCTCGGAAGTCGCCCTGGCGCCGGGGAGCGGACTCGAACGTCCGACCGGCACCCGTTCAGACAGGCGAATCGAGGGGTTGGTTGCCTGAGCAACCCGTTCCGTTTGCCGCCGGACCGGTGCGGCGGCCGTACGGTGCGACCGGCCTACGACTCACCGATCCCGTACGGCCCCAAGCGGCTCAGACGTCACGCGTGACGCGCTCGGCGTCCTTCCGCTTGGCGAGCTGGTCGGCCGGCAGCCGGTCGAGGTGACGGCAGAGTACGACCGAGGCGTCCGCGGCCAGCGGGGCGAGCAGCCCGGCCGCGAGCCCGTCCCAGCCGTCGAACGCACGCCCCGACAGCAGCCGGGCACCGGGCTCCAGACCCAGCTCCGCGGCGGACGCCCGCGCCCTGGCGACGACCTCGCCCGCGGTGAGCACCTCGCCGCCCGGCAGCTCCAGTGCGGGGGCGTCCGGGCCGACCGGCGCGTAGGGGGCGAAGCGGTCGCCCTGCCCCGGTACCTCCACCGCGTAGTCCGCGAAGCCCGCGGGCGGCTGCGGGAAACGCCCGCCGAGCGGCCGCAGGGCCAGCGCCACCCGCTCACCGCGGCAGGCCAGCGCGGCCTCCAGCGTGTCCGGGCCGCTCACCACCAGATCGGCCGCGGCCGGGTCGCCGCCGGGCGCCACGACCACACCGGCCGAGAAGCCGGCCAGCAGCCAGACCGCGGTCTGCCAGTGCGCGGGCAGCAGCAGCGCCAGCCGGTCGCCCGGCTGCGCCCCCAGGTCGTCCTGGAGCAGATTGGCCGTCTTGGCCACCCAGTTGGCGAAGGTCGCCACCGACAACTCCACGCGCTCGCCGGTGGCGTCGTCGTAGAAGGTGACCAGCGGGCGGCCCGGATCCCCGCCCAGAGCGGCGTCGAGCAGGGCGGCGGGGGTGGCGGCGTTAGTGGTCACGCGTGCCAGGCTACCCAGTGGCACGCGTGTGGTCCGTACGGGTACAGGTGGGCGCGCCACACCCGACGGACCGTCAGCTGCCGATAACTCAGCTTTACGGCTCATGTCACTATGCATGCCATGCGTGCACACCCCGCCTCCGCGTCCGCCTCCGCCCGCGCTTCCGTCCCGGCCGGGGAGCGTCCCGCGGCGAGAGAGGCCATCCTCCTGGTGGGAGGGAAGGGCACCCGGCTGCGACCGCTCACCGTCCACACCCCCAAGCCGATGATCCCCGCGGCGGGAGTGCCGTTCCTCACCCACCAGTTGGCCCGCGCCCGCGCCGCCGGGGTCGAGCACGTCGTACTCGCCACCTCCTACCTCGCCGAGGTCTTCGAACCGCACTTCGGCGACGGCTCGGCGCTCGGCCTGCACCTCGAGTACGTCACCGAGACCGACCCGCTCGGCACCGGCGGCGCCATCCGCAACGTCGCGCACCGCCTGCACTCCGCCCCCGGCGAACCGGTCCTGGTCCTCAACGGCGACATCCTCACAGGCCTCGACATCCGCGCCCTGGTCGCCACCCACCGCGACACCGGCGCCGACATCTCGCTCCACCTCACCCGGGTCGAGGACCCGCGCGCCTTCGGCCTGGTCCCCACCGACGCGGCGGGCCGCGTCACCGCCTTCCTGGAGAAGCCGCAGACGCCCGAGGAGATCGTCACCGACCAGATCAACGCGGGCTGCTACGTCTTCACCCGCTCGGTCATCGACACCATCCCCAGCGGCCGTCCCGTCTCCGTCGAGCGCGAGGTCTTCCCCGACCTGCTCGCCACCGGCGCCCACCTCCAGGGCATGGTCGACAGCACCTACTGGCTCGACCTCGGCACCCCGCAGGCGTTCGTCCGCGGCTCCGCCGACCTCGTCACGGGCCGCGCGCCCTCCCCGGCCGTCCCCGGCAGGCGCGGCGAGTACCTGGTGCTGCCCGGCGCCCAGGTCGCCGCCGACGCCAAGCTCAGCGGCGGCACCTGCGTGAGCGCGGGCGCCGTCATCGGGTCCGGCGCCCGCGTCGACGGCAGCACCGTGCTGGCCGGAGCGGTCGTCGAGCCCGACGCCGTCGTCAAGAACTCCCTGGTCGGCGCCCGCGCCCACATCGGCGGCCGTACGGTCCTCGACTCCGTCGTCGTCGGCGACGGCGCGCACATCGGCCCGGACAACGAGTTGCGGCACGGGGTGCGGGTGTGGTGCGACGCGCGGATCGACGGGGGTGCGATCCGCTTCTCCTCCGACCAGTAGGGGGGGCGGGGCGCGGCTTGTGTCGCGGCTGATCCCGGCTGACCTGGGCTGTTCCCGGCTGACCGTCCGGGTGGGCGGCGCCGGGCGCGGGCGGCGGATACCCTCGCGGGGTGCACTCACCGCGAACCCGTCCGACCCGGACCCAGGTGAGCGGCGCCGCCGCCCGCGTCCCGGCGAGCCGCCGCGCCGACGCCGGGACCGCGTCACCGGCCGCGTCCGCCGCGCCGCGCACCCGCACCTGGTCGCCCGACGGGCCGCTCGACGTACGCCGCACCCTCGACCCGCTGCGCCGCGGTCCCGGCGACCCGGCCTTCCGCACCACCCCGGACGGCACCGTCTGGCGTGCCAGCCGCACCCCCGAAGGCCCCGGCACCCTCCGGCTGACCGGCAGCCCCGCCACCATCGAGGCGCACGCCTGGGGGCCCGGCGCGCAGTGGCTGCTCGACGCGCTGCCCGCGCTGCTCGGCGCGTACGACGACCCCGCCGCGTTCACCCCGCGGCACCGGCTCGTCCACACCGCCCACCGGCGGCACCCGGGCCTGCGGCTGACCCGGACCGGGCTCGTCCTCGAGGCCCTCGTCCCCAGCGTCCTCGAACAGAAGGTCACCACCGCGGAGGCGTACCGCGCCTGGCGGCTGCTGCTGCACCAGCACGGCGAGGCGGCTCCCGGGCCCGCGGGCCGCATGCGCGTCATGCCCGACGCACGGGGCTGGGCCCTCATCCCGTCCTGGGACTGGCACTGCGCCGGCGTCGACAACAAGCGGGCCTCGACGATCCTGCGGGCCGTGCGGGTCGCTGCGCGGCTCGAGGCGTTGACGGCGCTCGCGCCGGAGGAAGCCTCTGCCCGGCTTCAGGTACTCCCAGGGATCGGCCCCTGGACGGCCGCCGAAGTCCTGCAGCGCAGCCACGGGGCCCCCGACGCGGTGACCGTCGGCGACCTCCACCTGCCTCACCGCATCGGCTTTGCCCTCACCGGGGAGCGGCGGTCCGACGACGCCACCATGCTCGAACTTCTGGCCCCCTACGCCGGCCAGCGCCACCGCGCCGCCCGGCTCATCCTCCTCAACTCCCCCTCCCCACCCCGCCACGGCCCCCGCCTGGCCCCCAACCCCCCGACCCCCCACTCCTGACCTCACCCCCTGTTTTTCCCACCCGCACCACCCGTGCGAGTGCGTTTCCGTCTGCCGGTCTTCTGGTGGGTGGGGTCGGCGCCGCGCCGGGGTATCTCCTCGGGCGCCAAACACTTGCCGGGTGAATCTGCTTCTGCGGGGGGAGTGTTCGGCGCCCTGCGGGGACACCCCGCCACGTCCCCTCCCAGGCCGGATGGCGGCTGCCGGTCCACTGGGGGTGATGACCGGGCCCCCTCCGGGGGCCCACAGACGGTGCCCCCAGGGCGCCCCGGACGGCAACCCACCCATCCAGGCTCACCAACCCCGACCCCCCCCGGGCTCACGGACCTAGGCCCGCCCACCCGTCCAGGCCCACCGGCATAGGCAACCCACTCACCGCCAGCCGACCCGCCCACCCAGGCTGGCCCACCCACCCCAAGCCCGCCCGCCCGGGTCGGCCCACCCACCCCGAGGGGACCCACCCACCCGGGCGCACCCACCCACGGAGGGACCCGGGGGTGCAGGCGGAGGGTTTCGAAATGCTGCCGGATATTTGTGGCGGGGGAGAGGGTGCGGGTAGGGGGTGGCAGAAGCGCCGTAAATATCCGATTTCGAAGCCCTGCGCCGGAAGCCCCGGGGCCCGGCCCGCCAGGCGGACCAGGCCCCACCTACCCGGAAGCCTCAGCGGACGGCGATGAAGCCGTCGACGTCCCGTCCGCCGCGGGGAGCAGGGGAGGCGGCGGGGCGGCCGATGGCGACGGCGCCCATGGGGTCCCAGTCGGCGGGGAGGTCGAGGACGTCGCGGACGACGTCGCGGCAGAACATGGTGGAGGAGACCCAGGCGGAGCCGAGCTGTTCCCCGGCGAGGGCGACGAGGAAGTTCTGGACGCCGGCGCCCATGGCGACGACGAACATCTCGCGTTCGGCGGCGAGCCGCCGCGCGTCGGGGTAGGGGTGAGCGCCGTCGGCGATGAGGCAGGGCACGGCGAGGTAGGGCGCGCGGCGCAGGACGTCCCCGCGGCGGAGCCGCTTGGCGACGCTCTCCTCGGAGAAACCGTCACGGCGCAGGTCCGCCGCCCAGGCGTCCCGCATGGCGTCGAGCAACCGCACCCGCACCTCGGCCGACTCGAGCAGGACGAACCGCCAGGGAGTGGTGTGGTGCGGCGCGGGAGCGGTGACGGCGAGCGCGACGGCACGGCGCACCGCGGCGCCGTCGACCGGCTCGTCGGTGAACTCCCGTACGGTCCGCCGCAGCGTCACCGCCTCCCGCACGGCCTCCGACGTCCCGAGCCGGAACATGTCGTTGGCGGAGTCCCGTACGAGCGGCCGAGCGCCACTGTCGGCGTCGCCGTCCGCGTCGGCCTCAGCGGAGCCGAGGAGCACCGAAAGCCCCCGCACCACCGCCACCGGCACCCCGCTGACCTTGCCCTTGACGAGATCCCCGGCGGCAGCCAACTCATCGGCGGTGGCCGTGACCGTCGCGTTCAGGAGGTTGCCGTGGGCGTCCTGCCCGCCCCGCAGGTCGTCCAGGACGCGCACCCCGGCGGCGCCGATCGCGACGTCGGTGAGCCCCTCGCGCCAGGGGCGCCCGAAGGTGTCGGTGACGAGGACGCCGACGTCGACGCCGAGGTCCTCGCGCAGGCCCTCCCGGATGCGCCGGGCGGAGGCGTCCGGGTCCTCGGGGAGCAGCAGAACCGTTCCCGCGGCGGTGTTGGAGGCGTCGACCCCGGCGGCGGCCATCACGAAGCCGTGCCGCGTCTCGACGATCCGGGTCGGCCCGCGCCGCGCGACCAGCCGCACCATCTCGGCGTCTATCGCGGCCTCGCGGTCGTCCGCCAGGACGACCCGCCCCTCGGCCTTGCTGACGATCTTGGAGGTGACCAACAGCACGTCACCGTCGGCGAGTTCGACCCCGGTGGCGGCGATGAGCTTGGCGATGTCCGCGCCGGCGGCGACCTCGCCGATGCCGGTGACGCCGAAGACCTCGTAGCGCGGGGCGGCGGGCGCGCTCATGCCCGTACCTCCTCGGCGAGAGCGAGCGCCTCGCGGGCCATCTGCGCGGTGGCCTCGGGGCTGTCCATGAGCAGCGGTACGGCGCGGCAGCGGATACCGGCGGCCTCGACCTCGGAGACCGTGGCGGCGTCGGTGGTGTCGACGAGCCAGCCGTCGAGCAGTCCCGAGCCGTAGTGCGCGGCGACGGCCGCGGCCGTCGACTCGACGCCGACGGCGGCCAGCACCTTGTCGGCCATGCCGCGTACGGGTGCGTCGCCGATGATGGGGGAGAGGCCGACGACGGGCACGCCCGCCTCGGCGATGGCCTCGCGGACGCCGGGGACGGCGAGGATGGTGCCGACGCTGACGACGGGGTTGGACGGCGGGAAGACGATGACGTCGGCCTCGGCGATGGCCTCCAGGACGCCGGGCGCGGGCTTGGCGCCCTCCGCGCCGACCGGCACCACGGCGAAGGCGGGCACCGCGGCGCGCAGCCGTACCCAGTACTCCTGGAAGTGGATGGCCTTGCGCTCGCCGTCGACCTCGACGAGCACATGCGTCTCGATCCGGTCGTCGGACATGGGGATGAGGCGTACCCCGGGCTTCCAGCGGGCGCACAGCGCCTCGGTGACCGCGCTGAGCGGGTAGCCGGCGCCCAGCATCTGGGTGCGGACGATGTGGGTGGCGAAGTCGCGGTCGCCCAGGCCGAACCACTCGGGTCCGACGCCGTACGCGGCCAGCTCCTCCTTCACCGCGAAGCTCTCCTCCGCGCGCCCCCAGCCCTGCTCCTCGTGGATGCCGCCGCCGAGGGTGTACATCACGGTGTCGAGGTCGGGGCAGACCTTCAGACCGAACAGATGGATGTCGTCTCCGGTGTTGCCGATGACGGTGATGTCCGCCTCCGGCGCCGCTGCCTTGAGGCCGCGCAGAAAGCGCGCTCCTCCAATACCTCCGGCCAGAACCACGATTCGCATGGTCCCCAGTCTGTCAGCCCGTCGTCGCGGGCTGGGCCGCAAGGGCCTGCCCGAGTACCTTTCCGGGCCGGTCGGAGGTGCACGCGTGCGGCGTCATCTCGGTGAGGCCGGGGAAGTAGACGTGCAGGCTGACGGCGGGTTCCAGGGAGTCGTTGACCACCTCGTGGACATAGCCGGGGGCGAAGGCGCGCTGGTCGCCGCCGGTGAGCGCGCGGGCGGTCTCGCGGCCGCCGGACACCGCGCGTTCGCGCAGCTCGCCCTGGAGGACGGTGAGGACGCCGGAGGAGCCGCCGTGGTCGTGCAGCCCGCTGCTCTGGCCGGGCAGCCAGCTCAGCAGCCACACCTCGTAGCCGGGACCGGTCTGCAGCCGGGCGTACCAGCGGGTGGTGGCGTCGTAGCGGACCAGCGGGGCCCAGCGGGCGCGGTCGGCGGCGATGGTGCGGGCGAGTCCGGCGAACTCCGCGACGGTGCTGGGGTGTTGCGGCACCGGGGGGAGCAGGTGGGGCAGCGCGAGCGGGTCACCGGCGATCGAGACGTCGCTGTACATAAAGGTGTGTTCCTTGTGGTGTGCGCGAGTGGCGGGGTGGCGCCAGGGCCGTCACAGGGCCCGGCGGGGACTCAGCGGCAACAACAGGAACGACAACAGCTCTGCGCGAGGGCAACGCGGCGGGACTCGCGGCGGCGAGTCCTGGTGGGTGCGTTGTGCTCAGCGGGCATGCCGTCCAGGAGACCGGTCGCGGGCAACGTTTGTCAACTGGATGTCGGGTATGTCGCAAATCTTTCACCTGATCCGGCTGGATGGATTGGTGAAAGGTTTGTGCGCAGAAGTGTGCGGATAAGCGGTGCAGCATCCGCTCACAAGCGCGTTCT
Source organism: Streptomyces sp. NPDC051976 (assembly GCF_040680795.1). NCBI lineage: Bacteria > Bacillati > Actinomycetota > Actinomycetes > Kitasatosporales > Streptomycetaceae > Streptomyces > Streptomyces sp. NPDC051976. Next base: position 103,444 of record NZ_JBFAXL010000028.1, read on the forward strand.
GCTGTTGTGCTTCTGTGATCGGAATGTGATCCACAACGCTTCACCCGGGCGGGCGGAACGGTGCGCGAAGCCGCAGCGTCTGACGAGGTGTGAGCGGTGGCTCCACCGGACCACGGTTGACGGATGCATGCGTTTAGGCAGATATCAACACTTTCTGTCACCTCTTGGTTCAGCGGAGTGAATAACGGGCCCAATAGCAGATCTCGGCTTGACTGGCCCGGATCGGCACACTTGTAATTTCACTCGTGTCGTTCAGCCGCACATGGGACGGCCGCACCACGGGGACAGCACGACAGATGAGGGGCGCGCATGACCGAGCAGTTCCAGTTGCTGCTGGCTGAAGAGGCCGACGAGGAACTCGGCTGGCAGGAGCGCGCGCTGTGTGCGCAGACCGACCCCGAGTCGTTCTTCCCCGAAAAGGGCGGTTCCACGCGTGAGGCGAAGAAGGTCTGCCTCGCCTGCGAAGTCCGCTCCGACTGCCTGGAGTACGCCCTCGCCAACGACGAACGCTTCGGTATCTGGGGCGGACTGTCCGAGCGGGAGCGCCGCCGGCTCAAGAAGGGTGTCGTCTGAGCCCGCCGGCGACCCCGCCCGACCGGCCCGCGCACGGCGGCCGCACCGCCCGTACAGCCCGCTTCCCGCGCCCACCGGCACGGGAGGCGGGCTGCCGTTGTTCTCACACCCGGACGGCGTCACCGGCGTAAGCCGTTAGTGTGGGGGCCCGTCCGAGACGTGAGGGCGCCCGCAGCGGGCGCCGCGTCAACCGCAGTCCAGCGAACCGGGGCCCGAACCTCGATGTCCGTGAACAGCCCAGCACCGGCCGCCTACCCGGCCGGCACCCCTGAGTTCCCGCGCCACGTCGTCACCGCCGTGCTCGTCGCACACGACGGCGCCCGCTGGCTGCCCAAGGCACTGTCCGGCCTGCTCGCCCAGGAGCGGCCGGTCCAGGACGTGATCGCCGCCGACACCGGCAGCGCGGACGACTCCGCGCGGCTGCTCGCCGACGCGCTCGGCGACCAGCGCGTGCTGCACCTGGCCCGCCGTACCGGCTTCGGCGCCGCCGTCGACGAGGCCGTACGCGCCGCCGCGCCGCTCACCGCCGAGGACCTGCCGTACCTCCAGCGCCGCAGCGGCTGGGACCCCGTCAGCCGCAGCTGGAACGACGACGCGTACGACCAGCCCGAGCAGCCGCACGGCGAACCCGTCCAGTGGCTGTGGCTGCTGCACGACGACTGCGAGCCCGACACCGGCGCGCTGGCCGCGCTGCTGCGCACCGCCGACGCCTCGCCGTCGGCCACCATCATCGGCCCGAAGCTGCGCAGCTGGTTCGACCGCCGCCAGCTCCTCGAAGTCGGCGTCAGCATCGCCCGCAGCGGCCGCCGCTGGACCGGTCTCGAGCGCCGCGAGCAGGACCAGGGCCAGCACGACCAGGTACGCCAGGTGCTGTCCGTGTCGTCCGCGGGCATGCTGGTCCGCCGCGACGTGTGGGAGGAGCTGGGCGGCTTCGACCGCAGGCTGCCCCTGATGCGCGACGACGTCGACTTCTGCTGGCGCGCCCAGGCCGCGGGCCACACCGTGCTCATCGCCCCCGACGCCGCCATGTGGCACGCCGAGGCCGCCTCCCGCGAGCGCCGCCCCGTCGACTGCGCGGGCCGCTCCGCCGTCAACCCGCACCGGGTCGACAAGGCGGGCGCCGTCTACACACTGCTGGCCAACACCAGCGGCCGGATGCTGCCGTACGTGGTCCTGCGGATCGTCGTGGGCACCCTGCTGCGCACGCTCGCCTATCTCGTCGGCAAGGTGCCGGGCCAGGCCGTCGACGAGATCGTCGGGCTGGTCGGCGTCCTGCTGCGCCCCGGCAGACTGCTCGGCGCCCGCCACCGCCGCGGCCGTGGCGCCGTACCGCCGTCCGAACTGCGCCCGCTCTTCCCGCCGCCCGGCGCGACGGTACGGGCCACCGTCGACCAGATCGTCAGCAATGTCGCGGGCCGCGCCGACGCCGCGTCCGCCGCGGCGGGCAGGCACGGCGGCGCCGTCGAGTCAGGACCCGGCGACGACGAGGGCGACTTCCTGGAGGTCGAGCAGTTCGCCCGGCTGAAGCGGATCGCCCGCAAGCCCGGCCCGATGCTCTTCGTCGTGCTGCTCGTCGTCTCGCTCGCCGCCTGCCGCTCGCTGCTCGGCGGCGGCTCGCTCTTCGGCGGGGCGCTGCTGCCCGCCGACCCCGGCGCCTCCGACCTGTGGGGCACCTACGCCGGTTCCTGGCACGCGCTGGGCACCGGCGGCACCCAGGCGGCGCCCCCGTACCTCGCGGTGCTCGCGTTGTTCGCGACCGTGCTCTTCGGCTCCACCTCGCTCACCCTCACCCTGCTGCTGGTGGCCTCGGTGCCGCTGGCGGGCATCTCCGCGTACTTCGCCTCCCGGCCGCTGGTCGAGTCCCGGCTGCTGCGCGCCTGGGCCGCCGTCGCGTACGCCTTCCTGCCCGCCGCGACCGGGGCGCTGGCGGCCGGACGTCTGGGCACCGCCGTCCTGGCGATCCTGCTGCCGCTGATGGCGCGCGCCGCCGTCGCCATGGCGGGCCTGCAGCTCACCGGGAGCGCCATCGACCGCGGCGCCCGCCCCGGCTGGCGGGCCACCTGGGCGCTGGCGCTGATGCTCACCTTCACCACCGCCTTCACCCCGATCACCTGGCCGATCGCCCTGGTGCTGGCCGCGGCCACCGTCGCCTGGCGGCTCGTCACCGGCTACCGGCAGCTGCTCGTACCGCACCTGCTGCGCTTCGCGGCGCTGCTGGTCACCCCCATGGTGCTGCTCGCGCCCTGGTCGCTGACCCTGCTCGCGCACCCCGGCCGCCTGCTCCAGGAGGCCGGACTGCCGTACGGCACCAAGGGCGCCGGCGGCCTCGACCTGCTGATGCTCAGTCCCGGCGGCCCCAAGGCGTCCGGCGGGCTGCTGCTGATCGGCCTGGTGCTCGCCGCGCTCGCCGCCCTGATGCGCGACAGCCGCCGCCAGGCGATCGTCGCCGCCTGGGCCGTCGCCGCGACCGGACTGCTCTTCGCCGTCATCGAGAACGGCAAGGCGTGGGCGGGCCCCGCCACCCTCGTCTACGGTCTGGCGCTGCTGGCCGCCGCCGCGATCGGCGCCGAGGGCGCCAACGAGCGCATCGCGGCCAGTGGGTTCGGCTGGCGGCAGCCCGTCGCCGGACTCATCGCGCTGGCCGCCGCCGCGGCGCCGCTGCTCGCCGCCTTCACCTGGGTCGCCGACGGAGCCGACGGCCCGATCAAGCGTCACGACCCGCAGCAGGTCCCGGCGTTCGTCGCCGAGGAGAGCACCTCGCCCGACCAGCCCCGCACCCTGGTGCTCAGCGGCACCGCGGGCCAGGTCTCCTACGCACTCGTACGCGGCTCCGGCGCGCGGATCGGTGACGCGGAACTCGCCGCGGAGGCCGGGCGCGACAAGGAACTCGACACCGTGGTGGCCAACCTGGTGGCCGGTTCCGGCGCCGACCAGGGCAGCCGGCTGGCCGGTTACGCGGTCCGCTACGTCCTCGCCCAGAAGGGCTCGCCGCGTGGGATGGGCCGGGTGCTCGACAGCACCCCCGGCCTGTCCCGGGTCAGCCAGGCGGACGGCAGCGAGCTGTGGCGGGTGGACACGCCGGTCTCCAGGATGGCGATCACCAGCAGCGGCGCGCAGCCCGTGGGCGTCGGCTCCGGCCGCGTCGAGGCGCACACCAAGATCCCCGCGGGCCCTTCGGGCCGCGTCCTGCGGCTGGCGGACTCCGCGGCCTCGGGCTGGCACGCCACCCTCGACGGCACCGCGCTCACCCCGACCACGGTCGACGGCTGGGCGCAGGGCTTCCAGCTCCCGCCCAACGGCGGACGGCTCGACGTCACCTTCGAGGAGCCCGTCACCCACATCGGCTGGCTCGGCGCGCAGGGCTTCCTGCTGCTGGTGGCGATCGTGCTGGCACTGCCCGGCCGCCGCCGCGAGATCGACGACGACCTGCCCGAGGCGGACGCCGCGAGCGCCGTCGAGATCCCGGCGCAGGCCGGTGGCGAGGGCCGCCGCGCCCGCCGCCTCCAGGCCGCCGCGGAGGCCGAGGCCGCTGCCGCCGCCGCGGACGACGACGCCGAGCCCGGCACCGGGCCCGCCGCGCCGATGCCACCGGACGGGCCGCCACCGCCGCCACAGGCGCCGTACGACCCCGCGGAGGGCGGCTACGACCCGTACGCCGTCCCCGCCGGTGTCCACGGCGACCCCGCGGACACCGGCGAGCAGCCGTACTACGCCGGCTACCCGGCGCAGGCCCCCGCCCCCGGCTACGCGCCCGACTCGAACCAGCAGCAGTGGGAGGGGCAGTACGCCCCCGAGCAGGGCGGGTACGAGCAGCAGCAGGGCGGATACACCGACCAGTACGGCTATGTGCAGCAGCAGCCGGCCTACGACCCCTACGCGACCACCGGGCACGACGGGACGGCGGCGTACGACGAGCAGGCCGCCTACGGTGACCCCGCCGGATACGCCGACCCGGCCTCGTACTACCCCGAGGGCGATCCGCGCCGGGACGGGAGCGACCACCAGTGAACCGCAGCACCATCTCCCTGGCGGGCGCCGCCGCCGCGCTCGCCGTACTGACCGGCGCCGCGGTGCTGACCGGCGCGGGCGACCCGGCGGCGGCCCATGTGGGCACCGCCGCCCGGCTGCCGATCCAGCGCAGCACCCTGCTGTGCCCGCAGCCGTCCTCGTCGGAGTTCGCCACCACCACGTACACGTCCTTCACGCCGCAGGGCCCGGGCGGCTCGGCGGGCAGCGGCGACAGCGGCACCGGCGGGACCAGCCCCAAGGCGCAGCTCGTGCCCGCGGCCGCCAAGGCCAAGCCGCTGGCGCCGCTGACGGCGGTCGGCAAGCCGGTCACCACCTCGACCGACAAGGCCGAGGCGCCCGCGCTGATCGGCACCGCCGACGGCCCACTGGCCCCGGGCTGGACCGTGCAGCAGACCACCGTGGTCGACGAGGGCTCCGCGCGCGGCCTGTCCGGGCTGTCGTGCGTCGCCCCGGACAGCGAGTTCTGGTTCCCCGGCGCGAGCACCGACACGACCCGCCAGGACTATCTGCACCTGGTCAACCCCGACGCCACGCCCGCGGTGGTGGACGTCGAGCTGTACGGCAAGGACGGCCTGCTCAAGGCGTCCACCGGCGACGGCATCACGGTGCCCGGCCAGAGCTCGGAACCGGTGCTGCTGTCCACGCTCGTCGCGGACAAGGCCCCCGACCTCACCGTGCACGTCGTCGCCCGCAGCGGCCGGGTCGGCGCGGCCGTCCAGGCCGTCGACTCCAAGCTGGGCAGCGACTGGCTGGCGCCCGCGACCGACCCGGCCACCAGCCTGGTGATGCCCGGCATCCCGGCGGACGCCAAGTCGGTGCGCCTGGTGGTGTACGCGGTCGGCACCGACGACGCGGACGTGACGCTGCGGCTGGCCACCTCGACGGGCACGATCACCCCGGCCGGGCACGAGACGCTGCACGTCAAGGCCGGGATGACCACGGCCGTCGACCTCGGTGACGTCACCAAGGGCGACGCGGGCTCGCTGCTCATCGGCTCCAGCACCGTGCACGCGCCCGTCCCGGTGGTCGCCGCGCTGCGCGTCACCCGGGGCAACGGCACCAAGCAGGACATGGCGTTCCTGCCCGCCACCTCGCGGGTCGAGACCCGGGCCACCGTCGCCGACAACCGCGCCAAGGCGTCGACCCTGTCGCTGACCGCGGTCGGCAAGGACGCCTCCGTGAAGGTCACCTCGTCGGCGGGCACCTCGGGCGGCACCGCCGTGACGAAGACCGTCACCGTGAAGGCGGGCACGACGCTCGGCTTCCAGCCCGCGCCGCCGGACGGCGGCAAGGGCGCGTACGCGGTGACGGTGGAGCCGGTCTCCGGTGGCCCCGTCTACGCCTCGCGGATGCTGTCCCTGCCGCTCAACGGGGTCCCCATGTTCACCCTCCAGCCGCTGCCGGACGACCGCGGCATGGTCGAGGTGCCCCAGGCGGGCCCCGACCTGACGATCCTCAACCGCTAGCGGCGCCCGCTCCGAGCGCGTCCGATCCGGGACGCGCTCGGACCTGGCGGCGGCCGACCCGGGCCCGCTCAGTCCTCGCCGTACTTGGGGTCGACGTTCTCCGGGGACAGGCCCAGCAGCTCGGCGACCTGCTCGACGACGACCTCGTGCACCAGGAGGGCGCGCTCGTCGCGGCTCTTGGCGCGGATCTCCACCGGGCGCCGGTAGACCACGATCCGGCTGGGCCGGTCCTTGGCCGCGCCGATCAGCCTGCCCAGCGGTACGGCGTCGTCCCCCGACACCTCGGCCGTGTCCTGCGGCCACGGCACCTCCTGGACGGCGAACTCGACGTCGGCGAGCTGCGGCCAGCGGCGTTCCAGCCGGTCGGCGGCGTCCCGCACCAGATCGTCGAAGGCGTCCGCGCGGCTGGCCGCGAGCGGCACCTGGGGAGGCGCGATCGGTCCGCGCATCCCGCGTCCGTGACGGTCGCGGTGGCGCGGACGAGGTGCGGGAGGAGGAGGTACCGGGCTGTCCATCAGCGACGAGCCTAGCCCTCCGCGGAGGCCCGCACATCGCTGACACCACCGCGCACGCCACCGACACCGCGGTGACGTTTCCCGCGCCTGTCGCCGAAAGAGCGATGGCCGTCCGGTTTCGTTCGGACATCGCCACCAAGGAGACCGCATCTGGCCATAGATCAGGCGCATATGCGCCACGTGCTGACCGATCCCGGCACCCACCGATCACGCACAATTGGTACACCTTCCGTACACCTTTGCCTTCTGCCCAGGTCAGCGCGGTACGCACGGACGGCGTACCTGGTGGGGGCCGGGCACGACACGACCGGGTGACCTGGCGGAGAGTCGTCGCGGCCCGCTCAAGAGTGCGGTACCGTCCAACCTCGTGAGCCTTGTACGTCGCTGTTCGCGCACCGCTTGCGGCCGTCCCGCCGTCGCGACGCTGACGTACGTCTATGCGGACTCCACCGCCGTGCTCGGACCGCTCGCCACCTACGCCGAACCCCACTGCTACGACCTGTGCTCCGAGCACTCCGAGCGGCTGACCGCCCCGCGCGGCTGGGAAGTCGTACGGCTGGCCACGGACACCGGCCCGGTGCGGCCCAGCGGCGACGACCTCGAAGCCCTGGCCAACGCGGTACGCGAAGCGGCCCGCCCCCAGGAGCGGCCCCGGTCGGGACCCGGCCCCCGCGACATCGACCCGCTGGAGGTCGCCCGCCGCGGCCACCTGCGGGTGTTGCGCTCACCCGAGCCGTAGCGCGGGTCCGCCGACCCCTCCGGGGTAGGTTGTGATCGGTGTTCCGCCGCCCTCCTGGTGCCGCGGCGCCGTCCGACCGTTCCGCCAGACCCAGAGGTGTGCAGTGGCCGATTTGTCGCAGATCGTCAAGGCCTACGATGTGCGCGGCGTCGTTCCCGACCAGTGGGACGAGCCGCTCGCCGAGCTCTTCGGCGCGGCCTTCGCCACGGTCACCGACGCCACCGCGATCGTCGTCGGGCACGACATGCGGCCCTCCTCGCCCGGCCTGTCCAGCGCCTTCGCCCGCGGCGCCGCCTCCCGCGGCGCGCACGTCACCGAGATCGGGCTCTGCTCCACCGACGAGCTGTACTTCGCCAGCGGCGAACTCGCCCTCCCCGGCGCCATGTTCACCGCCAGCCACAACCCGGCGCAGTACAACGGCATCAAGATGTGCCGCGCGGGCGCCGCGCCGATCAGCCAGGACACCGGACTCGCCGACATCCGCGCGCTCGTCGAGAAGTGGTCGGAGACCGGCCTGCCCGCCTCCGACGCCGTACCCGGTGCCGTCACCCAGCGGGACGTGCTCGGCGACTACGCCACCTACCTGCGCTCCCTGGTCGACCTCTCCGGCATCCGCCCGCTGAAGGTGGTCGTGGACGCGGGCAACGGCATGGGCGGCCACACCGTCCCCACCGTCCTGGCGGGCCTGCCCGTCGACCTGGTGCCGATGTACTTCGAACTCGACGGCACCTTCCCCAACCACGAGGCCAATCCGCTGGACCCGAAGAACCTGGTCGACCTCCAGGCACGGGTCCGCGAGACCGGCGCCGACCTCGGCCTGGCCTTCGACGGCGACGCCGACCGCTGCTTCGCCGTCGACGAGCGCGGCGAGCCCGTGTCGCCGTCCGCCGTCACCGCGCTGGTCGCCGCCCGCGAGCTGGCCAAGAACCCCGGCGCCTCGATCATCCACAACCTGATCACCTCCTGGTCGGTGCCCGAGGTCGTGAGGGAACACGGCGGCACCCCCGTACGGACCCGCGTCGGCCACTCCTTCATCAAGCAGGAGATGGCCGAGACCGGTGCCGTCTTCGGCGGCGAGCACTCCGCGCACTACTACTTCCGCGACTTCTGGAACGCCGACACGGGCATGCTGGCCGCCCTCCACCTGCTGGCCGCCCTCGGCACCCAGGACGGCCCGCTGTCCGCCCTGGTGGCCTCCTACGACCGGTACGCGGCCTCCGGGGAGATCAACAGCACCGTCGCCGACCAGGCGGGGCGCACCGCCGCGGTACGGGCCGCGTTCGCCGGACAGGACGGCATCGGCTTCGACGAACTCGACGGGCTCACCGTCACCGCCGCCGACTGGTGGTTCAACCTCCGCGCCTCCAACACCGAACCGCTCCTGCGGCTGAACGTGGAGGCGCGCGACGCGGCCGCCGTCGACCGCATCCGCGACCAGGTGCTGGCCATCGTCCGCGCCTGACCGACCTGGCGCCGGCCACCGTCGGCGCCCGACCCCACCCCGCCTCGCCAGGGCCCGGCCGGAGTTGTCCACAGGCCGGGCACCGGCCGACTCCCCGCCGACCCGCTCGGAGATAGGCTGAGGGCACGCGCAGAACGCCATCGGCCCGCCGAGTGTGCCGCCGCGCGCGGCCCACCGCACCCCCGATCGCAGCACACCGCCCGGAGGACACCGCTATGCCGCTCGTCGAACCCAGCCTTCTGGAGATCCTCGCCTGCCCGGCCTGCCACGCACCCCTGCGTGAGGACGACGACGCCAGGGAACTGGTGTGCACCTCCGACACCTGCGGCCTCGCCTACCCCGTACGCGACGAGATCCCCGTGCTCCTCGTCGATGAGGCCCGCCGCCCCGCCTGACCAGGCCGCTTCCGACCGGGAGGTCGCGTTGTTCGACGAGTCGCTGCTCGAGGACCCTGAGGCGCTGGCCCGCGCCGACGGCCGGGGACTGCTCCTGGGGGTCGCCGCCGCCGGAGCCAGGGTGAGAACCGCGCTGCGGCTCGCCGAGGAGGCCGGACTCGGCGAACTCCGCCCGGACGGCCGCCCGCGGACCGTGCTCGTCGCGGGCAGCGGCCCCGACGCCGCGGCGGTCTGCGACCTGCTGGCCGCCGTCGCCTCCGCCACCTGCCCCGTACAGCCCCTGCACCCGGCCGGACCCACCCCGCAGGAATCGCGGTGGACCCTGCCCGGCTGGGCAGGACCGCTCGATCTGCTGCTGCTCATCACCCCGCACGGCACCGAGCAGGGCCTGACCGACCTCGTCGAGCAGGCGTACCGCCGCGGCTGCACCGCGGTGGCCGTCACCCCGCCCAAGGCACCGCTCGCCGAAGCCGTCGCCCAGGTCCGCGGCCTGGCACTGCCCTTCGCCGCGCCCTTCGGAAACGGGGCGGCGGACGACGACCTGGACCCCGCGGCCGACGCCGGCGCCATCTGGGCCCTGCTCACCCCGCTGCTGGCCCTCGGCGACCGGGTCGGCCTGCTCAGTGCGCCCACCAGCACCCTCTACGCGATCGCCGACCGGCTCGACGAGGTGGCCGCCCGCTGCGGACCGGCCATCGCCACGTACACCAACCCGGCCAAGACCCTCGCCGCCGAACTCGCCGACGCCCTCCCGCTGCTGTGGAGCCAGGGCCGGATAGCGTCCGCCGTCGCCCGCCGGTTCTCGACCATGCTCGCCACCCGCGCCGGACGCCCCGCCCTCACCGCCGACCTGCCCGGCGCCCTCACCGTGCACGGCCCGCTGCAGGCCAGCGCCCTGCCACTGGCCGCCGACCCCGACGACTTCTTCCGCGACCGCGTCGAGGACAGCGACAGCCTGCGGCTGCGGATCGTGCTGCTCCAGGAAGCGGCCGACCAGGCCGGATCCGCCGCACCCGCCGTCCGCGAGCAGGCGTACGCGCACGACACCCCGCTGAGCGAGATCGCCGCCGGCAACGGCAACCCGCTCGACACCGCCGCCGAACTGCTCGCCCTCGCCGATTTCGCCGCCGTTTACCTGGCCGTCGCCTCGGCCGAGAGAGCATGACCGGATGAACCGCCTCACCAACACGATCCGCCCCTACGCCTGGGGATCCACCACCGCCATCCCCGAACTGCTCGGCACGCCGCCCACCGGCGAACCGCAGGCCGAACTCTGGATGGGCGCCCACCCCGGCGCGCCCTCCCGGATCGACCGGGGCGCGGGACCCGTCGCGCTGGACGCCGTCATCGCCGCCGACCCGCGCGCCGAACTCGGCGAGGCGGCCGTCAAGCGCTTCGGCCCCCGGCTGCCCTTCCTGTTCAAGGTGCTGGCCGCGGGCGCGCCGCTGTCCGTCCAGGTCCACCCCGACCTCGCACAGGCCCAGGCGGGCTTCGCCGCCGAGGAGACCCGCGGCGTCCCGCTCGACGCCCCCGAGCGCAACTACAAGGACGCCAACCACAAGCCCGAGATGCTCGTGGCGCTCACCCCCTTCGACGGGCTCTGCGGATTCCGCCGCCCCGCCGACGCCGCCGACCTGCTCGACGGACTCGGCGTCCACTCCCTCGCGCCCTACGCCGACATCCTGCGCGCCCACCCCGAGGACCACGCCCTGCGCGAGGTCCTCTCCGCCGTCCTGTCCGCCGAACCCGAGGCGATGGCCGCCACCGTCACCGCGGCCGCCGAAGCCGCCGCCCGGCTGGCCGACGACCCGGCCAACCCGTACGCGGCGGACTACGCCGCCTACGCCAAGACCGCGCACAGCTTCCCCGGCGACCGCGGCGTCATCGCCGCGATGCTGCTCAACTACGTACGCCTGCAGCCCGGTGAGGCGCTCTACCTCGGCGCGGGCGTCCCGCACGCCTACCTCGACGGCCTCGGCGTCGAGATCATGGCCAACTCCGACAACGTGCTGCGCTGCGGCCTCACCCCCAAGCACATCGACGTCCCCGAACTGCTGCGCGTCGTCCGCTTCGCCTCCGGCGACCCGGGCGTGCTGCGCCCCGAGGCCGGCCCCGACGGCGAGGAGCTGTACGCGGCGCCCATCGACGAGTTCCGGCTGTCCCGCTACGTCCTGGCCGCCGGAGCCGACGCCCGGGCGCTCGACCCGGCGACCCCGCAGATCCTGCTGTGCACCCACGGCCAGGCCGAACTGCGCGACGGCGCCGGGAACACCCTCACCCTGGGCCGCGGCGAATCCGCCTTCGTCCCGGCCGGCGAGCGCACCGAACTGACCGGCGAAGGCACCGTCTTCCGGGCCACCGTCACCGCCTGACACACCCGTATCCGGCCCGGCTGCAAGAATGACCGTCCGCGGCGCCCCCACCGGCGCCGCGGCACGGCCGGGCCGACGAAGGGACATCCAGCACCTATGAGCGCGTCAGGCGGAACCAGGGCGATCGTCGCGGCGCTCAGCGCCAACCTCGCCATCGCCGCAGCCAAGTTCGTGGCCTTCGCGTTCAGCGGATCGTCCTCGATGCTCGCCGAGGGCGTCCACTCCCTCGCCGACTCCGGCAACCAGGCACTGCTGCTGATCGGCGGCAAGAAGGCCAAGCGGGCCGCCACCGAGGAGCACCCGTTCGGCTACGGCCGCGAGCGGTACATCTACGCCTTCCTCGTCTCCATCGTCCTCTTCTCCGTCGGCGGCATGTTCGCGCTGTACGAGGGCTACGAGAAGATCCGCCACCCGCACGCCATCGAGCACTGGTACTGGCCCGTCGGCGTCCTGGTCTTCGCGATCCTCGCCGAGGGCTTCTCCTTCCGCACCGCCATCAAGGAGTCCAACCACACCCGCGGCTCCCAGTCCTGGACCGAGTTCATCCGCCGCGCCAAGGCCCCCGAACTCCCCGTCGTCCTGCTGGAGGACTTCGGCGCGCTCATCGGCCTCGTACTCGCCCTGGTCGGCGTCAGCATCGCCCTGGCCACCGGAAGCGGCGTCTGGGACGGCATCGGCACCCTGTGCATCGGCACCCTGCTGATCGCCATCGCCCTGGTGCTCGCCGCCGAGACCAAGTCGCTGCTCCTCGGCGAGGGCGCCCGCCCCGAATCCGTGGCCCGGATCCGCGCGGCCGCCGTCGACGGCCAGACCGTCACCGGCGTCATCCACATGCGCACCCTCCACCTCGGCCCCGAGGAACTGCTGGTCGCCGCCAAGATCGCCGTACGCCACGACGACAGCGCCGCCCAGGTCGCCCGGGCCATCGACGCCGCCGAGGAACGCATCCGCGCCGCCGAACCCTTCGCCCGGGTGATCTACCTCGAACCCGACATCTACAGCGAGCAGGCGGCCGCCGCGGGACCCGACCCGGACCAGACTCCCGGGGGCCGCTGACCGGAAGCCCACTGGGGCGCACCCGCCGATCCGTGTAGCTTGGTGTCGTAGCCATACGTCGCTGCTGATGGCGGTCGGGCGGTCCCCCTCGTGGTGGCCGTCCGAGGGAGAGAGGGCCTCCGACGGATTGCGCTGCCGCAGGGGACAGGTGCGCCCGCTCGACGGCACACCCGACACGCCCCGCGGCCGCGTCGTATCCACATCCGCCTCGACCTCAGCAGCGAGGAGCAGCTCACATGACCACCACCGCCACCGACTTCAAGGTCGCGGACCTCTCGCTTGCCGCCTTCGGCCGCAAGGAGATCACGCTGGCCGAGCACGAGATGCCCGGCCTGATGTCCATCCGTGCCGAATACGCCGCCGCCCAGCCGCTGGCCGGCGCGCGGATCACCGGCTCGCTGCACATGACCGTGCAGACCGCCGTACTGATCGAGACCCTCGTCGCCCTCGGCGCAGAGGTCCGCTGGGCGTCCTGCAACATCTTCTCCACCCAGGACCACGCCGCCGCGGCCATCGCCGTCGGCCCGAACGGCACCCCGGACAACCCCCAGGGCGTCCCCGTCTTCGCCTGGAAGGGCGAGACGCTCGAAGAGTACTGGTGGTGCACGGAGCAGGCCCTGACCTGGCCCGGCACCGCCACCGGCGGCCCGAACATGATCCTGGACGACGGCGGCGACGCCACCCTCCTGGTCCACAAGGGCGTCGAGTTCGAGAAGGCGGGTGCCGCCCCGGACCCGTCGACCGCGGGCAGTGAGGAGGAGCAGTTCGTCCTCCAGCTCCTCAACCGCACCCTCGGCGAGAACCCGCAGAAGTGGACCCAGGTCGCGTCCGAGATCCGCGGCGTCACCGAGGAGACCACCACCGGCGTCCACCGCCTCTACGAGATGCAGCAGGACGGCTCGCTGCTCTTCTCGGCGATCAACGTCAACGACGCGGTCACCAAGTCGAAGTTCGACAACAAGTACGGCTGCCGCCACTCCCTGATCGACGGCATCAACCGCGCCACCGACGTCCTGATCGGCGGCAAGGTCGCGGTCGTCTGCGGCTACGGCGACGTCGGCAAGGGCTGCGCGGAGTCGCTGCGCGGCCAGGGTGCCCGCGTGATCATCACCGAGATCGACCCGATCTGCGCCCTGCAGGCCGCCATGGACGGCTACCAGGTCGCCACCCTCGACGACGTCGTGGAGATCGCCGACATCTTCGTCACCACGACCGGCAACAAGGACATCATCATGGCCGCCGACATGGCCAAGATGAAGCACCAGGCCATCGTCGGGAACATCGGCCACTTCGACAACGAGATCGACATGGCCGGCCTCGCGAAGGTCCCCGGCATCGTCAAGGACGAGGTCAAGCCGCAGGTCCACACCTGGACCTTCCCCGACGGCAAGGTCCTGATCGTGCTGTCCGAGGGCCGCCTGCTCAACCTCGGCAACGCGACCGGCCACCCCTCCTTCGTGATGTCCAACTCCTTCGCGGACCAGACGCTGGCCCAGATCGAGCTGTTCACCAAGCCGGAGGAGTACCCGATCGGCGTCTACGTGCTCCCCAAGCACCTCGACGAGAAGGTCGCCCGGCTGCACCTGGACGCGCTGGGCGTCAAGCTCACCACGCTCCGTCCCGAGCAGGCCGCCTACATCGGCGTGAAGGTCGAGGGCCCCTACAAGCCCGACCACTACCGCTACTGATCCACCGCGCGCCGGCCCCCGTCTCCCGTCCGGGACGGGGGCCCCGCTCATTCCCGAGAGACACCGAGAACCCCCATGCCCCGCGGCCGTTACTCGTTCCACGACACACACGACCACACCCCCCTCGGTGAAGAACACTTCCACTGCGCCACCGGACCCTCCGGCTGGCGCTACACCGCACAGACCACCGCACCCGGCGGCGGCCACGCGGGCTCGATCGACCTCACCATCGACGACCTCGGCCGCCCCATCCGCCTGGAGATGCACGCCGCCTCCTGGCAGGTACGCGCGGCCGCGCTCGACGGCGTCACCTGGGTCCGAACCGACCCCACCGGCGAACACGCCCAGGAGGGCAACGCCGCCGCCCACGCCTTCACGGGCGCCTCACCCGCCTTCCTGGTCGCCACGGCACGGCTGCTGCGCCTGACCCCCGGCGCCCCGGCCACCCGCGTGCGTCTCGTCTCCTTCCGGCCCCCCGTCCTCGCGCCACTCACGGTCGACCAGTCCTGGTCCTTGATCACCACGACAGCACACCCCACTGACAGCGGGCCGCTGGCTGTGGACGAGTACCGCGTGAACGACCTGGCCACCGGGGAACAGCACGACATCCACATCGCCGGCGACGTGGTCCTCGCGGCCCCGGGCATCGAGCTGGAGGACCTGGAGACCCCGCCGTCGACCTTCACCTGACGGACTGTCCGGCGGATGTGCGTAACCCGCCCGTCGCCTGCTAGTCTTCACTTCTCCCCAGGAGATCCATTGACATGGGTCGCCAGAGGAGGTAGATTTGAACGGTTGTCGCGAACTGGACTTGTCCAGTCGGGAGCAGCTAAGGTCTACATCGCCTCGCTCGACGAGACACCAACTCACCCAAGCCGAGAGAAATCTCAGTGCGGGTTTCCGTGTCTCCGCAAGAGCGGGTGGTAAATCCGACTGAAAAGCTTCTGCTAAAGTCGGAGACACCGAAGGGAAAGCCCGGAGGGGCCGGTGAAACGGTCCTGATGGAAGCTTCCGTTCCTTGAGAACTCAACAGCGTGCCAAAAGTCAACGCCAGATAT
>NZ_JBFAXL010000029.1:0-108966 GCF_040680795.1 Streptomyces sp. NPDC051976
TCATCCTCGGACAACACCAGCTCGGCCACCGGCCGCCCCATCTTCGCCATGAACACAGCCTACTAATTCAACGAACTCCCGGCGCAGGACACTAGCACCGCGAAACCGGCGATCCGCCCGTCGCGTACCGCGCAGAGCACGACGCGCTCGTCGGACGCGATGGCCTTCTCCACCCCGGCGCGCTGCCGCTGCAGCTCCTCGGCGCCGCTGTAGTCCTCCGGGGGGAGGTGGCCTTCGTAGTACGTGGCGCGGGCGCGGGCGTGGATGTCCGCGATGGCGTCCAGGTCTTCTGCGATGGCCCGGCGGACCATGACGGACGGAGTGCTCATGTGGAACTTGACGCGCTGGACGGCCATTTGGTTCCCGTGATCATGACGCCGGGCCAGGACCCCCATAGTCCTGGCCCGGCGCGTTCTGTGTCGCGGCCCCGTCAGCGGGCGGGTGTCAGCCCGTCGTGCGGAAGACCGCCACCGTGCGGGCCGGGACCGTGAAGGTGCCGGTGCCGCTGGTGTAGCGGGAGGTCTTCACGACCGGGTCGCCGCCCTCCCGCTGGGTGGGGTGCAGGGCGTAACCGGTGCCCGCGAGGGCGGGGACGGTCTGGTCCTGCGTGGTGGGTGTGGCGTTGAAGACGATGACGAGGTCGCCGGCCTTCATCGTGATCACCCCCGGGGTCTCGTCCTTGCCCGACAGGGGGAAGGAGAGCTGCTGCTGCACCTGGGCCGCGGTGGTGAGGCGGAACGCCGGTTCCGCCGTCCTGATGCGGAGCAGGTCCTGGTACGCGGCGGAGGCCGCCGCGACGGTGGCGCAGCCGGGGTTGAGCGCGGGCAGCGTCAACAGGGGCTTGGCGTAGTCCCACTTGGCGGAGTTGTCCGCCGCCGGGGGCAGGCCGCGGCCGAAGCCGTTGGCCCCCGGGCCCGGGACGCAGGTCCAGTGGATGGCGTTGAACCAGTCGCCCGAGTCGAAGGAGTTGCGGTCCAGCGACTTGGAGCGCAGCAGGTCGGAGCCCGCCTGGTAGAGCGCGGGGCCCTGGGAGAGCGCCGCGGTGGCCTCGGCGAGGACCTGCATCCTGGCCCGGTCGGCGGCCGAGGTGGTGGCCGGGAGCTTGTAGGCGAGGGCGTCGTAGAGGGCTTCGTTGTCGTGGGCGTCCACATAGGCGAGGGCGTCGCCCGGCGCGTCGGCGTATCCGGCGGGTGCGCCGTTGTAGTCGATCTCGGAGCCGGTGACCTGCTTGCCGTCGGAGTCGGTGAAGGCGAACTGCCGCAGGTTTCCGGTGAGTCCGACCTTGATCAGGTCCTGGTAGTGCAGCAGCCGGGTCTTCTGCTCGGCCGGAGTGCCGTTGGCAGTCGAGGAGTTGGGGTCGGTGTAGAGGCCGGAGGCGAAGCCCTGGACGCCGGGGTCGGAGTCGAAGGGGCTGCCGCCGCGTACGGCGTCGCGGGCGCGGTCGGAGAAGGTGGCGATGCCGGTGCCCGCCATGTTGGCCTGGGTGGCCTGGACGAAGCGGGCGTTGTCGGCGACCTCGCCGAAGTTCCAGCCCTCGCCGTAGAGGATGATCTTCTTGCCGTCGACGCCGTCATGGGCGAGGGTCAGGGCGTCCAGCGCCTTGCGGACGGCCAGGATGTTGGCCTTCGGGTGGTGGCCCATCAGGTCGAAGCGGAAGCCGTCGACCTTGTACTCCTTCGCCCAGGTGACGATCGAGTCGACGACGAGCTTGCCCATCATCGCGTTCTCCGGCGCGGTGTTCGCGCAGCAGCTGGAGTTGGCGACGGAGCCGTCCGGCATCAGCCGCTGGTAGTAGCCGGGCACGATCTTGTCGAGGACCGAGGTGTCGGCCTGCCCGGCGGCGGAGGTGTGGTTGTAGACCACGTCCATGACCACCCGCAGCCCGGCGCCGTTGAGGCCCTGGACCATCCGCCGGAACTCGGTGGTGCGGGTCGTGCCGTCCGGGTTCGTGGCGTACGAGCCCTCGGGGACGGTGTAGTGGTACGGGTCGTAGCCCCAGTTGTAGGCGTCCTTGGCCGCGGCGGCCGTCACGCACGCCTGCTGCTGGTCGCTGTCGGGGGCGTACGAGGTGAGGTCGCAGGCGGGTGAGGTCTGGTCGGCGGTCTTCTCCGGGACGGTCGCGAAGTCGAACGCGGGCAGCAGGTGGACGTAGTTGACGCCTGCCTTGGCGAGGGCCCGCAGATGGGTCATGCCCGCCGACCCGGTGTCGGTGAAGGCGGTGTACTTGCCGCGGTCCGCGGCCGGGACGGTGGTGTCGGCGACGGAGAAGTCACGGATGTGGAGTTCCTGGATCTCCGCCCGGCTCATCGGCGCCGCGGGCGGCTTCGCCTGGTGCGCCCAGCCCTTGGGGGCCAGCTTCGGGTCGTCGAGGTCGACCAGCAGGCTCTGCTGCGAGTCGGCGGTCAGCGCGACGGAGTAGGGGTCGGTGACCTTGTTGACGACGAGCTTGCTGACGCTGGGCGCCCAGACCGTGACGTCGTACAGATACGGCTTCCCGGTCCAGGACGCCGGGCCGGTGACCGACCAGACGCCGCTGGTGTCGTCGCGGCGCAGGGGTACGGTCTTGCCGCCGATCTCCACCGACACGCTGTGGGCGGTCGGCGCCCACAGCGACAGCTCGGGCGTGCCGTGGTGGAACACCGGTCCGAGCGCGGCCTTCTGGGCGGCGGCCGCGTAGACGTCGTCGAGGACGCCTTGCGTCTGCACGCCGGTGGCGGCCAGCAGGGCACCGTTGGCCGCCCGCTGGGTGGCCAGGACCTGGCCGCGCAGCGCGGCGGTCGCCCGGCCGCGGTCGCGGGGGTCGATGGTGAAGGCCGAGTAGCCCTTGAGCTGCGGGAACCGGGCGAGCTGCGCGTCGGTGAGGCCGCCGTCGACCTTGGTCAGCCGCAGCCAGTGGCCCTCGTCGGAGAGCGCGCCGTCCTTGAGGGTGATGCCCCCGTCGGGGGCGTAGACGAGCTGCTGGGAGACGGACGGGGCGCTGGTCTTCCAGGCGACGGTGTACCGGTCGATCCACTGCGCCTCGGCCTTGCCGAGGTCGAGGTCGGCGCCGGAGCCCTGGGGCTGCGGCAGCAGGTACTTCTCGGTGCCGCCGAGCAGCCACACCTCGTGGCCGGAGGCGGTCAGGTCCAGGGACTGGTCGCTGGGCAGGTCCTTGGTGTCGCCCTTGTGGATGATGTAGCTCAGCGAGGTCGCGCCCGCGGCGAGCGGCACCTCGAACACCGCGCCGTAGGAGTCGATCCGGGCCGGCTGCAGCGGGGCGGTCCAGTCCGTCGGGTTCGCCGCGCCGGTCCAGTCGTGCAGACCCCAGCCGGTGTAGTCGTTGTCGGCGCGGTGGTAGTGGATGATCGCCTTGGTGGTGTCCTGCGGCGGGTAGGCGCCGGCGGGCGCGGTGGTGGCGACGTCCGGGCTGCCCTGCTCGACCCAGACCTCGCCGGTGGTGGTGAGGTCGATGGCGCGGTCGGCGTCGGTGTCCTTGACGCCGTTCTTGTCGACGACGATGAAGCCGACGCTGGAGGCGCCCGGCTTGAGCTTGACGTAGGCGAAGGCGCCGTAGGCGTCACGGCCGGTGAACGGGTGCCCCGCGGGCCAGGTGGTGGACTCGCCGTCGGCGATGTCGCCCCAGGTGTACAGACCCCAGTTCGTGTAGTCCCCGTCGGTCCGGTGGTAGTGGACGATCGCGTAGTCGCGGCTGACGGCGGTGGGCGGCGCCGCGACGGGCGGGGCGCCGGTGGTGGTGTCCGCGGTGGCGGCGGCGGTGTGCCCGGCGGCGTCGACCACGACGGCCTTGTAGCGCACCGCGGTCCCCGCGGGCACCTTCGCGCCGATCACCTGGGTGACCTTGTACGGGGCGTGGTCGGCGGAGCCGAGGATCTGCCACTTCGCGCTGCCGGTCTGGGCGGCGAAGACGACCCGGTTCAGTCCGCCGCCGCTGACGTCGGCGGCGACCTCGACGGTGCCGGTGGCGCCGGGGGCCGGGGCGGTGAGGGTGAGCGCCGGGGCCGCGGTGGGCGCGGGCAGCGGCAGGGCCGCCCGGTAGACCACGGAGCTGAGCGCGGGCACGGTGAGGGTGACCGCGCCGTCGCCGCCGGTGGTGACGGTGCCGGTGGCGCCGTAGATCGCCCTGTAGCCGGCGGCGGCGGTGTTGCCGGTGGGTACGGTCACGGTCTTCGCGGTCGTGGCGTCGTTGACCGCGACCAGGTAGTCGTCACGGGTGCTGCTGTCGGTGCGGGAGTAGGCGTAGACGCCGGCGCCGCTGCCGGGCTCGACGTACCGCTCGGTCTGCACACCGTCGCGCAGCGCCGGGTGGTCCTTGGTGAGCTCGGAGAGGGCGGCGATGTCCCGGTAGAGCGGGTGCGTCGGGTCGTAGGCGTCGCTGGCGTGGGTGCGGTCGGTGCCGATCTCGTCGTCGTCGAGGTAGTCGGCGACCTTGGAGGCGAACATCGTCTGCCGGGCGTCCTTGTCGCCGCCAGCGCCGGTGAAGCCCTGCTCGTCGCCGTAGTAGACGACGGGGTTGCCGCGGCCGAGGAACATCAGCTCGTTGGCGAGCTTGTCGCGCTGCAGCAGCTCGGCGTCGCCCGCCTTGGGGTTGTCCTGCTCCAGGAAGGAGCCGATCCGGCCCATGTCGTGGTTGCCGAGGAAGGTGACCTCCTCGTACGCGTTGGCCTTGTCGGTGGTGTAGCGGTAGTCCTGCCCGTAGAGGCTCGCCAGCTTGGCCGGGGAGGCGCTCTGCGAGGCGGCGGCGCGGGCGGCGTCCTGGAAGGGGAAGTCCAAGGTGGCGTCCAGGCGGCCCTGGGTGACATAGGGCGAGGTGACGGAAGGGTCGGCGGAGTAGGTCTCACCGAAGAGGAAGAAGTTCTTGCGGCCCTGCTTCGCGGCGTAGGCGTCCAGCGCGGTCGCCCACTGGGTCCAGAACGGCATGTCGACGTTCTTGACCGTGTCGATCCGGAAGCCGTCGATCGCGAAGTCCCTGACCCACTTCTCGTAGATCTTCTCCATGCCCTGCACGACCGCGGGACGCTCGGTCCACAGGTCGTCGAGGCCGCTGAAGTCGCCCTGGTCGGCGCTCTCGCCCGCGAAGGTGGAGTCACCGCGGTTGTGGTACATCGTCGGGTCGTTCAGCCACGCCGGGACCTTGGCGTTCTTCTTGTCCGCGGGCACGGTCGGGGTGCGCGGGAAGGACGCGGTGGTCACCTTGGGGAAGATCTTCGAACCGTCCGCGTAGTCGGAGTCGTCGAAGGGCGTGCCGTCCGCCGACAGGTACGGGAAGGCGCCCTTGGAGAGGTAGCCGTAGGTGTTGTCGGTGTTGCCGATGACATCGGCGGTGTGGTTGGTGATGACGTCGAAGAAGATCTTCATGCCCTTGGCGTGGGCGGCGGAGATCAGCTTCTTCAGGTCGTCGTTGGTGCCGAAGTGCGGGTCGACCTGGGTGAAGTCGGTGATCCAGTAGCCGTGGTAACCGGCCGAGGCGTCCTTGCCCGTGCCCTGCACCGGCTGGTTCTTGAAGATCGGCGCCATCCATATCGCGGTGGTGCCCAGACCCTTGATGTAGTCCAGCTTCTGGGTCAGGCCCTTGAGGTCGCCGCCCTGGTAGAAGCCCTTGTCGGTGGGGTCGTAGCCGGTCGCGAGACGGCTGCCGGTCAGTCCGCCGGTGTTGTTGGACGGGTCGCCGTCGGCGAACCGGTCCGGCATGACGAAGTAGAACTGCTCGCGGGTGTCGGCGTGCCGGGCCGGCTGCGCCGCGAGCACCCGGTCGGAGGGCGGCGGTGGCGGCGGGGAGGCGGCGTGCGCGGTGGCCGCGGGGATGACGAGGGCCGCTAGCGCGGCGAAAGCGGTGGCGGCGGCGGTACGCCGCACGCCGGTCCGCGAGCTGTACGCGGGCAGCCTGAACGGCAGGGCCACGGGCAGTTCTCCTTGCGGGTGTCCGTACGACGGGTGCCGACGGAGAAAGGACAGCCTCGCGCCGGGGCCCCACGCGCATGAAAACCCGGTGCTGCCCCGGCGTCGGTGCCGGAGCTGTCCGGGACCGTATCGGCCGCGGCGGCGTTGCAGCAAGACGTCGTAAGAAGTTCCAGCCCCCGGCGCGCACCCGGTGCGACAGCAGGAAAGTAATGTCCCGTCTGCCCCGATCAGAGCCTGGTGGACATCTGCAGGTCACAGGAATGTCACATCGCGATGATCATGGAGAAAGTTTCTTGCAGACTCTTTCGCAAGGGATTGCATCGCTGTTACGTTCCCTCCCAGCCCGAGCGAGCGGAGTCGGCCAGGAAACGGCCGGCTCCTGCCGGATCAGGGCGTTCGTTCGGGCACCACCCTCATCAAGGAGTCAGGTATGCGACGCGGCATATCCGTCGTGGCGATGGCCGCGGCCATCGTTCTCGGGGTCACCGCCTGTGGCGGCGGCAAGAGCGACAGCAAGAGCAGCGACAGCGGCAACGCGAAGGACCCCGCCTCGGTCTCCGGCACCCTCACCTACTGGGACACCTCCGACGCCAAGAACGAGGCGCCGACGTACAAGGCCCTGATCGCGGACTTCGAGGCGAAGTACCCCAAGATCAAGGTCAACTACCAGAACGTCGACTTCGGCACGGTGGAGCAGAAGTTCAAGACCGCCGCGCAGAACGGCAAGGGCGCCCCCGACGTCATCCGCACCGACGTCGGCCTCATCCCCGAGTACGCGTCGCTGCACTACATCGCGCCGCTGGACGGCACGACCGCGCTCACCGACACCAGCGACTTCCTGGCCGGTCCGCTGAACACCACCAAGTACGACGGCAAGACCTACGGCGTGCCGTCGGTCACCGACACCCTGGGCCTGCTCTACAACAAGGACATCTTCGCCAAGGCCGGGATCACCGCCGCGCCGACCACGTGGGACGAGCTGATCGCCGACTCCGCGAAGATCAAGGCGAAGGTGCCGGGCGTCGCGGGCACGTACGTCAACCCTGACTCGTACTTCCTCTTCCCGCTGCTCTTCGGCGAGGGCGCCGACCTGGCCGACCCGGCCGGCAAGAAGGTCACGATCAACTCGCCCGAGGCCGTCAAGGCCGTCACCGAGGCGAAGAAGATCTACGACACCTCCTCGCTCAAGGTCGACTTCGCCAGCGCCTACGACAACATGCAGACCTCGTTCAAGAACGGCAAGGTCGCCATGCTGATCCAGGGCCCCTGGTCGGTCAGCGACGACCTGACGGGCACGGCGTTCAAGGGCAAGGAGACCAACCTCGGTTACGCGGCGGTCCCGGCCGGCTCCTCCGGCAAGGCGCTCGCGCCCACCGGCGGCCACGACCTGGCGGTCTACCAGGGCTCCAAGAACCTCGACGCGGCCTACCTGTTCACGCAGTTCATGACGTCGTCGGCGAGCCAGCAGAAGATCGCGCTGAAGAACGGCACCCTGCCGACGCGTACCTCCGCGTACACCGCCGAGGTCACCGGCAACCCGGAGATCGCGGGCTTCAAGCCGATCATGGACACCGCCCGTCCCCGGGTCGCGCTCCCGCAGGTCGGCAGCCTGTTCACGCCGCTGCAGCAGCAGTACATCAAGATCCTGCAGGGCCAGGTCTCGGTCCAGGCCGGACTGGACGCCGCCGCCAAGGAGTTCGGCAAGCTGCTGCCGGGCTACACGGTCCAGTAGCGGGGCCGCAGCCGGTCCCAGACCCCGGACCGGCCGGCCGGGGCCCCGCCACCTGAACGGGCGGGGCCCACGCGCCCGGCCGGCCGGTCCGGTCCGCACCCCCAGCAGACCGCACGCAGACAGCACGCACCGCACCGTGGAAAGAGCCGAGGAGCGATGACCACCGCCACCGTGAACCGACCCGCCCGGGGCAAGGCCCCCCGGCCGGGCCTCATGACGTCGTTGAGACGGTCCTGGGACAAGTACTGGTACGCCTGGGTCATGGTCGCCCCGGTGATCATCGTGATCGGCGTCCTGGTGCTCTACCCGCTGGCGTACGGCATCTACCTGTCGTTCACCAACGCCACCGAGCAGAACGTCGCCAAGAACATCGGCCCCTTCCATGTCGACGCGACGTACCACTTCATCGGGCTGCACAACTACTGGCAGATCCTCTCCGGCCACGACGGCGACTTCTACCCGCGCCTGGAGTGGACGGTCATCTGGACCGTCTCCTGCGTGGTCATCACCTACGCCATCGGGCTGGGCATGGCGATGCTGCTCAACCGCCCCGTGCGGTTCCGGCTGTTCTACCGGCTGGCGCTGATCCTGCCGTGGGCGGTGCCCGCCTTCATCGGCGTCTTCGCCTGGCGGCTGATGTTCAACTCGCAGTACGGCGTGTTCAACGAGATCATCACGCACCTCGGGATGCCCGCCCAGGACTGGCTGGGCACCCCCTTCGCGCAGAAGATCGCGGTCATCACGGTCAACGTCTGGTGCGGTGTGCCGTTCATGATGGTCGCCACCCTCGGCGGCCTCCAGGCCATCCCCAGCGAGCTGTACGAGGCCGCGGAGATGGACGGCGCCACACCGCTGCAGCGCTTCCTCAACGTGACGCTGCCGGGGCTGCGCCCGGTGACCAGCACGGTGATCCTGCTCAGCACCGTCTGGACGTTCAACATGTTCCCGATCATCTACCTGCTGCTCGGCAACAACACCACAGGGGACACCGACATCCTGGTGACGTACGCCTACGAGAAGGCGTTCACCGGAGTGTCCGACTACGCGGGCGCGGCCACCTACGGCATCGTCATCCTCCTCATCCTTGTGGCCTTCTCCACCTTCTACCGCCGCCAGTTGAAGCCCGAGCAGGCCTAGGAGCCGGATCACCATGAGTGCCACCACCCACAGCGGCCCGGCCGCCACGACCCAGCAGCGCCGCCGTGCGGCCGCCGCCCCCAAGACCGCCTACCGTCCGCGCGGCTCCCGCGGCCGCGGCGCCTCGCTCGCGCTGCACGCCACCCTGCTCACGGCGAGCGCGATAGCGGTCTTCCCCGTGTTGTGGATCGTCTTCATCTCCATGGGCCCCAGCACCGCCTGGCAGCAGCCGGGCGAGGTCGTGCACCATCTGGGCCTGGGCAACTACCGGTTCGTGCTGTTCCACAGCGACTTCCCCAAGTGGTTCGTCAACTCGGTGATCGTGGCGGGCGCCACCACGGTGCTGGGCGTGCTGATCGCCTCCAGCGCCGGCTACGCGATCTCCCGGATGAAGTTCCCCGGCCACAAGTCGCTGATGTGGACCTTCCTGATCACCCAGATGTTCCCGGTCGCCGTGCTGATCGTGCCGCTGTACAACCTGCTGGCGCAGCTCGACCTGCTGGACACCTACCTCGGCCTGGTGCTGGTCTACTGCACCATCTCGGTGCCGTTCTGCGCCTGGATGCTCAAGGGGTACTTCGACACCATCCCGCGGGACATCGACGAGGCGGGCCGGGTCGACGGCCTCACCCCGTTCGGCACCTTCTGGCGGCTGATCGTGCCGCTGGCCCGGCCGGGTCTGGCGGTCACCGCCTTCTACAGCTTCCTCACCGCGTGGGGCGAGGTCGCCTACTCCACGCAGTTCATGACCGACCGCACCACGCTGGCCGCCGGAATCCGCACCTTCGCCGCCGACCAGCGCGCCGACTGGGGCAGCATGACGGCCGCCTCGGTGCTCATCGCGATCCCCGCGGCGATCGTCTTCCTGGTCGTCCAGAGACACCTCGTGGCGGGTCTGACCGCCGGTGGCACCAAGGGCTGAGCCCATGCAACGCCTCTCCGCACGCACGCCCGTTGTCGTTCCCCCGCTCACCAGCGCCAAGGGAAAACAGAAGGAATCCATGAGCCAGCACCTCACCGACGCGCCCAGCTCCGCCACCGCCCACTCCGCTGGTGGCGCCGAGCGCAGAGACTGGTGGCGCGAGGCGGTCATCTACCAGGTCTACCCGCGCAGTTTCGCCGACGGCAACGGCGACGGGATGGGCGACCTGCCGGGCGTCACCGCCCGGCTGCCGTACCTGCGCGACCTCGGCGTCGACGCGGTGTGGCTGTCGCCGTTCTACGCCTCCCCGCAGGCCGACGCCGGCTACGACGTGGCCGACTACCGTGCCGTCGACCCGATGTTCGGCTCGCTGACCGACGCCGACGACCTGATCAGGGCCGCGCACGCGCTGGACCTGAAGGTGATCGTCGACCTGGTGCCCAACCACTGCTCGGACCAGCACGAGTGGTTCAAGCAGGCGCTGCGCGAGGGCGTGGGTTCGCCGCTGCGCGAGCGGTTCCACTTCCGCCCCGGCAAGGGCGCGGACGGCGAACTGCCGCCCAACGACTGGGAGTCCATCTTCGGCGGCCCCGCCTGGACCCGCACGGTGGAGCCGGACGGCACCCCCGGCGAGTGGTACCTGCACCTCTTCGCCCCCGAGCAGCCCGACTTCAACTGGGACCACCCGGCGGTGCACGACGAGTTCCGCTCGGTGCTGCGCTTCTGGCTGGACCTGGGCACCGACGGGTTCCGGATCGACGTGGCGCACGGCCTGGTGAAGGCCGCGGGCCTGCCCGACATCGGCCACGGCGAGCAGCTCACCCTGCTGGGCACCGCCGCGATGCCGTACTTCGACCAGGACGGTGTGCACGAGATCTACCGCGGCTGGCGCACGATCCTCGACGAGTACGCGGGCGACCGGATCGCGGTGGCCGAGGCGTGGACGCCGACGATCGAGCGGGCCGCGCTCTACCTGCGCCCCGACGAGCTGCACCAGGCGTTCAACTTCGAGTACCTGAGCACCCCGTGGGACGCCGCGGCGCTGCACCAGGTGATCGACAAGTCGCTGAACGCGATGGGCGCCGTGGGCGCCCCGGCGACCTGGGTGCTGTCCAACCACGACGTCACCCGGCACGCCACCCGGTTCGGCAACCCGCCCGGTGGCACCCAGCTGCGCGACCCCGGCGACCGTGAACTCGGCCTGCGCCGGGCCCGCGCCGCGGTGATGCTGATGCTGGCGCTGCCGGGCTCCGCGTATCTGTACCAGGGCGAGGAGTTGGGCCTGCCGGACGTCACCGACCTGCCGGACGAGGTGCGTCAGGACCCGTCGTTCTTCCGCGCGGCGGGCCAGGACGGTTTCCGTGACGGCTGCCGGGTGCCGATCCCGTGGTCGGGCACCGAGGCGCCGTACGGTTTCGGGCCGGTGGCGGGCGGGCCGAGCTGGCTGCCGCAGCCGGAGAGCTGGGCGGAGCTGAGCGTGGCCGCGCAGACCGGCGACCCGGGGTCCACCCTGGAGCTGTACCGGGCGGCGCTGGCGCTGCGCCGGGAGCTGCCGGCGCTGGGCGCGGGCACCGAGGTGACCTGGCTGGACGCGCCGGAGGGTGTGCTGGCCTTCCGCCGCGAGCCCGCCGCGGGCAGCGGCGGCGACGCCTTCGTGTGCACCGTGAACCTGACCGGAGAGCCGGTAACGCTTCCGCTTCCCGGCCGGGAGCTGCTGTCCAGCGCCGCGGGCGTACCGTCCGACGCCGGTTCCGCCCCGATCGACGGCATTGACGTGACAATCGCCGCTGACACGGCAATTTGGTGGGCGATCTGACGTGGTGGCGTTCCGTCCCCTAGCATCCGGTGCTGTGACCGCGAGGCTTGCCGACATCGCAGCCCAGGCGGGGGTCAGTGAAGCGACGGTCAGCCGGGTGCTCAACGGCAAGCCCGGGGTCTCCGCGACCACCCGTGAATCCGTGCTGGCCGCACTCGACCTCCTGGGGTACGAGCGGCCGGTACGGCTGCGCCAGCGCAGCGCGGGTCTGGTCGGGCTGATCACGCCCGAGCTGGAGAACCCGATCTTTCCCGCCTTCGCGCAGATCATCGGCCAGGCGCTGACCCGGCAGGGGTACACCCCGGTGCTGGCCACCCAGACGCCGGGCGGCTCCACCGAGGACGAACTGGTGGAGATGCTGGTGGAGCGGGGGGTGGCCGGGATCATCTTCGTCTCCGGGCTGCACGCCGACTCCACCGCCGACATGGAGCGCTACACCAGGCTGCAGGGCCAGGGCGTGCCGTTCGTGCTGATCAACGGCTTCTCGGAGAAGGTCGACGCGCCGTTCGTGTCCCCCGACGACCGGGGTGCGATGCGGCTGGCCGTGACCCATCTGGCGGCGCTGGGGCACCAGCGGATCGGCCTGGCGGTCGGGCAGAAGCGCTTCGTGCCCGTCCAGCGCAAGATCGAGGGCTTCGTGGCGTCCATGGGCGAGGTGCTGGGCCTGTCGCGGGACGCGGCGGAGGGGATGATCCAGCACTCTCTGTTCACCCTGGAGGGTGGTCAGGCGGCCGCCACGGCGCTGATCGCCTCCGGCTGCACCGCGATCGTCTGCGCCTCGGACATGATGGCGCTGGGCGCGATCAGGGCCGCCAGGCAGCAGGGGCTGCGGGTGCCGGGGGACGTCTCGGTGGTCGGTTTCGACGACTCGCCGCTGATCGCCTTCACCGACCCGCCGCTGACCACCATCAGGCAGCCGGTGGCCGCGATGGGCCAGGCCGCGGTGAACGCGCTGCTGGAGGAGATAGGCGGGACGCCCGCGCCGCACAGCGAGTTCGTCTTCCTGCCTGAGCTGGTAGTTCGTGGTTCAACAGCCGCCGGGCCGACGGCGCGGAGCACACCTCTCCCGTCCCAGCAGCCACCCGCCGCGACCACCGGGGGGACCCCGGAACGGCCCTAGGCCAGATCGGCAAGCCGTGCGGAATCTGGCAGACTGGTGTCCCATGGGGGAACCGACTGCGAAGACCATGGATGGCCGTTCGGCCGCCCCGCCGCGCTCCACCGGTTCCACTCCCCCCGATGGAGCGACGGGCGTGGTCCGTACGGAGGCCCGGCACAGCCTGCTGAGGCGGATCCGCACTCCCCGTAGACCCCGGCTCTGGTTCGAGATACTGCTGATCGGCGTCAGTTACTGGCTGTACTCACTGGTCAGGAACGCGGTTCCGGAACAGCGGGCGGCGGCGCTGCGGCACGCGGACTCGGTGTGGTCCCTGGAGCACCATCTCGGTCTGGCCGTCGAGCACGCCGTCAACCACGGTATGAACTCGGTGACCTGGCTGATCGTCGGGATGAACTACTACTACGCCACGCTGCACTTCATCATCACCATCGGTGTGCTGGTCTGGCTCTACCGCTGGCATCCGGGGCGGTACGGGGCGGCCCGGATGGTGCTGTTCGTGACCACCGCGCTGGCCCTGGTCGGGTTCTACCTCTATCCGCTGGCCCCGCCGCGGCTGATGGTCGGCGGCGGGTTCATCGACACCGTGAAGGTGCACGACACCTGGGGTTCGATGGCCTCGGGCAACCTGGCGCACGTCTCCAACCAGTACGCGGCGATGCCGTCGATGCACATCGGCTGGTCGCTGTGGTGCGGGCTGACCATCGCGATGCTGGCCAGGCCGCTGTGGGTGAAGGTGCTGGGCCTGGCCTACCCGCTGCTGACCCTGACGGTGATCGTCTCCACCGGCAACCACTTCTGGCTGGACGCGGTGGGCGGTGCGCTCTGCCTGGCCATCGGCTTCACCGCGGTCTACGCGGTGTACGGCCGCTGGGTCTACCGGCTTCCCCGCCATCCGGCGCCCGCGGCCACGGCGCCGTCAGCCTCGGCGCCGGCTCATCCCTCGTAGAACAGCCGTTCCATGACGGCCCGGGCGCGGCGGGTACGGCGGCGGTAGTCCTCCAGCATGTCCCCGACGTGGCCGGGCGCGTACCCGAGGTAGCGGCCGACGGCGGCCAGCTCGCGGCCGTCGGAGGGGAAGGTGTCGCCGGGCCTGCCGCGTACCAGCATCACCGCGTTGCGTACCCGGGTGGCCAGCACCCACGCCTCGTCCAGCACGGTGGCGTCGTCCGGCTCGATCAGCCCCGCCTCCCGGGCCGCGGCCAGGGCGACGCGGGTGCCGGTGGTGCGCAGTGACGGCAGCCGGCCGGCGTGCTGGAGCTGGAGGAGCTGGATGGTCCACTCGACGTCGGACAGGCCGCCGCGGCCGAGCTTGGCGTGGGTGGTCGGGTCGGCGCCGCGCGGCATCCGCTCGGACTCCATCCGCGCCTTGAGCCGGCGGATCTCCCGTACCGCCTCCTCGTCGAGACCGTCCTCGGGGTAGCGCAGCGGGTCGATCAGCGCGAGGAAGCGCTCGCCGAGGCCCGCGTCGCCCGCTACCGGCTGGGCCCGCAGCAGCGCCTGGTTCTCCCACACCAGCGACCAGCGCCGGTAGTAGGCGGCGTAGGAGGCCAGGGTGCGCGCCATCGGGCCGCTCTTGCCCTCGGGGCGCAGGTCGGCGTCGATGAGCAGCGGCGGGTCGGCGGTGGGGATCTGCAGCAGCCTGCGCAGCTCGTCGGCGACGGCCAGCGCGGCACGGCTGGCCTCGGACTCCTCGGTGCCCTCGACCGGCTCGTGCACGAAGAGCACATCGGCGTCCGAGCCGTATCCCAGCTCCCGGCCGCCGAAGCGGCCCATGCCGATCACCGTGAAGCGGGTGGGCAGCGGGCGGGCGTCGTTGTCGGTGACGGCGTTGACGGCGGCGCGCAGGGCGCCCGCCACGGTCGCCGAGGTGAGGCCGTAGACGGCGGTGCCCACCCGGTCGACCAGCGAGGCGGCGTCCACCGGCCGCTCCGCCGCGGCGGCCGCGGCCGCGGAGTCCGCCGGTTCGACCGCGTCGGCGGGCTCCGCGTCGTCCCCGTAGGTGTCGATGAGGTCGGCGGCGGCGGTACGGAACAGCTCACGGCGGCGCACCCCGCGGACCGCCGCGATGGCCTGCTCGGGGCCGGAGGCACGGCCGACGGCGGCCAGCACCTCCTGTTCCAGCGCCCCGTGCTCACGCGGCACCAGGCCGCCCGGCGAGCCGAGCAGGGCGACCGCCTCGGGGGCGCGCAGCAGCAGGTCGGGGGCGAGCCGCCCGGACGACAGGACGCGGGCCAGCCGCTGCGCCGCGGCCCCCTCGTCCCGGAGCAGCCGCAGGTACCAGGGCGTCTTGCCGAGGGCGTCGGAGACCTTGCGGAAGCCGAGCAGCCCCGCGTCCGGGTCGGCGGAGTCGGCGAACCAGCCGAGCAGCACCGGCAGCAGGGTGCGCTGGATGGCGGCCTTGCGGCTGACGCCGCTGGCCAGCGCCTCCAGGTGCCGCATGGCCGCGGCGGGGTCCGCGTAGCCGAGCGCCTGCAGCCGCTGCCGGGCCGCGTCGGTGCTGAGCCGGGTCTCCTCGCCGCCGAGCTGGGCGACGGCGTCCAGCAGCGGCCGGTAGAAGAGCTTCTCGTGCAGCCGCCGTACCTCCATGGCGTGCCGCTTCCACTCCCGGTTGAGCGCGGCCACCGGGTCGGCGCGGAAGCCGAGGCCACGGCCCAGGCGGCGCTGTCCGGTCTCGTCGTCGGGCACCAGGTGGGTGCGGCGCATCTTCTGGAGCTGGATGCGGTGTTCCATCAGCCGCAGGAAGCGGTAGGCGTCGTCCAGCGCGGCCGCGTCGGCGCGGCCCACGTAACCGCCCGCGGCCAGTTCGGCCAAGGCGGTGAGGGTGGTGCCGCTGCGCAGCGTCGGGTCGGTGCGGCCGTGCACGAGCTGCAGGAGCTGGACGGCGAACTCGACGTCGCGCAGGCCGCCGGGGCCGAGCTTCAGCTCCCGGTCGACGTGCGCGGCCGGGATGTTGTCGATGACGCGGCGGCGCATCTGCTGGACGTCGGTGACGAAGTGGTCCCGCTCGGCGGCCTGCCAGACCAGCGGCCGGATCGCGGTCAGGTACTCCTCGCCGAGCGCCTCGTCGCCGGCCACCGGCCGGGCCTTGAGCAGCGCCTGGAACTCCCAGGTCTTCGCCCACCGCTTGTAGTAGGCGAGGTGGCTGGACAGGGTGCGCACCAGCGGCCCGTTCTTGCCCTCGGGCCGCAGGTTGGCGTCCACCGGCCAGATGGTGCCCTCGGCGGTGGTGTCGGAGCAGATCCGCATCATCCGGGCGGCCAGCCGGGTGGCGGCCTGGAGCGCGGCGCTCTCGGCGCCGTCCTGGGTGGCGGAACTGTCGGCCGGTTCGGCCACATAGATGACGTCGACGTCCGAGACGTAGTTCAGCTCGTGGCCGCCGCACTTGCCCATGCCGATCACCGCCAGGCGGCAGGCGGCGGCGTCCCGCGGGCTCTCGGCGGCGGCCATCGCGAGCGCGGCCCGCAGGGTGGCGGTGGCCAGGTCGGCCAGTTCCGCGGCGGTACGCGCCAGGTCGCTGGTGCCGCACACGTCGCGGGCCGCTATGCCCAGCAGGCAGCGCCGGTAGGCGGCGCGCAGGGTGTCGGGGGTGGTCGCGGAGGCCAGGCCGTTGACGAACTCGGCCACCCCGGGATGCAGGTCGGCGGCCTCGTAGGTGACCAGCGCGTGCCAGTCGGCGGGGTGCCTGGCCAGGTGGTCGCCGAGTGCCTCGGAGGCGCCCAGCACGCCCAGCAGCCGGTCGCGCAGCGGCTTGGCGGTGGTCACCGTGTCCAGCAGGGTCCGCCGCTCGCCCTCGTCCAGCGCCTCGGTCAGCCGGACCAGACCGAGCAGCGCCTGGTCGGGGTCGGCGGTGACGCCCAGCGCCTCCAGCAGCACCGGATCGGCCCGTACCGAGGAGAGCACGGGCAGTTCGAGCAGCCGCTCGGCCGCGGCCGGATCGGTGAAGCCGTGCCGCAACAGCCGTGAGAAGGTGCTGCTCCGGCGTCCGTGCGGCAGTGACATCAGCCCTCCGGGCGGGTCTGGGACGAGATCGGGCCCGGCCCTCGACCCGGCGCTGCGGCGGGGCCGATCAAGGGCCGAGTCGAGCGTAACCGCCGCCGCCCCGCCCCGAAACGGCACGGTCGGCCGGGTGCGCGCCCAGGTGCGCTTTCACAAGGTTTGTCCGGGAAACGCCGGGGCACCCACTGGGCGTGAACCGTTTGCGAGGTCTTCACCCACCGCATCCTCCCCGCGACGCACAGGAGCCCCTAACCTTGACATGCACACTACTGCTCTCCCCCGTCGTCCCCTTCCCCGGAGGTAAGCCGTGCCCGGCTGGTCCCTGCCCCGCCGTAGCCGTACCGCCCTGATATCCGCCGTCGGCCTCGCGGCCGCCTCGGCCGGCCTGTGGGCCGGTCTGGGTGGTTCCGCGCACGCGGCCGGTGCGCTCCCCACCCCCGATCACACCATCGTGGTGATCATGGAGAACCACGCGTACAGCCAGGTCATCGGCAGCTCCAGCGCGCCGTACATCAACAACACGCTGAAGGCCGGCGGCGCGAACCTGACGCAGCAGCACGCCATCACGCACCCGAGCCAGCCGAACTACTACGCGCTGTTCTCCGGGTCCACCCAGGGCGTCACCGACGACAGCTGCATCACCCCCGGCTTCAGCTCCGCCGCGAACCTCGGCTCCGAGGTCATCGCCGCGGGCCAGTCGTGGGGCAGCTACAACGAGACGCTGCCCAGCCAGGGCTCGACGGTGTGCAAGAGCGGGAACTACGCGCAGAAGCACAACCCGTGGTTCGGCTTCAGCAACATCCCGACGTCCACGGCGAAGACCTTCGCGCAGTTCCCGACGGACTACTCGACGCTGCCGAAGATGTCCTTCGTGACCCCGAACCTGTGCAGCGACATGCACGACTGCTCGGTGTCGACCGGTGACACCTGGATCAAGAACAACCTGGGCGCGTACGCCACCTGGGCGAAGACCCACAACAGCCTGCTCGTGGTGACCTTCGACGAGGACAACTCGCAGAGCGGCAACCGGATCCCGACCGTGTTCTACGGCCAGCAGGTGACCCCGGGCAGCTCCAACGGCACCACCTACAACCACTACAACCTGCTCCGCACCCTGGAGGACCTGGTGGGCACGTCGACGCACGCGGGCCAGGCCGCGTCCGCGTCCGACATCACCGGCATCTGGACCAACTGACCGATGTACGTCAGCGAGAGCCGCGGCAGCACGCCCGCGGCGACCGCGCCGACCGTCCGGGGCCCGTTCCCCGGGCGGTCGTCCGCTGTCACCACGACGGTGTTCGCGCTCGGCGCGGTCAGTCTCATCACCGATGTCTCGTCCGAGATGGTCACCGCGGTGCTGCCGCTGTACCTGGTGACCGGGCTGGGGCTCTCCCCGCTCGGCTTCGGCCTGCTCGACGGCGTCTACAACGGCTTCAGCGCGCTCGTCCGGCTGGTCGGCGGCCATCTGGCCGACCGCGGCGCACGCCACAAACGCGTCGCCGCGTTCGGCTACGCCCTGTCCGCACTGTGCAAACCCCTCCTGCTGGCGGTCCACACCCTGCCGCTGATCGGCGCGGTCCTGGCCGCCGACCGCACCGGCAAGGGCCTGCGCACCGCCCCCCGCGACGCCCTGATCTCGCTGTCCTCGACGCCTGCCACCCGGGGCAGGGCGTTCGGGGTGCACCGGGCGATGGACACCACCGGCGCCCTCCTCGGCCCGCTCGTCGCCTTCCTGATCCTGCGCCAGGCCGCCGAGGGCTACGACGCCGTCTTCACCGTCAGCTTCTGCGTCGCCGCGCTGGGCGTGGTCGTCCTGCTGCTGTTCGTGCCGTCCCGGCCGCCGGGCGCGGCGGTGCGGAGTTCCACCGCGTCCGCCGCGTCCGCCGCCTCCGCCGCCTCCCCTGCCGAGCGGCCGTCTTTGCGGGCCGCGGTCGCGCTGCTGGGGCGCCGTGAGCTGCGCGCCCTGACGTTGTGTGCGATGGCGCTGGGCCTGGCCACGGTCAGCGACTCGTTCGTGTACCTGCTGCTGCAGCGGCGGCTCGGGGTGCCCGACCGGTGGTTCGCCCTGCTGCCGCTGGGCACCGCCGCCGCCTTCCTGCTGCTCGCCGTACCGCTGGGCCGGTGGGCCGACC
Source organism: Streptomyces sp. NPDC051976 (assembly GCF_040680795.1). Taxonomy (NCBI): domain Bacteria; kingdom Bacillati; phylum Actinomycetota; class Actinomycetes; order Kitasatosporales; family Streptomycetaceae; genus Streptomyces; species Streptomyces sp. NPDC051976. The sequence goes on from NZ_JBFAXL010000029.1 coordinate 18,754, forward strand.
GGGTGGGGCGCTGGCGGGTCTTCGTCGGCGGCCACCTGGCCCTGCTGCTCGCCTACGGCCTGCTCCTGTCCCATCTGCGGGTGGGCGTGCTGCCGTACGCGGTGCTCACGCTGCACGGCGCCTTCTACGCCGCCACCGACGGTGTGCTGATGGCCGCCGCCGCGGGCTCGGTGCCCGCCGCGCTGCGCTCCAGCGGCCTGGCGCTGGTGCAGACCGGCCAGGCGGCGGCCCGTTTCGTGTGCTCCCTCGCCTTCGGGGCGGCCTGGACCGCCTGGGGCGACCGCTCCGCGCTCGCCGGAGCGGCACTCGCGCTCACCCTGAGCGTCGCCATGTCGGTACGGCTGCGGCCGGTCGAGAGCCAGGAGGCCACCCATGACTGAGACGACGGATCGGCGTGTGGAGGCCGCGGTGGACGACGATCCCCCCGAATCGATGACGCTGGGTGCCAAGCTGCTGGCGTTCGTCATCTGCGTGGTGGTGCTCGCGTGTGTGGCGGGCGTGTCGGTGTGGCGGGCCTCGGACCGGGCCGACCGGAAGAACCACGCGCAGGCCGGCGGTCCCGTGGTCACCGCCGGGTCGGTGTCACTGGCCACCGGCGGCGGCCCGCGGATCGTCTTCCGCTCGATGGCGTGGGGCCCGCACCGCGACGAACTCGCCACCGTCCCCGCCGCCACCCCCAACGGTCCCCGGACCGCCTCCGGCGTGAAGTGCCTGCGCTTCTACGCCGCCGCCGGCACCGGCATCTGCCTGCAGGCCAAACGCGGCCCGGTCACCGACACCTATGACGCCGTCGTCCTGGACTCCTCGCTCCACCCCACCCGCCGCGTCTCCCTCGGCGCGGGCATCCCCACCCGTGCCCGCGTCTCCCCCAGCGGCCACCTGGTGGCCTGGACCGTCTTCGTCGGCGGCGACTCCTACGCCGGGACCCACTTCTCCACCCGCACCTCGATCCTCGACACCCGCACCGGCGCACTCCAGCCGACGCTCGAGGACTACGCGGTGACCCGTGACGGCAAGCGGCTGCGGGCCGCCGACCTCAACTACTGGGGCGTCACCTTCGCCGACGACCGGTACTTCTACGCGACCGTCGCCACCGGCGGACACACCTACCTCATGCACGGCGACGTGACGACGAAGACCGCCACCACCGTCACCGGCAACGTCGAATGCCCGTCGCTGTCCCCCGACGGCACCCGTATCGCCTTCAAGAAGCGCGTCGCCGGAGCCTCCCCCGACGCGCCCTGGCGGCTGTACGTACTGGACCTGGCCACCTTGCGCGAACACCCCGTCGCCGAACACCGCGACATCGACGACCAGGCCGTCTGGTCCGACAACCACACCCTGGTCTACGCCATGCCCGGCGACTACGGGTCCGACCTCTACACCGTCCCCGCCGACGGCTCGGGCACCGCCCACCGCCTGGCCACCGCGGCGCTGGCCCCCGCCTGGCTGGACTGACCGGCCAGGCGGGGGCCCGGTGGGGACTACGCCCTGTCCGGCCGCTTCGCGGAGACGACCGCCTTGGTGATGAAGGGCGGCAGAACGTTCACCGCGAGGCGGCGCAGCGGGCGGGAGGCGGGCCGGGGCGCGGCGGCGGCCACCGGGACCGGCTCGGCCTTGGGCGCGGCCTTGACGGCCCGCTCGGGGTGGCGGGACTTCGGCTGCGCGGGCAGCTTGGCCTTCTTGCCGCTGATCCGGATCAGCGTCTCGCCCGCGACCGACTGCACCTCGTGCCACATGTCGTCGCGGGTCGCCAGCCACTCCAGCAGCTCGGCGCGGATCGCCTCCGGGTCGCCCCAGGTGCCGTACATCTTGGTGCCGGTGATGCACAGCACGTGCAGGCCGCCGGTGGTCACGGCCTGCCACGCGGCCGCGGCGACACCGGGACAGTGCTCGGCGCGGAAGTCGTCCAGCACCACGACACCGGCCGGGGTCAGCAGCTCCCGGACGTTGGTGATGTCGCCGTGCACGTGCTCGTACAGGTGCGACGCGTCGATGTGCGCGAAGCGGCAGCTCTTGGGCTCCACGTGGTCGGGCACCACCGACGACAGGCCCTGGATCACGACCGGCAGCTCGTCGTGGAAGGACAGGTAGTTCGCCTCGAACGCGCGCCGGGTCAGCGTCGAGTACGACCTGGCCATCTCCTCGCTGTTCGCCGTGTCGTCGGCGGGCCCGTCGAACAGATCGCACACGGTGAAGCGCTCACCCACCCGCTGGTAACTGCCGGTGAAGATGGCGCTCTTGCCCATGTACGCGCCCACCTCCAGCAGGTCGCCGGGCTCGGCGCGCTGTTTCTGCCGGGTGAGCAGCCAGTCGAAGAGCAATTGGTCCGCCGCGAAGAACCAGCCCTTCACATCGGCCAGGCGAGCGGGGGCGGGGAGCTGCTCGGTGTCTTCCAAAACGGTTCCGTTCGAAGATCGCGGACGCCGGTGAGGCGAGGGGCCGGGAGAGAGCTGCCCGGCACGCTCCTCGCCCCCGGTGTCCCCCAGGTGTTCCCCGCACGACGCCCCCGTGAACCGGCGAGCAATTCTCCCCCGCCCCGGGGGCCCGCACCGCCTACAGCACCGGCAGGTTCTTCATCAGTTCGAAGGGGGTGACCTGGGAGCGGTACTCCTCCCACTCCTGCTTCTTGTTGCGGAGGAAGAAGTCGAAGACGTGCTCGCCGAGGGTCTCGGCGACGAGTTCGCTGCGCTGCATGAGTTCGATGGCCTCGCCGAGGTTCTGCGGGAGGGGTTCGATGCCGAGGGCGCGGCGTTCGGCGTCGGAGAGGGCCCAGACGTCGTCGTCGGCGCCCGCGGGGAGCTCGTAGCCCTCCTGGATGCCCTTCATGCCCGCGGCGAGCAGGACGGCGTAGGCGAGGTAGGGGTTGGCGCCGGAGTCGAGGGAGCGGACCTCGACGCGGGTGGAGCCGGTCTTGCCGGGCTTGTACATCGGGACCCGGATCAGGGCCGAGCGGTTGTTGTGGCCCCAGCAGATGTACGAGGGTGCCTCGCCGCCCGCGCCCGCGGTGCGCTGGGAACCGCCCCAGATCCGCTTGTAGGAGTTGACCCACTGGTTGGTGACCGCGGAGATCTCGCCGGCGTGCTTGAGCAGGCCCGCGATGAAGGAGCGGCCGACCTTGGAGAGCTGGAACTCCGAGCCGGACTCGTAGAAGGCGTTGCGGTCGCCCTCGAAGAGGGAGAGGTGGGTGTGCATGCCCGAGCCGGGGTGCTCGGAGAACGGCTTGGGCATGAAGGTGGCGTGCACGCCCTGCTCCAGCGCGACCTGCTTCATCACCAGCCGGAAGGTCATCACGTTGTCGGCGGTGGAGAGCGCGTCGGCGTAGCGCAGGTCGATCTCCTGCTGGCCGGGGGCGCCCTCGTGGTGGGAGAACTCGACGGAGATGCCCATCGACTCCAGCATGGTGATGGCCTGGCGGCGGAAGTCCATGCCCACGTTCTGCGGGGTGTGGTCGAAGTAGCCGGAGTTGTCGGCCGGGGTGGGCCGGGCGCCGTCCAGCGGCTTGTCCTTGAGCAGGTAGAACTCGATCTCGGGGTGCGTGTAGAAGGTGAACCCGAGGTCGGAGGTCTTGGCCAGCGCCCGCTTCAGGACATAGCGCGGGTCGGCGTAGGAGGGCGAGCCGTCGGGCATCAGGATGTCGCAGAACATCCGGGCGGTGCCGGGGCTCTCCGCGCGCCAGGGCAGGATCTGGAAGGTGCCGGGGTCCGGCTTGGCGATCATGTCGGACTCGTACACCCGGGCGAAGCCCTCGATGGCGGAGCCGTCGAAGCCGATGCCCTCGTCGAATGCCTGTTCCAGCTCGGCAGGAGCGACGGCGACCGACTTCAGGTAGCCGAGTACGTCGGTGAACCACAGCCGAACGAAGCGGATGTCGCGCTCCTCCAGGGTGCGGAGAACGAACTCCTGCTGCTTATCCATATCCATCCATCCTTGCCTCACGCCACCTGCTCCCCGCCGCGGGCCACATCGGGGAACCTGAGCATCCCACCTCGCCGTTTCCGTGGCGTTGCGGGTGCCGCTTCCCCCATAGTGCATGCCCGGGGCCGGGCCTTCACCCTCCTCTTCAGCCGAAGGTGTCGATGGCGGCGATCTTCCAGGTGCCGTCCTGGCGGACGGCGTCCACGGCGAACATCGCGGCGGCGTAGGTGGTGGACGCGGGGGTGGCGGATTTGGCGGTGGCGGTGTTGCGCTGGTCGGCGAAGACCAGCAGCCGGGCGCGGTCGGCGGTGAGGGACTCCACGCCCGTGTCGGTGACGGTCGTGGTGAGCACCAGCTTCTGCGCCGGGGCCTGGGCGCGCACCTGGGCGAGCATGGTGGCGTACTGCTGTACGGCCCGGCCGGTCAGCACCCTCTTGGCGGCGCTGTCGGTGCGGGCGGTGTCGGCGTAGTCGTAGGAGAAGACGGCGTTCACGTCCTGGGCGATGGTGCCCTTGACCTCACTGGTGCGGGCGGTGTCGGTGAGCGCGGTGTTGCCGGTGGCGACCGAATCGTGCAGCGCCGAGGCCCGGCTCGCGGACCAGGCGGCGAGGCCGCCGAGCAGCACGGTGAGCAGCGCGAGGGCAGCGGTGAGGACGGTGGCGCGCCGCGGCCGGGTGCGGCGCGGGGCGCGTACGGGCTCGTCGACCGCGTCGGCCCGCTCGGGCTCGTCAGGAGCCGGTGCCTCGACCGGCTCCTCCACCGCGACCGGTGGCGCGGTGCCCGGGGTGCCCGGGCGGGGGCGGGCGGCGGGGCGCTCCCGGGTCGGCGGGGCGGCGGCCAGCCTGCGTTGGCGGTTGATGAGGTGGCGGGTCGTCGACATGGCGGCGGTCCTCTCGTACGGCTTACTGACCGGCTGACGGCTGCGGCGACGGCTGCTGCGGGGAGGCCGCGCTGTCGCCCATCGGCGCCTGTCCGAGGGCGCTGAGCTTCCAGCCGGTGGAGGTGCGGGTGAGTTCGCCGAGCATCCGGCTCTCCTTGACCGCGGGCTTGGCGCTGGGCGCCACGACGGTGATCCGCAGCGCGATCATCACGCTGGCCCTGCCCGTCCTGGTGTCGAGTTCGGTGACCGCGCCGGAGAGCACCTTCGCGGTGCTCACCGTCTGCGCCTGGGCGACCTGCTTCTCGAAGTCGGCCCGCCCCTGGACCAGTTGGGTGTGCAGGTCGCCGGTGGTGGAGCTCTCCCAGATGTCCAGGCCGTGGTCGAGGTCGCCGTGGTCGAGGGTGTTCATGTTCTGCACGGCCTGCTCGCCCGCGGCCAGTACGGTGTCGCGGGTCCTGGCGAAGGCCGCGTCGTCGTCGTGCGCGGCGCCGTACCAGGACCATCCGGTGAGCGCCGCCGCGACCGCGGCGGCCACGGCCAGGGCGAGCGCCACCGCGAGCAGCGGATGGCGCGGGGCGCGCCGGGCGGGGAGGCCCTTGAGGGGGTTGCGTGCCATCTGCCTGCCTCCTAGCGGGCCGTGAGGTCGGTGATCCGCCACTGGCCGCCTTCGAGCCGGGCGGTGACGGAGAGCTGGGCGGCGGCGCTGGTGGCGGGGGCGCCCTTGCGCTGGGCGGTCTGGTCGAGGAAGACCAGCAGCCGGGCCCGGTCGGCGGTGAGCGTCACGACGCCCGCCCGCACCACCCGTGTGGTGAGGGTGAGTTGCTGCTCCCCCACGCGCTGCCGGATCTGCGCGAAGAGCGCCTGGTACTGGCGGGCCGCGGTCCCGTCGAGCAGATCGCGGGCGGCCTGCTCGGTGGCGGCGGTGCTGTCGGGGGTGTAGGCGAAGATCTTGCCCAAGGCGTTGCTGACGTCGCCGGTCACCCGGTCGGTGGCGGCGCTGTCGGTGAGCGCCCGGTTTCCGGCGGCGGCCGGATCGGCCAGCCGGTGGTCGGCGTACCGCAGCCCGCCGGCCGCCAGCAGCAGCGCGGCCAGCGCGGCGACGGCCGCCGTCCGGCGGGTGGGTCGGCGCAGCCACGCCCGGCCGGGCGCGCCGCCGGACTCCGCGGCCGATCCACCGCCGGGCTCCCCGGCGGGCTCGGGGCCACGTCCCCCGGCCGGACCCCGCCGGGTCCACGCCGTCAACCGCCGCCAGCGGCGCCGCCGTTCGGGCGGTGGGGCGTTCTCCGGGGAGGTGCGCGGCGCCGGGATCGTGATGTCCGGGGCCGGTTCGCTGGTGGTGCTCACGCTGTCCGCCTCTCCCTAACTCGCGCCGACCGGCACGGCGGTGAGCGCCGTGAGCTTCCAGCCGTCCGGGGTACGGGACAGGCCCGCCTCGAACCGCTTGCGGTCGGTGGTGGCCGTGCCGCTCCGGGGCGCGATCCGGACCTGCACGGTCGCGATGACCTTCGCCGTACCGGCCCGGGTGTCGAGTTCGGTGACCGCCGCGTCGGTGACCGTGCCCCGGGTGGAGGTGCCGGACGCCTTCAGTGCGGCGGTGTCGGCGGTGTGCGTACGTGACAGCTGGTCGTGCAGCGGCCCGGTCGTCGCGTCCAGCCACCCGCCGAGGTCGCGGTCGAGGTGTGCGGCGTCGACGGTGTTCAGCCGGGTGATGTCCCGCTGTCCGGCGGCCAGTACGGTGTCGCGGGCCTTGGCGTAGCCGAGCGCGGAGTCGCCGCGGGTGTCCGCGTAGGACCAGGCGGACAGCGCGCAGAGCACGGCGGCGACGGCCCACGCCGTACCCCACGCGGTGCGCCGGACACGGCGGTTGGCGCCGAGGGCGGCGCGGGCGGCGCGGGCGGCGCGAGCGCGGGTGAACCGCGGGGCCCTCACGGCCGGTTCCCCAGACCCAGCAGGTCCGCCATGGTGCCGGAGCTCCCGGTCGGCAGCGACGGCAGCGCGAGCGCGCCGGGCAGCGGGGGCGACACGCCTCCGTACCCGCCGCTGGTGGGCGTCCCGTAGGTGGTGGCGGTCGGCAGCACCGAGCCGGGCTGGGCCGGGACCGGGACACCGCCGCCGCCCGGCGCGTTGGCGGAGCCGCGGACATCGGTGCCGGAGGACGGCGGCGCGGTGCAGCGGGCCGCGGTGTTGAGGGCGGTGGCGGGCGCCGCGGTGTCCAGGCCGTTGCGGTAGGTGGTGCCGCCGTAGCCCGAGGTGCAGGGCAGCGGCGCGAAGAAGGTGACGGCCAGGCCGAAGTGGGCGCCCTTGCTGTCGATGGCCGTCGACCCGGCGGCGACCACCTGCGGCACCTTCACCAGGAACTCCTCGATGCCGCGCTGCCGGGTGACCGCCACGTCCGAGGTGGTCAGCAGATTGGCGAGCACCACGCTGAGCTGCGGGCCGACGTCCCGCAGCAGCGCGGTGACCTGGCCCGCCGCCTCGGGCGCGGCCTCGATCAGCCGCCGCAGGTCGGTGTCGGAGGTGTTGAGCTGCGCGGCGAGCTGACTGGCGCTGGTCGCGAAGGACTTGATGGCGTCGCCCTCGTCGGCCTGGGTGCGCAGCACGGTCCGCCCGTCGACCATCAGCGTGGTGTCGCCCGGCAGGTTGGCGTCGGCCGCGGAGATGAACCGGCCGCCGGCGTCGAGCAGCGACTGCAGGTTGTCGCCCTGCCCGCTGAACGCGTTGCCGAACTCGTCGACGACCGTTTGCAGCGAGTGCAGCGGTACGGACCCGGCCAGGTCGTTGACGCTGGTGAGCAGGTTGGTGACGGGGGCGGGGACGGTGGTGTCGGCCTCGGCCACCCGGGAGCCGTCGCGCAGATACGGTCCCGCGTCGGTGTCGGGGCGCAGGTCGATGTACTGCTCGCCGACCGCGGAGAGGCTGGCGACGACGGCCTTGAGGTGGGACGGGATGTGCGGCGCGGAGTCGTTGATCCGCAACTGCGCCTCGACACCGTCGTCGGTGAGGGTGATCGGGCCGACCCGGCCGACCGAGACACCGCGGTAGGTGACGTTGGCGTGCTCGAACAGACCGCCCGCCTCCGGGAGTTCGACCTTCACCGTGTAGTAGCCGCGCAGGCCCACATAGCGGCCGAGGTCGGCGTACCTGACGCCGATGTAACCGAGCACGAGGACGGCGATCAGCAGGAAGGCGAGGTTCTTCAGCACGGTGGCGCGGGTCAGCATCAGCGGCCTCCGCTCCGTGCGGACCCCGTGACCGGGGGAAGCGGCAGCGGGATGCCCGCCTTGCGCAGCCTCTTGTCCAACTGGGCCTTGGACGCCTGTGGTTGGTCGGGCGGCGGCGGGTAGACGTTGCCCGACGACGGCATCTCGGGGATGAGCTGGGTGCCGGGGGCCGCGGTCAGGTCCAGGTAGATGTTGAGGTAGTCGCCCTTGACGCCGTTGATCACCTCGTCGGTGAACGGGTAGGTGACCAGCACCTGGAGGGAGTCGGGCAGCGCCTTGCCCGCGTCGGCGAGCCGTTGCAGGGTGGGCGCGAGCGCCCTGAGGTCGGCGACCATGTCGTCCTTGCTCTTGTTGACGGTGTCCACCGCCACGCCGGACAGGGTGTCGAGCGCGCGGAGCATGGTGACCAGCGAGCCGCGCTGCTGCTCCAGCACCTTCAGCCCGGGGCTGAGCCCGGTCAGTACGGTGCCGATCTTCTGGTCGCGCGCGGCGAGTGTGGCGGACAGCGCGTTGACGCCGTCGAGGGCGTCGGTGATGTCCTGCTTGTGGGTGTCGAGGTCGGAGACCAGCGTGTTCACCTGCGAGAGCATCGAGCGGATCTGCGGCTCGTTGCCGGTGAGCGCCTTGTTCAGCTGCACGGAGATCGTCTTGAGCTGGCTGACGCCGCCGCCGTTGAGCAGCATCGACAGGGCGCCGAAGACCTCCTCGACCTCCGGGTTCCGGTTGGTGTGCGACAGCGGGATGCTGGCGCCGTCGGCGAGGGTGCCGGTGGCCGCCTCGGTGCCGCTGGGGCCGGAGAGCTGGACGTACTTCTCGCCGAGCAGGCTGGACTGCTCCAGGTGCGCGTAGGCGTTGGCGGGCAGGTGGACCTTGCCGTTGACCTTCATGGTGACCACGGCCGACCAGCCGTCGGGGCCGAGCGCGATCTTGGTGACCCGGCCCACGGCCACGTCGTTGACCCGTACCGACGCCTGGGGCACCAGGTCGAGGACGTCAGCGAACCGGGCTCTGACGGTGTAGGGGTGGCTGCCGAGGTCGGCGCCGCCGGGCAGCGGGATGTTCTGCACCCCGCCGAACGCGCAGCCGCCCAGGGTGAGTCCGAGCGCCACGCTCGCGGCCACCGCCGCCGTGCCCCGCCTCACCGCCCCGCTCCCTTAGTCGCGCCGGACGCCTTGGCGCCGCCGGTGTAGACGGTGCCGACCGGTGGCAGCGGCAGCGGCAGGGTTCTGGTGCCGGGGGCGGCCGGTACCAGTGCGGTGGTGTCCGACGCCGGGTCGACACTGCCGCCCATGCTGAGTTCGTTGATGTCGGCGCGGCCGTCGAGGGTGCCGTGCCGCGGGTCGTACGCGTTCAGCACGTTGTCGGCGGCCAGCGGCGCGGTGTCGAGGAGTTCGGCCAGGGAGGCGCGCTGGTCGACCAGGGTCTGGGTGATCGGGGCGAGCTTGGCGACGCTGGTGCTCAGCCGGCTCCGGTTGTCCTTGATGAAGGTCTTGACCTGGCCGAGCGCGGTGGAGAGCTGGTGCAGGGCGCCGCCGAGGTCCTCCTTGTCCTGGGCGAGGAAGCCGGTGACGGTGGAGAGTTGGGTGGCGGCCGCGCGGACCTTGCCGTCGTTGTTCTTCAGCATGGTGGTGAAGGACTGGAGGTAGGAGAGGGTGGCGAACAGGTCGCCGCTGTGGCTGTCGAGGGTCTTCGCGGCCTGGCCGAGCTGGGCGATGCTGCTGCCGATCGCCCTGCCGTTGCCGTCGAGGTTGCGGGCGCCGGTGTCCAGCAGGTCCGACAGCGCGCCGGTGGCGTTGGCCCCGCCGGGGCCGAGGGCCTTGCTGAGGGCGGTGACGCTGGCGTAGAGCTGGTCGATCTCGACCGGGGTGGCGGTGCGCGCCGCCGGGATGACGGCGTGGTCGGCCAGCCGCGGACCGCCGGTGTACGCGGGGGTGAGCTGGACGTAGCGGTCGGCCACCACGCTGGGGGCCACCACCACGGCGCCCGCGTCCGCGGGCACCTTGACCCCGTGGTCGAGGCTGAGTTCCACCTTCACCCGGGTGCCCTGCGGCGTCACCGAGTCGACGGTGCCGACCTTGACGCCGAGCACCCGCAGGTCGGAGCCCGCGTAGACACCGACGGCGTGGTCGAAGTACGCGGTGACGTGGGTGCCGCCGGGGCCGCCGAAGAGCAGCACTCCCCCGGCGACGGCGGCGCCGACGACGACCGCCAGCGCGGTGCCGAGCGCGGCGAGCCGCCGCCACCGCGACGGTGACGCCCTCATGACTGGCCTCCTGTGGCCTTGGGCGGCATGCACCCGGTCTTCGGCGGGGTGCCCGCGGGCAGGTAGTCCTTGGGCACCAGCCCGCACAGATAGCTGTCGAACCAGCGACCGTTCCCCAGGGCGTTGCCGACCAGCCGGTAGTACGGGCCCGCCAGGGCGAGCGCCCGGTCGAGACTGGACTGGTTGGTGAGCAGCACCCCGGTGACCCGGTCGAGCGCGTCCAGGGTGGGCGCGAGCTGCCGGTCGTTGTCGGCGACCAGGCCGTTCAGCTGGGTGCCGAGGTTCTGGGTGCCGGTGAGCAGGGTGTGGATGGCGTCGCGCCGCTTCTGGATCTCGCCGAGCAGCAGGTCGCCGTCGGACAGCAGGGTCTGGAAGCGGGTGTTCTGGTCGGCGAGCGTCTTGGTGAGCTGCTTGCTTCCGCTGAGCAGGTCGGCGAGTTGGGCGTCCCGGCTGGAGATGGTCCGCGACAGCGACGACAGGCCGTCGGCGGCGCTGCGCACCGATGCCGGGGTGTTCCTGAAGGTGTCGGAGATGGTGCGGAAGCTCGCCGCGAGCTGCCGGGTGTCGATCGCGCCGAGGGTGTTGCCGAGCCCGTCGAGTGCCTGCGTGACGTCGTACGGCGAGGTGGTGCGGCTCCTGGGGATGCGCTGTCCGGGGTCCTGGGCGCGGTTGCCGAGCGGGTCGACGGCCAGGTACTTCTCGCCGAGCAGCGTCTTGATGCCGATGGCGGCGGTGCTCGCGTCGCCGATCCAGGTGTGACGTACCCGGAAGGCCACCTTGACCTGGTCGCCGTCCAGCGAGACTGCGGTCACCTTGCCGACCTTGACGCCCGCGACCCGCACCTCGTTGCCCGGCTTGAGCCCGGCGGCCTCGGTGAAGGCGGCGCTGTACGTGGTGCCGCCGCCGATCAGCGGCAGCGCCTGGGCGTTGTACGCGACCAGGCCGGTCAGCGCGAGCACCAGCAGGCCGACGGCGCCGACGACGACGGGGTTGCGCTCGCGCATCGGGCGGAAGAGGGGGCGGCCGCGGCGGGCCGGGTTCCGCAGCCGGATCCGGGGACGGAGGCGTATGCGCGGACGGAGGCGGGGGCGGTTCATGACCGGCACCTCGATTCGGTGATCGCTATGCCGGTGGGCGGCCTGCTGCCGTCGGCCGTGGTCACCCCGGTCACCTTCGCCTCGCACAGGTAGAGGTTGAGCCAGGAGCCGTAGGAGGCGAGGCGGCCGATGGTCTGGAACTTCTGCGGCGTCTTCCGCAGGAAGTCCTGGAGTTGCGGGGTGCTGTCGGCCAGATTGGTGGAGAGCCTGCCGAGTTGGGCGATGGAGTCCTTGAGCGGCTCCCGTCCGTCCTGCAGCAGCCCCGCCGTACTGGTGGTGAGCTGCGAGAGGGCGCTGATGGACTGGCCGATGGGCTCCCGGTCGGAGGAGAAGCCGGTGACCAGTTCCTGGAGGGTGGCCACCAGGTCGTTGAAGCCCGTCTCACGGGTGTTGACGGTGGTCAGCACCGCGTTGAGGTTGTCGATGACCTGGCCGATCACCTTGTCCTTGGCGGCCAGGGTGGTGGTGAGCGAACCGACGTTGCTCAGCAGCGAGTCCACGGTGCCGCCCTCGCCCTGGAGCACCTGGATGATCTCGCCCGCGAGCTGGTTGACGTCCCCCGGCGACAGGCCCTGGAAGAGCGGCTGGAAGCCGTTGAACAGCTCGGTGAGGTCGAGCGCGGGGGTGGTGCGGGAGAGCGGGATGGTCGCGCCGGGGGCCAGCGTCTGTCCGACCGGCCCCGTGCCCTGCTGGAGGTCGATGTACCGCTGGCCGACCATGTTGAGGTACTTGATGGTGGCCGTCGCGGATGCGGGCAGTCTGCGGTCGCGCTGGACGGAGAAGTGCACCTGGGCGATCCGCCGGTCGACCACCTTGATCGAGTCGACCTGGCCGACCTTGACCCCGGCGATCCGGACGCTGTCGCCGGAGGCCAGCCCGGTGGTGTCGGTGAACCGGGCGTTGTAGCCGGTGGTGTCGCCGACTCCGGCGCCCGCGATGCTGACCGCGAGCACCGCGGTGGCGAGCGCCGTGACCAGGATGAAGATCAGCGACTTGACGACCGGTCCGACGAGGCTGCGGCGCTTCACTTCACGGTCACCTCCGCCCCGCGGTAGACCGGCCCGGTCAGCAGGCTGCTCCAGTCCGGCAGCGTCCCGGGGTCGGTGTTCATGCCGGGCGCCAGCAGTTCGTTGACAAGCTCGTTCTCCTGCGGGGAGTTGGCCAGCGGCGCGGTCCCCCGGCCGGTGTACGGGACCGGGTAGCACTGCGGGCCGCCGCTCGCGCCGTACACCGGGGTGTCCTTGCCCGGCAGGTACCTGCCGCGGGACGGGACGCTGGTCACGTCGACGTGCAGCCCGGGCTCCCCCGTGCCCTTGCCGAGCGCCTTGTCCATGACGGGGACGAAGGCGGCCAGGGTGCGCAGGGTGCACGGGAAGGACGGGGCGTATTTCGCGAGCAGCCCGAGGGTGCCGCGGCTGTCGGCCGACAGCCGGATGATGTTGTCCTTGTTCTGCCGCAGGTAGGTGGTCAGGTCCTGGGCGGTGGTGGTCGCGCTGCCGTACAGGGTGGACAGATTGGCCTGCTGCTCAGCGATGGTGCCGCTGGTCCGGGTGAAGTCGGTGAGGGCCTGCACGATGCCGGGCGCCGCGGTGTCGTAGATCCGGCTGACGGTCACGAGCTGCTTGATGTCGTCGTTGAGCACCGGCAGTTGGGGGTTGAGTTTGGTCAGGTAGCGGTCGAGCTGGACCAGGGTGGTGCCGAGCTGGGTGCCGCGGCCCTGGAGGGCGGTGGCGACCGCGTTGAGGGTGGCGGCGAGCTTCTGCGGCTGCACGGCGGTCAGCAGCGGCAGCACGTTGTCCAGGACCTGCTGGAGTTCCACGGCGTCGCTGGAGCGGTCCTGCGGGATGGTGCTGTGCGCGGCGAGCGTCGGGCCGCCGGCGGGGGTGCCCGCCGGCGGGACGAGGGCCACGAAGCGCTCGCCGAACAGGGTGGTGGGGAGCATCTGCGCGGTGACCCCGGCGGGGATGCGCTTCAGCTGGCCCGGGTCGAGGGCGAGGGTGAGCCGGGCGCCGTCGCCGTCGGCGCTGATCGACGCCACCCGGCCGACGACGACGCCGCGCAGCTTCACGTCCGCGCCCGGGTGCATCTCGTTGCCGACGCTGCCGGTCTCCACGCGCACGGTCGCGGAGTCGGTGAACGTCTTGTCGTAGACGGCGACCGCCAGCCAGGCCAGCAGCGCGGGCACCAGCAGGAAGACGATCCCGGCGGTCCTGCGGCGGGCGGTGGCGGCGCGCTCGTGACGGTGCGGCGCGAGCGGCGCGGCGGTGCCGGTGCGGGCGTCGGTACTGGTCATCCCGCCACCCGTACGGTCGTGGTGGCGCCCCAGATCGCCAGGCTGAGGAAGAAGTCGGTGATGCTGATGATCACGATGGCGTTGCGCACCGAGCGGCCGACGGCGATGCCGACGCCTGCCGGGCCGCCCTTGGCGGTGAAGCCGTAGTAGCAGTGCGCGAGGATCACGATGACGCTGAAGATCAGCACCTTGAGCGTGGACAGCAGCACGTCCTGCGGTGACAGGAACAGGTTGAAGTAGTGGTCGTAGGTGCCGGGCGACTGGCCGTTGACGAGCACGGTGACCAGCCGGGACGCCACGTAGCTGCTGAGCAGCCCGATGCCGTAGAGCGGCACGATCGCCACCACGCCGGCGATGATCCTGGTGGTGACGAGGTACGGCATGCTGCGTACGCCCATCCCCTCCAGCGCGTCGACCTCCTCGTTGATCCGCATCGCGCCGAGCTGGGCGGTGAACCCGGCGCCGACGGTGGCGGACAGGGCGAGTCCGGCGACCAGCGGGGCGATCTCGCGGGTGTTGAAGTAGGCGGAGATGAAGCCGGTGAAGGCGGCGGTGCCGAGCTGGTTCATCGCCGCGTAGCCCTGGAGGCCGACGACGGTGCCGGTGGCGAGGGTCATGCCGATCATCACGCCGACGGTGCCGCCGATGACGCCGAGGCCGCCGCTGCCGAACACCACTTCGGCGAGCAGGCGTTGCACCTCCTTGAGGTAGCGGCGCAGGGTGCGCGGGATCCACAGCACGGCGGTGACGTGGAAGATGAAGTGGTCGCCGGTCTCGTCGAGCCAGCGCAGCCAGCGGGCCGGCCGCCACCGGCGCTCCTCGCGCGGCGGGGGCGGTTCCGAGGCAGGGGCGTCCTTGTCGAGGAGTGCCATCGCTCAGGCTCCCTTCTGCGGGACGAGCTGCAGGTAGATCGCGGTGAGCACCACGTTGACGAAGAACAGCAGCAGGAAGGTGATGACCACCGACTGGTTCACCGCGTCGCCGACGCCCTTGGGGCCGCCCTTGGGGTGCAGTCCGCGGTAGGCGGCGACGATGCCCGCGATGAAGCCGAAGACCAGGGCCTTGAACTCGCTGATGTAGAGGTCGGGGAGCTGCGCGAGGGCCGAGAAGCTGGACAGGTACGCGCCGGGCGTGCCGTGCTGGATGATCACGTTGAAGAAGTAGCCGCCGGCGGTGCCGACCACCGAGACCAGGCCGTTGAGGAAGACCGCGACGAGCATGGTGGCCAGCACCCGCGGCACGATCAGCCGCTGCACCGGCGAGACGCCCATCACCTCCATCGCGTCCAGCTCCTCGCGGATCTTGCGGGAGCCGAGGTCGGCGCAGATGGCGCTGCCGCCGGCGCCCGCGATGAGCAGCGCCACGATCAGCGGGCTCGCCTGCTGGATGACGGCCAGCACACTGGCCCCGCCGGTGAACGACTGGGCGCCCAACTGCTGGGCGAGTGAGCCCACTTGCAGGGCGATGACGGCGCCGAACGGGATGGACACCAGCGCCGCGGGCAGGATCGTCACACTCGCCACGAACCAGAACTGCTCGACGAGTTCGCGCATCTGGAACGGCCCCCGGAAGGTGTCACGGACGGTCGTGGCGGCGAGCGTCATCAGCTGGCCGGTCTCGCGCAGCGCCCCGGTGCCGGGGATCGTACGGCGCGGCGCGGGGGCGCGGACGGGCGCGGTCATGCGGGCTCCCCCTGCACCGGGGCGAGCCCGGACTGTACGGCTTCCCGTGCGGCGGCGGGCAGTTGGTCCCACATGGCCAGCACCCGCGCCCTGCGCCGCTGTACGGCCTGCCGCGGTGGCAGCCCCGGGGTGGGTTCGAGCTGCGGCGCCACCCGGCGCGGCGCGGGCCGCGTGTCGGCGCCGCTGAGCTGCTCGCGGGCGAGGGTCGCCTCGTCCTTCTCCTCGGACATCCCGATCGGCCCGGCCCGCCGCCCGCTGAGGAACTGCCGTACGACCGGCTCGTCGCTGGTCAGCAGCAGCTCGCGGGGGCCGAAGGCGACCAGCTCGCGCCGGAAGAGCATGCCCATGTTGTCGGGCACGGTCGCGGCGATGTCGAGGTTGTGGGTGACGATCAGCATGGTGGCGTCGATCTGCGCGTTGAGGTCGATCAGCAGTTGCGAGAGGTACGAGGTGCGGACCGGGTCGAGGCCGGAGTCCGGTTCGTCGCACAGGATGATCTGCGGGTCGAGGACGAGGGCGCGGGCCAGCCCGGCGCGCTTGCGCATGCCGCCGGAGATCTCGCCGGGCAGCTTCCCCTCGGCGCCGAGCAGGCCGACCATGTCCATCCGCTCCATGACGATGCGGCGGATCTCCGACTCCTTCTTGCGGGTGTGCTCGCGCAAGGGGAAGGCGATGTTGTCGAAGAGGTTCATCGAGCCGAACAGGGCACCGTCCTGGAACATCAGGCCGAAGAGCTTGCGGGCCTCGTAGATGTCGCGCTCGGGGCTGTTGACCATGTCGACGCCACCGACGAGCACCCGGCCGCGTTCCGGTTTGAGCAGGCCGATCACGGACTTCAGGAAGACGGTCTTGCCGGTTCCTGACGGGCCGAGCATCACGCTGACCTCACCGGGCGGCAGCGTGAGCGTCACGTCCTGCCAGACGGTCTGCCTGCCGAAGGACTTCGTCAGGCCCTCGACGATCACTTCGATTCCCATTGCACCTCCCGGAGGCGGGGACGGACGGCGGTCAGTGGTGCGGCGGTTCCGGAAAGGCGATCTCGGGATCGCATCCGGACTGCGCGACGGGGACGCACAGCGGACCCTGGATGAGGTTGAGCGAGTTGCCGTGGCCGGATACCGACGAGGTGAACAGGGCGTCGAGGTCCTCGCCGTGGGAGGCGCAGCCGGTGAAGGCGGGGATGAACAGCTCGTCCTGGGCCAGCGGGCCGCCGGTCTGCACGCTGTAGTCCTGCGGCCTGGTGGGCACCCCGGTCAGCGAACTGCGGTCGTAGCCGACGAGCTTGAGGTCCAGCGGCCGCACGGTGTGGCAGTCCGGGCCGACGTCCAGCGGCACCCCGTTGACCTTGACGTCGTAGAGCCGCAGGTCGAGTTGGCCGTAGATGGTGCTGGTGCTGATGGTGCCGAGCGTTCCGGCGCCGACGGTGACGACGGTCATCAGACCGCGCG
Organism: Streptomyces sp. NPDC051976; assembly: GCF_040680795.1. Lineage (NCBI taxonomy): Bacteria > Bacillati > Actinomycetota > Actinomycetes > Kitasatosporales > Streptomycetaceae > Streptomyces > Streptomyces sp. NPDC051976. Next base: position 35,556 of record NZ_JBFAXL010000029.1, read on the forward strand.
GCACCATCGACATCTTGGCGGTTGTCGGCACGAACCCGTAGGTGAGGAAGGTGGAGTCGGCGGGCGGCAGGCTCAGTTTGGCGATGGAGTCCAGTTCGAAATACCACTGGGTGGGGTCGTCGGAGGAGAAGTCGGAGGCGATGGACTTCTGGACGACATTCACCAGCTGCGGGTGCTGCCGTAAATCGTTGACGACCGCCGCGCCGCGCAGTTTCCCGACATTGGCGTATCCGGTGACGAATCCGCACTGGGAGTACGGCGGGAAGGGCGGGTCGCCGGGGCCGGGGGTGACGACCGCGCCGGGCGGGCGGTGCTGCTGGGCGATGATCGCCGGGTCGGGACTGCCGGACGGCGGCGCCGGGCAGTCGTGCAGTCCCGAGTGCGGCGGCGGGGTCACATGGATGGTGCCGCTGTGGCCGCTCGTGGCCGGGTCGGTGGCGCCGCCGCCCACCGGGCGGGGGTCGCTGTTCCCGGCGGTGCCGGTAGCCGGGCCGCCGGGCGCGCGCGAAGGGGTGGTGGCCCCGCGCGAGGTGCTCGTGACGGGCACGGTGCCGAGCAGGGTCGGCGTGCCGTCCTTCGGTACGCAGGTGCCGGTGAGGTCGGCGAGCGCGGTCCTGGGGGCGATGGTGACCTGCGGGGCGCCGCCGGCCGCGGGGGTGCCGGTGGTGTCCGCGGTGGTGGTGGGCGCCGTGCCGGGTGTGCCCGGGGGCGTGCCGCCGGGCGGCGGGGTCGCCTGGCCGGTCCGCGGGTGCAGGGTCAGGCTCAACCGCCCTGCGGTGAACCGCACCTGACCTGCGGCGGTGACCGTCAGCGGCGGCACCGTACCGCCGAAGGTGAGGACCAGGTCGCCGTCGCCGGCTGGCGCCTCGGGGGCGGTCAGTCCCGGCCACTCGGCGGCCGCCTTCGACGTGCCCTCGGTGACGGCCGCGGTGAGTGCCGCGGTCCCGCTGACCGCGGCGGTGCCCGCGGGCAGCAGCGCGGCGACCGCCTCCTTGGGCACGGTCACGGCGGCGGTGAGCGGGCCCGGCTGGATGTCCTTGCCGACCACACCGCTCGACGGGAAGTCCTGGGTGAGGGCGACGTCGACCTCCTGCGTGCCGGAGGTGCCGGACGGGCCCGACGTACTTGGCGTACCCGACGTACCCGACGTGCTGGACGCACCCGACGGAAACGCGCACGCGTAGCCGACGTGCACCGTGCCGTCGGGACCGCTGGCCACCGAGTCGGTGCCGGGCAGCAGCCCCGCCACGAGCGCGGCCGTCGCGACGGCGGCGAACCGCACCGTACGGCGCGTGCTCACGGCACCCCTCATCGTGGACACTCCTCAGGCAGGCGTCGGCGACGCAGGACATTACGGTCGGGTAATAAGGCCGGACAAGTGAGCGAACCGACCGGAATCACGGAGCCCTCGCGCGGCACCGTTTCTTGTCACCGGACGACAAATGCCAGCCGGAATTTTGTCGTCCGTTGCGTGGTCGCCGATCCGGCGGGGGCCCCGGCGGCGGCCGGCCGCCGGGGCCCTCAGAGGTGTGCTCCGGCCGTGCGCCGCGCGGCACCCGCGCGGCGGAACGGCTCCGGGTCAGCTGGCGTTGATGGCCAGCGTCGACGGGGTGACGACGTAGTTGGCCTTGTAGGTGACCGAGTCGCCGTTGTTGATCAGGCCGAGGCAGAGCCCGGAGACGCCGGACACCGTGAGGGTGCCGTTGTCGATGACCAGGGTGTGGGTGGAGTTGGAGTAGTGGCCGGTCACGGAGCCCGTGATCGTCGCGGTGCACAGACCCGACAGCTTGGCCACCACACCGGTCAGCGAGCCGGGCGTGTTGCCGCTCGCGTCCGTGACGTTGGTGATGTTGACGTTCCACGGCAGGGAGTTGGACGTGACCGAGAACGTGATGCTGTTCAACTTGCAGGTGTTCCAGGTGGCCGCGGTGATGGTGCCCACCTTCACGGGGGCGGGCCCCGCGTGCGTGCCGTTCGGAATGCTGGCCGACGCGGCGGCCGAGGTGCAGGTGAGCTTGGTGCCCGTGGTGTTGTCGGTCAGGGTGGGGGCGCTCGCGGTCGCCGTGACGGCTCCCGTGGAGCTTCTTCCACTGACCACCACCGACGAGACCGCGGCGGACGCCGGACTCGCGGCGAGGCCGATCGCGGCGATGAACGCGGCGCCCGTCACCGCGGTGCCCGCCGCCGTCCTGGAGAACTTGCGCATTGGTTGATCCTTCCTGGGAGATTGAGTACCGATACCTTCAGAGAACCCAGTCCGCGCTCTGTGCAGGCGGGAATTCGGTTACGACTCACTACCTGGATGCGGTACCGATTGCGCTCGGTTGCCCTTGCGGTGAGGGACGTTACGCACGGGTAACCCGGGGGCGCAATAATCCCGGCCAAGATTCTCCGCCGGACCTTACTCCCGGGTATTTTTCTGTCACGGAACCCACATCGGACCAGGCGTTTTTATAAAGGAGTGAGCAGTACGGGCGATCATGGCGACGGAACGGAACCAGCCACGGAAGATCGCCGGCATGGTCGTTCCGCGGCCAACCGCCAGGCGGGCGAGAACGTTTCCGTGTCCGAGGTGCTGCGCTCTGTGCACGGGTGGTCTATGTTTCAGCGAGCCACGATCAACGGGCGGGGAAGGGTGGGGACGGGGATGACGGTAACGCGACAGACACCGGAGCAGGCGGAACCGCTCGGTCCGATTCCCCGGGAGTTCGCGGCCATCATGCGTCCCGAACTCCCGAGTCTTTTAAAAGAGATGGCCACGGAAATCGTCACGACGATCCCGGAATACGGCCATCTCATGGAGGGACCCAACGCGCGGGTGGTCAGGATAGGGATCGAGCAGGCCATCGCCACATTCGTGGACCGGGTCGCCGCGCCCACCGCGACCACCGCCTTACGCGACGACCTGTGCCGCCAGTTCGGCCGGTTCGAGGCGTACGAGGGCCGGAGCCTGGACAATCTGCAGGCGGCCTACCGCGTCGGCTGCCAGGTCGCACTGCGCCGGGTGCGCAGCGTCGGCCGCCGCTACAACCTCTCCGCGTCCTTCATGCTCACCTTCGCCGACGCGCTCTTCGCGTACATGGGCGATCTGGCCGAACTCTCCCGCGAGGGCTATGTCCAGGCGATGGCGGAGCTGGGCGAGGAACCCGACAACCGGCGGCGCCGGCTGCTGCGCCGGATCCTCAACGGCGCCTCGGTGGCCCGCAGCGCGCTGGCCGAACTCGCCGAGCACTCCGCGTGGCCGCTGCCCGAGGAGGTGACGCTGGTGGCGATCGCCGCCGACACCCGCCCGGCCAAGTCGGCGCTGGACCGGGACATCCTGCTGGACTTCGCCGACCCCGAACCGCATCTGCTGGTGCCGGGGCCGCTCACCCCGGAGCGCCGGGCCGCGCTGGACACCGCACTGCACGGCTGCCGGGCGGCCGTCGGGCTGACCACCTCGCTGAGCGAGGCCGCGGACTCGCTGCGCTGGGCGCGGCACACCCTGGCGCTCGCCGACGCCGGGATCATCGACGACCGGCCGGTGGCGCTGAGCGAGGACCATCTGCTGCCGCTGTGGCTGCTGGGCGACCCGGCGCTGATCGGGCAGATCGCCAAGAGGTACCTCGGACCGCTGGTCGGGCTGACCGCCACCCAGCGGGCCCGGCTGATCGAGACCCTGCGGATCTGGCTGACCACCCGCGGCACGGCCGCGCAGGTCGCCGAGCAGCTCGGGGTGCACCCGCAGACGGTCCGCTACCGGATCCGGATCCTCGACCGCGCCTTCGGCGACCAACTCGCGCACCCCGACGAGCGGTTCGCCACCGAGATCGCGCTGCGGGCGCTGCATCTGCGGGAGTCGCACGGCTGACGCGCAACCTGGGGATGCCGGACACGGGCCAGCAAGATGGCGATCGGATTTCGCAAAACTTGGATGACTTGCAGAGATCCCGCAAATAGCCCGCAAGAAACTTGCGCCACCTGTACTAGAATCGACGGCATGACACGACGACTTGCCGAGGTGGCAAAGAAGGTCGGGGTGAGCGAGGCCACCGTCAGCCGTGTGCTGAACGGGAAACCCGGCGTCTCCGACGCGACCCGGGCCGCGGTCCTCACCGCCCTTGACGTGCTCGGATACGAACGGCCCACCCAGCTCCGCGGGGAACGCGCCCGGCTGGTCGGCATGGTCATGCCCGAGCTGCAGAACCCGATCTTCCCTGCCTTCGCCGAGGTGGTCGGCGGAGCGCTCGCCCAGCAGGGCTTCACGCCGGTGCTGTGCACCCAGACCGCGGGCGGCGTCTCGGAGGCGGACTACGTGGAGCTGCTGCTCAGCCAGCACGTCTCCGGGGTGGTCTTCTTCGGCGGGCTCTACGCCCAGGCCGAGTCCCCGCACGACCACTACGCGCGGCTGGCGGAGCGCAACCTGCCGACCGTGCTGATGAACGCGGCCATCGACCATCTCGACTTCCCACGGGTCAGCTGCGACGACGCGGTGGCGGTCGAACAGGCCATGAACCACCTCATTTCGCTCGGCCACCAGCGGATCGCGCTGGTGCTGGGACCGCCGGATCACGTGCCGTCCCGACGCAAACTCGCGGCAGCCCGACGCGTGGATCCGACGGTCACCGTGGAGCACGCGCTGTTCACGCTGGAGGGCGGCCAGGCGGCGGCCAGCAGGCTGCTGTCCCGCGGCATCACCGCCTTCATCTGCGCCAGCGACCTGCTCGCCCTGGGCACCATCAGGGCCGCCCGCAGGCGGCGGCTGTCCGTACCGGAAGATGTGTCGGTAATCGGTTACGACGACTCGTCGCTGATGAACTGCACCGAGCCGCCGCTCACCACCGTCCGGCAGCCGATCGAGGCGATGGGCCGGGCCGCGGTCGACCTGCTCGCCGGGGAGATCAGCGGTGCGGCGGTCGACCACGACGAGCTGTTCTTCGAGCCCGAGCTGGTAGTACGCGGTTCCACCGGACCGGCCCCGCATGCCGCCCGTATCCCGCATCCGGAGGCGCGCACCAACGTCTGACCGGCGCCCGGACCACGTCCGGGCAGCCACAGCGGCCCCACACGACGCCGGGGCGGGGACTTCTCCCCGCCCCGGCGTCGTCACGCCCGGCCCCCCGCAGGCCCCCTGACGGCCCGTCGGCGCCCCCGGGAGGGCCTTCGCGCGCCTCCGCCACCCCACCCGCCGCACATCCGCTTCCGCTTCCGCGGCGTGCCGACGTCGTAACCGAGTCGTGTCTTTGCGAAATTCGCGCGACATCTTGCGGACATCTATCGGGTTAAGTACGTTGAGCCAACCCGAAACGGCGGCGTGCACCTGCGCCGAGCATCATGTGCATCATGTGCCGCGGGGGTCCCAAGTGCAGTCCGACGACGCGCAGTGGTTCAGGGGAAGGGTTTGATCATGAGCAGAATCCGCTACCGCAGACTGGTGGCAGTTGCGCTGGTCGCAGGCATCGGTTTGACCGGAGCCGCGTGTTCCAGCAGCAAGGACAAGAGCGACACCGGCAGCAAGCCGAGCGCCGGCGCCGGCACCCCCTTGGACCCGAAGACCAAGGTGACGATCAGCGTCGACTGCGAGCCGCCGACCACGAAGAAGGCCGAGCGTCAGCAGTGGATCGACGACGTCGCCGAGTTCAACAAGACGTACCCGAACGTCACGGTGAACAGCAAGGACGCCTTCCCCTGTGAGGACCCGGCCAAGTTCACGGCCATGCTCCAGGGCGGCAGCCAGACCGACGCGTTCTACACCTACATGACCGACCTCCAGCAGGTGCTGGACGCCGGACAGGCCGCGGACATATCGGCGTACGTCAACGACAAGACCATCCCGAACCTCAAGGACATCGACCCGGGCGTGCTCTCCGTCCTCAAGGACGGCGGCAAGCTCTACGGCCTGCCGACGTCGAACTACCAGATGGGTCTGATCTACAACCGCAAGATCTTCACCGACGCCGGTCTCGACCCCAACAAGCCGCCGACCAGCTGGGACGAGGTCCGGCAGGACGCCAAGGTCATCCAGGACAAGCTGGGCAGCAAGGGCATCAACGGCTACATGGACAACAGCGCCGGCAACCAGGGCGGCTGGCACCTGGTGTCGGAGATGTACGGCGTCGGCAGCAAGGCCGTGGACGACAGCGGCCAGAAGGCCGCCTTCAACGACGACGGCACCAAGGGCATCCTGACCACGCTGCACGACATGCGCTGGACCGACAAGAGCATGCCCGCCACGCCCGGTCTGCAGTGGGGTGACGTGCAGAAGGCGATGGGCACCGGCAAGATCGGCATGTACGTGGGCGCGCCCGACGACATCCCGCTGGTCGTGCAGCAGTACAAGGCGAAGTTCGAGGACATCGGCATGGCGCCGATCCCCGGCGGCAAGACCGCGCTGTTCGGCGGCGCCGACTACATGTTCAAGAAGTCGGCCACGCCCGACCAGATCAAGGCCGGCATCGCCTGGGTCAACTTCAAGTTCCTGACCCTGGAGAAGGGCCAGTTCAACTACCCGCGCAACAAGACCGACGGTCTGCCCGTCGGCCTGCCGCAGCCGTTCTTCTTCACCGGCGCCTCCAAGGCCAAGGACACCGCGACCAAGACGGCCAACGCCACCGTGCCGATCGACAACTTCAAGACGTACGTGGACGCGCAGGTCCCGGTGAAGCCCGAGCCGCCGAACGCGCAGAAGATCTACACCGTGCTCGACTCGGTGATGTCCGGTGTGCTGACCAACAAGGGCGCCGACGTCTCCAAGCTGCTCTCCACCGCCGAGACGCAGGTCAACCAGCTGCTGGCGGCCAGCCAGTAACAGCGCGGCCCGCGGGGGCCGGTCCCGACCGGCCCCCGCCACGGCGGCAGACCTCCGGTACCACGATCAGCCGAGGAGCACCCCATGGCGGCGACGACCGTCCCCGAGAACACGACCAAGCGCCACGCCAGGCGCCCGGCCGGACAGACCGGCGGACCGGCGCCGTCCGGCAACGGCCGCAAGCTGCGGCGCAATCTGCAGGCCCATGGGTTCCTCATCGGGGCGGTGCTCTGCTTCCTGATGTTCTCGTGGTACCCCATGGTCCGCGAGGTCATCATGAGCTTCCAGGAGAAGAAGCGCGGGGTGACGTCGTGGGTCGGGATGAAGAACCTCGACCGCGTCTACCACGACCCGTACTTCTGGACCGCCTGGAAGAACACCGGTGAATTCACCGCCTACGCGCTGGTGATCGGTTTCGCGGTGCCGTTCGTGGTGGCGATCGTGCTCAACGAACTGCGGCACGCGCAGGCTTATCTGCGCATTCTGGTCTATCTGCCGGTGATGCTCCCGCCGGTGGCCGGAGTGCTGCTCTTCAAGTACTTCTACAACCCGGACTACGGCCTCTTCAACCATGTGCTGAAGACGCTGCACCTGCCGACGTCGCAATGGCTCGACTCGTCGCACACCGCGATGATCTCGGTGGTCATCGCGGCCACCTGGATGAACATGGGCGCGGCCACACTGATCTATCTGGCGGCGCTGCAGAACATCCCCGGGGAGCTGTACGAGGCCGCCGACCTGGACGGCGCCGGCCTGTGGAGCAAGATCTGGCACGTCACGATCCCGCAGACCCGCATGGTGCTCTCGCTCATGCTGCTGATCCAGATCGTGGCGACCATGCAGGAGTTCACCAATGTCTTCCTGCTCACCAAGGGCGGCCCGGAGAACTCCACGATGACGGTCGTCTACATGGTTTACCAGTACGCCTTCAACTACAACAACTTCGGCAGCGCGGCGGCGCTCGGCCTCTTCCTGCTGCTGGTACTGGCCGTGTTCTCCGGCCTGTACACGCGGCTCAGCAAGAACGTCGACTAGAGGGGACAACGGATCATGGCAACGTACACTCCGCAGACCCGCACCCTGATCTCGTCGGCGACGCTCAGCCGGCGGCGCGGGAAAATCATCTACTGGACCGTGCTCTCGGTGGTCCTGGTGGTCTTCACCCTGATTTTCGTGGGGCCGCTGTACTGGATGGTGACCGGTGGTTTCAAATCCGCCTCCGAGGTGGTGCAGAATCCGCCGACGCTCTTCCCGAAGCACCCCAAGCCGGGGAACTTCAAGGACGCCTGGTCGGACTTCACGATCGCCCGGCTGCTCTTCAACACCATGTACTACGCGTTCGGCGCGCTCGCCTTCCAACTGGTCTTCGACGTGGCGGCCGCGTACTCGATCTCCAAGCTCCGCCCCGTTCTGGGCAAGCTGATCCTGGGCGCCATGCTCGCCACGCTGATGATCCCGGCCGCGGTGCTGGTGGTGCCGCAGTACATGACGGTGCTGGACCTGCCGGTGCTGCACATGAACCTGATCGGCACCCCCTGGGCGATCTGGCTGCCCACGGTCGCCAACGGCTTCAACATCTTCCTGCTCAAGCGGTTCTTCGACTCGATCCCCGAGGACCTGATGCACGCGGCGGCCATCGACGGCGCCAGCCCGCTGCGCACCCTGTGGTCGATCGTGCTGCCGATGTCCCGGCCGATCCTCGGGGTGGTGTCCATCTTCGCCGTGGTGAACGTCTGGAAGGACTTCCTGTGGCCGATGCTGGTGGAGCCCGACCCGAAGAAGCAGCCGATCAACATCGGCATCAACTCGCTGTCGCAGGGCGTCCCGCAGAACGTGATCATCGCCGGTCTCGCCATCTCCGCCGTGCCGACGCTGCTGATCTTCCTGCTCTTCCAGCGCAACATCATGTCCGGCCTGACCGCCGGCAGCCTCAAGGGCTGACCGCTCCGCACCGCCTCCTCCCGTAACGCACCACCCCACAGCACTCCGCCGCCGGCCCCTTTGTCCACATCCCCGCCTCCCGGGGCCGGCGGCGGGGTCCCACCTGCCCGAAAGGACGTTGACGTGGCAGACACCCCTCAGCCCGAGGCCGACGAGAACTGGTGGCGCGGCGCGGTCATCTACCAGGTCTACCCGCGGAGCTTCGCCGACAGCAACGGCGACGGAACCGGCGACCTCGCCGGGGTGCGGTCCCGGCTGCCCTATCTGGCGGAGCTGGGCGTCAACGCCCTCTGGTTCAACCCCTGGTACCCCTCGCCGATGGCCGACGGCGGCTACGACGTGGCCGACTACCGGGACATCGACCCGGTCTTCGGCACCCTCGCGGAGGCCGAGAAGCTGATCTCCGAGGCCCTGGCGCTGGGTATCAGGACCATCATCGACATCGTGCCGAACCACATATCGGCCGCCCACCCGTGGTTCCGCGAGGCGCTGGCTGCGGGCCCCGGCAGCCCGGCGCGGGACCGCTTCTGGTTCCGGCCCGGCCGCGGTGAGAACGGTGAACTGCCGCCCAACAACTGGCCGTCGCAGTTCGGCGGGCCCGCCTGGACCAGGACCACCGACCCGGACGGCACGCCCGGCGACTGGTTCCTCAACCTCTTCGACTCCGAGCAGCCCGACCTCAACTGGGACCACCCGGACGTCCGCGAGGAGCACGAGGACGTGCTGCGCTTCTGGTTCGACCGGGGCGCCGGCGGGGTGCGCATCGACTCCGCCGCGATGGTCACCAAGGACCCGGCGCTGCCCGACCTGCCGACCGAACCGGGGCCGCCCGGCACACCGGCCGCACCGCACCCGTACATCGACCGCGACGACCTGCACGAGATCTACCGCGGCTGGCGGCGGATCGCGGACTCGTACCCCGACACGCGGATCCTGGTCGGCGAGGTGTGGATGCCGGACGCCGAACGCTTCGCCCGCTATCTGCGGCCGGACGAGATGCACACCGCGTTCAACTTCGACTTCCTGGCCTGCCCGTGGGAACCCGCGAAGCTGCGCACCTCCATCGACACCACGCTCGCCGCCCACGAGCCGGTGGGCGCGCCCGCCACCTGGGTGCTGTGCAACCACGACGTGACGCGTACGGTGACGCGCTACGGGCGGGCCGACACCGGATTCGACTTCGCCACCAAGGCGTTCGGCATTCCGAGCGACCCGGAGCTGGGGACGCGCAGGGCGCGGGCCGCCGCGCTGCTCACCCTGGCGCTGCCCGGCTCGGTCTACCTCTACCAGGGCGAGGAGCTGGGGCTGCCCGAGGTCGAGGACATCCCCGCCGGCAGGCTCCAGGACCCGATGTACCTGCGCTCCGGCGGCACCGATCCCGGCCGGGACGGCTGCCGCGTCCCGCTCCCCTGGTCGGGCGGCGCCACCCCGTTCGGCTTCAGCCCCGAGGGCTCCGCCGAGCCGTGGCTTCCGCAGCCGGCGGAGTGGGGGCGGCGCACCGCCCAGGTGCAAGCCGGTGACCCGGGGTCGATGCTGTCCCTGTACCGCGCGGCCATCGCGCTGCGCGCGGGCGAGGTCGGGCTCGGTGACGGGCCCATGCGGTGGCTCGGGGCCGAGCCGGGCGTTCTCGCCTTCCGGCGCGGGCCCGAGTTCGTCTGCGTCGTCAACCTCGCCGCCCATCCCGTGGGGCTGCCGCCCCACTCCCGCCTCCTCCTCACCTCGGGCCCCCTCGGCCCCGACGGGCGGCTCCCCCCGGACACCGCGGTCTGGCTCCGCGGCTAACGCCCCGGGGTTCGCCCCGAAGGGGCGCGGGGAACTGCGCGACCAGCCGTCGCGTGCCTGCACGTCACCACCGGCCCCAGAGGGGCAGATCGGTTGTCTTCGGACCACCGGCCGGTGGGGGCGGGCCGCGCAGTTCCCCGCGCCCCTTCGGGGCACTACCGGCGTGACCGGCGACGCAAGCGCAGCGCGCTTCCCCGCGCCCCTTCGGGGCACTCCGGTGCCTGGGCCTCCGCAAGCGCAGCGCGCGTCAGCGCGAGCGCCGGGGCACTCCGGTGTGACCGGGGACGCCAGCGCGGGCGGGACATTGTGTCGGGGTGACGATTATAGTGGGGGGCGTGCCTCAACTACGCCTTGCTCTGAATCAGATCGACTCCCGGGTCGGCGACATCGCCGGGAACGCGGAGTCGGTCGTGCGCTGGTCCCGGCACGCCGCCGGGCAGGGGGCCCACTTGGTGGCGTTCCCCGAGATGATGCTCACCGGGTACCCGGTGGAGGACCTGGCCCTGCGCTCGTCGTTCGTGGAGGCGAGCCGCACGGCTCTCGTCGCGCTGGCGAAGCGGCTCGCAGCCGAGGGGCTGGGCGAGCTGCCGGTGGTGGTCGGGTACCTGGGCCGCAGCGCGGACGCGCCGCGCTCGGGGCAGCCCGCGGGCGCCCCGCAGAACTGCGCCGCGGTGCTGTACGGCGGCGAGGTCGCGCTCCGCTTCGCCAAGCACCACCTGCCGAACTACGGCGTCTTCGACGAGTTCCGCTACTTCGTGCCGGGCGACACCATGCCGGTGGTCCGGGTGCGCGGGGTCGACGTGGCGCTGGCGATCTGCGAGGACCTGTGGCAGGACGGCGGCCGGGTGCCGGCCGCGCGGACCGCGGGAGCCGGTCTGCTGCTGTCGGTCAACGCCTCGCCGTACGAGCGGGACAAGGACGACACCCGGCTGGAGCTGGTCCGCAAGCGCGCCCAGGAGGCGGGCTGCACCCTGGCGTATCTGGCCATGGTCGGCGGGCAGGACGAGCTGGTCTTCGACGGCGACAGCATCGTGGTCTCCGAGCGCGGCGACGTGATCGCGCGGGCCCCGCAGTTCGCCGAGACCTGCGTGATCCTCGACCTGGACCTGCCCGCCGCGGCGGAGGAGACGCCGTCGGGCCGGGTGCAGGACGGCCTGGAGATCCGCCATGTGACGCTCTCCGAGGAGCCGGTGGAGCCGTACGAGGCAGCGTTCCCCGGTGTCGAGGTCGAGCCGCTCGACTACGACGCCGAGGTCTACGGGGCGCTGGTGACGGGCCTGCGCGCGTACGTGGAGAAGAACGGCTTCCGCTCGGTGCTGATCGGCCTGTCCGGCGGCATCGACTCGGCGCTGGTGGCGGCCATCGCCTGCGACGCGATCGGCGCGGCGGACGTGTACGGCGTCTCGATGCCGTCGCGGTACTCCTCCGAGCACTCCCGGGGCGACGCGGCCGAACTGGCCCGCCGTACGGGGCTGAACCTGCGGACCGTCCCCATCGCCCCGATGTTCGACGCGTACATGGAGTCGCTGGGCCTGACCGGGCTCGCCGAGGAGAACCTGCAGTCGCGGCTGCGCGGGGTGACCCTGATGGCAATCTCCAACCAGGAGGGCCACATCGTGCTCGCGCCGGGCAACAAGAGCGAGCTGGCGGTGGGTTACTCGACGCTGTACGGCGACTCGGTCGGCGCGTACGGCCCGATCAAGGACGTCTACAAGACGACCGTCTTCCGGCTGGCCCGCTGGCGCAACGCGGTCGCGGCCGAGCGCGGCGAGACACCGCCGATCCCGGAGAACTCCATCAGCAAGCCGCCGAGCGCCGAGTTGCGCCCCGGCCAGGTCGACACCGACTCGCTGCCGGACTACGACGTCCTGGACCGGATCCTGGAGCTGTACGTGGACCGGGACCAGGGCCGCGAGGAGATCGTCGCGGCCGGGTTCGACCCGAAGCTGGTGACCCGGATCCTCAAGCTCACCGACACCGCCGAGTACAAGCGCCGCCAGTACCCGCCGGGCACGAAGATCTCCGCGAAGGGCTTCGGCAAGGACCGGCGGCTGCCGATCACCAACGCCTGGCGCGAGGGCGAGTAGCCCCCGCGCCCCCGCGCCCCCCGCGGGCCGGGGTTCCTACGGCAGTTGCAGACGGGCGGCGACCGGCAGATGGTCGCTGCCCGTCCTCGGCAGCGTCCACGACGACTTCGGCTCGATGCCCTTGACCATGATCTGGTCGATCCGGGCCATCGGGAAGCTCGCGGGCCAGCTGAAGCCGTAGCCGTTGCCCGCCGCGCCCTGCGTGGAGCGCATCTGCGAGGTGACCGAGGCCAGCGCCCGGTCGTTCATGGTGCCGTTGAGGTCGCCGAGCAGCACCACGCTGCTCAGCGGCTCGGCCGCTATGGCCTGGCCGAGCGCGCCGGCCGCGTTGTCCCGCTGCCCGGCGGTGAAGCCCGCGTTGAACTTCACCCGCACGGAAGGCAGATGCGCCACATACACCGCCACCTCGCCGTGCGGGGTGTGCACATCGGCGCGCATCGCGCGGGTCCAGCCCATCTTGATGTCGACCGGCCGCACCCCGCTGATCGGGTACTTGCTCCACAGCCCGACCGTGCCCTGCACCGTGTGGTACGGGTAGGCCGCGGCCAAGTCGCGGGTGTAGCGCGGGGCCTGACTCACCGCCAGCTCCTCCAGCGCCACGATGTCCGCGCCCGCGGCGACGACGTCCCGCGCGGTGCCGTCGGGATCCGGGTTCTGCGCGTTGACGTTGTGGGTCAGGACGGTCAGGTCGCCGCCCGCGGAGGTCTTGTCGGTGAGCAGCCCGCCGAAGAGGTTGAGCCAGACCACCGAGGGGACCAGGACGGCGATCAGCGCGGTGGCCGAGCGCCTGACGACCGCCAGGACCAGCAGCGGCGGGATCGCGAGCCCCAGCCAGGGCAGGAACGTCTCCAGCAGGCTGCCGAGGTTGCCGATCCGGTTGGGCACGTCGGAGTGGAGGAACAGCAGCAGCGCCAGGGCCAGCGCGAGCACCGCCAGGACGATGCCGCGCCGCCAGGTGCCTTCCGGCTGCCACCAGCGGATGAATCTGGCGCGGGCTCCGGATGCGCCGCCCCGCGGCGGCTCTCCGCCGTCGGTGGTCGCGTCCGTGCTGCTCTGCGCCTGAGTCATAGAAATCCTCACTGCCTTGCCGCCGTGCCGAGTGCTCCGACCCTAGGGGATCGTTATGAGAAGCGACGGACCGCGGGGGGCGGCGGGTTCCGCTTCCGGCCGGGACGGGGCGGGCTGTGACAGGACCAGGACAGCGGTGGGACCGTACGGTCTTCTTCCGCACGTCTTCGTCAGATGGGCCGCACACGCGCGGAACACGGCTCGAAACACGGCTCGAAACGCGGCTCAGGCGCGCGGCCGCATCCCGTCGATCAGGGTGTCCACCACCCGCTCCGGCAGGTCGTCGGCGAGCGGCGCGTCCGGGTGCAGCACGGCCCGGGACAGCACGGGGCCGACCACCATGTCGACCAGGAGTTCCATGTCGTCGCCGAGTTCGGGGCGGATCTCCCCGTCGGCGATGCCGCGTTCCAGGATGCGGGCGACGGCGCGGCGCCGGGTCAGCACGATGGTGTCGTTGTAGCGCCGCCACAACTGGGGGTTGCTGTGGATCTGCGTCAGCACGTTGCGCATGAGGACGGACTCGCGTTTGGCCACGCTGCGCAGCCTGACCGCATCGACGACGGCGACCAGGTCGCCGCGCAGCGAGCCGGTCGCCGGTTCGTGGGGCTGGGGGTCGAGGGTGGCGAGCACGTCCAGCAGCAGTGCGTCCTTGCCCGGCCAGCGGCGGTAGACGGTGGCTTTGCCGACCCCGGCCTCGCGGGCGATGCCCTCCATGGACAGGTCCGCGAAGCCGGCGCCCTCGGCGAGCAGCCGCAGCACCGCCTCGACGACCGCGCGGTCGACGGCCTCACGGCGCGGGCGTCCGCGCCGCGAAGCCGTCGTACCGGGCGGCTGGGTCACTGCTCGGCACCCACCTTCTGGGGTTCCGTGGTGCCGCCGGGGGTGGCCTCCGACCGCTGCTTGGCGGGCAGGAACAGCAGGACGACGACGGTGCCGACGAAGGCGACGGCCGCCGAGCCGATGGCGGTCAGGTGCATGGCGTGGATGAACGCGTCGTTGGCGGGCTGGATCAGCGGCTGGCCCTTGGGGCCGAGCTTCTCGGCGATGCCGAGGGTGGCCTCGATCGACTCACCGGCCGAGTGCCGGGCGGCCGGCGGCAGCGTCCCCAGGTGGTCCTGGACACCGTGCCGGTAGACGGTGGACAGCAGCGAGCCGAGTACGGCCACGCCGAGCGCGCCGCCGACCTGCCGGAAGGTGTTGTTGACCGCGGAGCCGGAACCGGCCTTCTCCCGCGGCAGCGACGACATGATCATGACGGTGGCGGGCGGCATCACGTGCGCCATCGCCGTACCCATCAGGAAGAACAGCACTTCCAGCACCCAGATCGGGGTGGACTGCCCGAGCAGCAGGAAGCCGAGGAAGGACACACCGGTCAGGGTCAGGCCGCCCGCGCAGACGGCGCGGGCGCCGAAGCGGTCCACGACCAGCCGGGCGCGCGGGGCGAAGACCATCTGGGCGGCGGCCAGCGGGAGCAGCAGCAGACCGGTCTGGAGGGGGCTGTAGCCGCGTACCGACTGGGTGTAGAAGACGATGAAGAAGGTCACGCCCATGAGCGCGAAGAAGACCAGGCCGATGGCGGCGACGGAGGCCGAGAAGCGGCGGTCCTTGAAGTACGCCACGTCGAAGGCGGGGTGGTCGCTGCGCGCCTCGTACCAGACGAAGAGGGCGAGGATCGCGAGGCCGCCGAGCGCGGTGCCCCACACCTCGGGGCGGGTGAAGTCGCCGAACTGGCCGCCCTTGATGATGCCGAAGATCAGCAGGACCAGGCCGACGATGGACAGCAGCACACCGGGCGGGTCCAGGCGGCCGGGCCGCGGGTCCTTGGAGTCGGGCACGAGGACGAACATCGCGATCACGGCGACGACGACGATGGGCACGTTGACCAGGAAGACCGAGCCCCACCAGAAGTGCTCCAGCAGCGCGCCGCCGGTGATCGGGCCGATGGCGATGGCCAGGCCGACCACACCGGTCCAGATGCCGATGGCCTTGGGCTGCTCGTCGCGCTCGAAGACGTTCATGATGATCGCGAGGGTGGCGGGCATGATGAAGGCGCCGCCGAAGCCCATGACGCCGCGGAAGGCGATCAGCTCGCCCGCGGAGCCGGAGAAGGCCGACAGCGCCGATCCGGCGCCGAAGACCACCATGCCGAAGAGCAGTACCTTCTTGCGGCCGAGCCGGTCGCCGAGCAGGCCCGCGGTGAAGAGCAGGCCCGCGAAGACCAGGGTGTAGGAGTTGATCGCCCATTCGAGCTGGCTCTGGGTGGCGCCCAGGCCCTTCGGGGACGGCTGGGCGATGGTCTTCATCGCCACGTTCAGGATCGAGTTGTCCAGCACCACCACGAGCAGGCTGAACAGCAGGACGGTGAGTATCGCCCAGCGGCGGCGGTGGACCGCCTCCGGTACGGCGTCTGTCGGTTTCTCGGCCATGCCGCCCACCCTAGATTCGATTTACGATACGGGACCGTCTCGTATCGTAAAGCTGAGGCAAAAACGGGCCTGGTCTTTGCTCAGGGGCCCGCGCGTGCCAGCATGGAAGGGATCCGGGGACGCCGTCAGGGCGCCTCGAGATGAATGAAGGAGCCGTCACCATGACGCAACTTCCGGCTGCCCAGAAGTCCTCGGACGGCGTGAAGACGCTGTACGGAGGCACCGGCACCCGTCGCATCACGGTCCGCGATCTCGCCGCCGCCAAGGAGCGCGGTGAGAAGTGGCCCATGCTCACCGCCTACGACGCGATGACGGCGTCGGTCTTCGACGAGGCGGGGATCCCGGTGATCCTCGTCGGCGACTCGATGGGCAACTGCCACCTCGGCTACGACACCACCGTCCCGGTCACCATGGACCAGATGACGATGCTGGCCGCCGCCGTGGTGCGCGGCACCAGCCGCGCACTGGTCGTCGGCGACCTCACCTTCGGCTCGTACCAGGAGGGCCCGGTGCAGGCGCTGCGCAGCGCCACCCGGCTGGTCAAGGAGGCCGGGGTCGGCGCGGTCAAGCTGGAGGGCGGCGAGCGCTCGCTGCCGCAGACCGAGGCGATCGTCCAGGCCGGTATCCCGGTGATGGCGCACCTGGGCCTGACCCCGCAGTCGGTCAACACCATGGGCTACCGGGTGCAGGGCCGCGGCGACGAGGACGCCCACCGGCTGGTCAGCGACGCCAAGGCGGCGCAGAACGCGGGCGCCTTCGCGGTCGTGCTGGAGATGGTCCCGGCCGAGCTGGCAGCCGAGGTCACCCGCTCGCTGCAGATCCCGACCATCGGCATCGGCGCCGGGCCCGACACCGACGCCCAGGTGCTGGTGTGGACCGACATGGCCGGGCTGACCGCCGGCCGCACACCGCGCTTCACCAAGCAGTACGCGCAGCTCAGGCAGGTGCTCGGGGACGCCGCGAAGGCGTTCGCCGAGGACGTGGTGGGCGGCGGCTTCCCGCTGGAGGAGCACAGCTTCCACTGACCGGCGGCACCGGTCGGCGAGGCGGCGGAGCCGGGTGCAACCCGGCTCCGCCCCTTTTGAGACAAACGGCCACGTCTTCCGTATATGACGATGAGCGCCGCTCAGGCGGCGACCACCGCAGCAACGGGAAGTCATCATGGCCTTCACCACCCGCCGGGGAACGGCCACCGCGGCAGTCTTCGCCGCGGGGCTGTTCCTCGCCGTCTCCGCGTGCAGTTCCTCCTCCGGCTCGGGTTCGAGCTCGTCCTCCCCGTCTTCGAGCATGTCGACGTCGGCCGGTGCCTCGGCCGCCGCCGTGCACACCGTGAAGGACGCCTCGCTCGGCACGATCGTGGTCAACGGCAAGGGCTTCACGCTCTACCGCTTCGACAAGGACTCCGCCAGCCCGCCCGCCTCGCACTGCACGGGCGCCTGCGCGACCCTGTGGCCCGCCGCCCCCGCCACCACCGCGAGCAGCGTCCAGGGCGTCGACCACAAGCTGATCGGCAGCGTCACCGGCACCAACGGCGCCAAGCAGCTCACGATCAACGGCTGGCCCGTCTACACCTACTCGATGGACACCAAGGCCGGTGACACCAACGGCCAGGGCGTCATGGGCACCTGGTTCGCGGTCACTCCCACCGGTGGCAAGGCCGCCGGTACGTCCGGCTCCTCGTCGTCCTCCGGCGGCGGATACGGGTACTGATGTCCCGACCCGCGACCCGTGAACTCGACCGGCGGCTGCCAGTGCGGCAGGATGCCGCCGTGGACGGACCATCGTCAGGTCCTCCGGAACCGGCCGAACCGGTTCCGGAGGAGGAGCTCATGCGAGCGCTGTACCGCGAGCACGCGGGCGCGCTGTTCGCGTATGTGCTCCGGCTGGTCGCGGGCGACCGCTACCTCGCCGAGGACATCGTCCAGGAGACGCTGCTGCGGGCGTGGAAGAGCGCCACCCGGCTGGACCCCGCCGCCCGCTCGCTGCGGCCCTGGCTGGTGACCGTGGCCCGGCGGATCGTGATCGACGGCCATCGCAGCCGCCAGTCCCGTCCGCCGGAGACCTCCCCCGCCGCCCTGGAGCAGGTCCCGGCCCAGGACGAGCTGGAGCGGTCGCTGCGGCTGATGACCATCTCCGACGCCTTGCAGGACCTGTCCGACGCGCACCGGGAGGTGCTGGTCGAGACGTACTTCAGGGGACGTACCGTGAACGAGGCGGCCGATGAACTCGGCCTGCCCCAGGGGACCGTACGCTCCCGGGTGTTCTACGCGCTGCGCGCCCTGCGGAACGCGCTGGAAGAGAGAGGGGTGACCACCTCATGACAGACCATGTCGACGTGGGCGCCTATCTGCTCGGGGCGCTGGACGAGCCGGAGATGGCGGCCTTCGAGGCCCATCTGGCCGACTGCGAGGTGTGCGGCGCGGCGCTGGACGAGCTCAGCGGTGTGCTGCCGGTGCTGGACGAGCTGCTCGAGGACGGCGGGCTGGCGTTCGTGGAACGGCCCACCGGTGACGCGATGCTGCAGCGGCTGCTGGCGCAGGTCGCCGCCGAGCGCGGGGGCCGCAAGCGGCGGCGGCTGGTCGCGGTCGCCGCGGCGGCCGTGCTGGTGATCGGCGGCCCGACGGCCGCGCTGATCGCCACCAACGACAGCGGCAGCCAGCCGGTCGCCGCCCCGACACTGGCCGCCGAGCAGCACTCGGCGACGAATCCGGCGACCGGCGCCTCGGCGACCGTGGGGATCGCCGACAAGGGCTGGGGCAGCGCCGTCGACCTCCGGCTGGCGGGCATACGCGGCCCGCTGACCTGCAGCCTCATCGCCGTGGGGCAGGACGGCAGCCGCCAGACGGTGGCCACCTGGTCGGTGCCCGACGCGGGGTACGGCACCAGCAGCCAGCCCGTGCCGCTGACCGTGCACGGCGCGGCAGGTCTGCACAAGGACGCCATCAGCCACTTCGACGTCCGTACCACGGACGGCACCCTGCTGGTCAGCATCCCCGTCTGAACCCGGGCCGCCGCCCGCGCCCGGCCGCGGCCCCGCCGACAGCGCGCTGACAGCGGGCCGATCGCCGGTCGCCCGGCCCTGTCGGCGGGATATCGGTGGCATGTCAGCGGCGCCCGCCATGGTGGTCCCCATGACGACGCGACTGACGAAGAACGGCGGCGAGAACGCCGTCGAGGTGCGGGGTCTGGTCAAGCACTACGGCGCGACCAAGGCTCTTGACGGGGTGGATCTCGACGTACGGCAGGGCACGGTGCTCGGCGTACTCGGTCCCAACGGGGCGGGCAAGACCACCCTGGTGCGGGTGCTGTCCACCCTGGTGCAGCCCGACGCGGGCACCGCCCGGGTGGCGGGCTACGACGTACTGCGGCAGCCGAGGGAGCTGCGCCGGGTGATCGGGCTGACCGGGCAGTACGCCTCGGTCGACGAGAAGCTCTCCGGCCGCGAGAACCTCTACATGATCGGGCGGCTGCTGGACCTGTCCCGCAAGGACGCCAGGGCCCGCGCCGACGAGCTGCTGGAGCGCTTCTCGCTGACCGAGGCCGCCAGGCGGCCCGCGATGCAGTACTCCGGCGGTATGCGCCGCCGCCTCGACCTCGCGGCGAGCATGATCGGCCACCCGGCGGTGCTCTACCTGGACGAGCCGACCACCGGCCTCGACCCGCGCACCCGCAACGAGGTGTGGGAGGAGGTGCAGCGGATGGTCCGCGACGGCGCCACCGTGCTGCTCACCACCCAGTACATGGAGGAGGCCGAGCAGCTCGCCAACGAGCTGACGGTCATCGACCGCGGCCGGGTGATCGCCAACGGCCGGGTGGCCGAGCTGAAGGCCAAGGTCGGCGGACGCACCCTGGTGATCCGCCCCACCGAGCCGGCGCTGGTGACCGCGATGGCCGCCGCCATCAGGGACGCCGGGCTCGACGGCGTGGCCGGTGCCACGCCCGACATCGAGGAGGGCGTGGTGAGCGTCCCGATCCTCAGCGACGACCAGCTCACCGCCGTGGTCGCGCTGCTGGGCTCGCGCGGCTTCTCCATCGCCCACATCGGCACCCATCTGCCCAGCCTGGACGAGGTCTTCCTGGCCATCACCGGCAAGAAGTCCGACGCGGCGGAATCCGGCTCCGGCGGCTCCGCCGCGTCCGACGCCGCCACCCGCAACGACGAAGTGGAGGTCGCGGCATGAGCGCGGCAACGGCGACGATCACCGCGCCCGCACAGGCGGCCGCGGCCGGCGAGGGCCGGATCAGCCTGCGGGCCAACCTGCGGCACATCGGCGCGCTGGCGCGCCGCAACATGCTCCAGATCAAGCAGGACCCGGAGTCGATGTTCGACGCGGTCCTGATGCCGATCATCTTCACCCTGCTGTTCGTGTACGTCTTCGGCGGCGCGGTGTCCGGCAAGGGACACCAGCAGGAGTACGTGAACTACGTGGTCCCCGGCCTGATGGCGATGATGGGCATGAACATCGCGATGGCCGTGGGCACCGGTGTCAACGACGACTTCAAGAAGGGGGTCATGGACCGGTTCCGCACGATGCCGATCGCGCGGTCCTCGGTACTGATCGCCAAGATCGTCGTCGAGGTCGGACGGATGCTCGTCGCCACGGCGATCCTGCTGGGCATGGGCTTCGCCCTGGGCCTCACCATCCACACGGACGTACTGCACCTGTTCGCGGCGATCGTGCTGTCGGTGGTGTTCGGTGCCTCCCTCATGTGGATCTTCATCCTGCTCGGACTGACCATGAAGACGGCACAGGCCGTTCAGGGGGTCGCCATGCTGGTTCTGATGCCACTGCAGTTCGGCAGCTCGATCTTCGCGCCGCCGACCACGATGCCCGGCTGGCTGGAGGGCTTCACCAAGGTCAACCCGCTGTCCAACCTGGCGGACGCGGCCCGCGCGCTGATCAACGGCGGGGCCGTCGCCCACTCGGTGTGGGTGACGCTGGCCTGGGCCGTCGGCATCACCGCGGTGACCGCGCCGCTGGCGGTGGCGCGGTTCCGCAAGAAGACCTGACCGCGGTCCGGCGCCGGCCGGTGTCAGTCCACGTCGCGCATCAGGGCGACGGCCTCGTCGAGCGAGAGGCCGTCGCCCTCGGCGTACGCGGCCGCGTACGCGCCGTCGCCCACCGCGCCGAGGGTGGCGCGCAGCAGTTCCTCGGCGCGGTCCATGTCCCGGCGCTCGGCCGGGGCCATCGCGGCCGGGCGCAGCTTGTCGTGGGCGCCGAGCACGGCCACCGCGCGGCGGGCCCGACGCAGCCGCAGCTCCTCGGGGTCGTCAGGGCGCGACGACGGGCCGGGCGCCGTCGAGCCGGGGGTGAAGGGCTCCCCGGTGGCCAGGATCGTCAGCAGTTCCACGGCGCCGGGGGCGAGCAGGATGGCCATCCGCGGGGCGATGACCGAGGCCAGCGGGTGGGCGTTGAGTGCGTCGAGGCCGTCGGCGAGCTGGCGGAGGCCGGCCTCGGGGTCGCCGGTCCTGCCGATCAGGAAGCCCTGCATGGCGCGGAGCATCCCGAGGATGAAACCCGGGACGCCCGAGGTGCCGCGCTCGCTCTCGACGATCGCGTCGTCGATGAGCCGCCGCGCCTCCGCCAGCGCGCCACGGCGGCTGAGCACCCCGGCCAGCAGCAGCTTGCCGTAGAAGGCGGCGCCGTCGTGGGCGGCGCCGAAGCGCTCGGCGTCCTCGACGCCCTCGCGCAGCATCCGCTCGCCCTCCTCCGGCTCGCCCGCGTTGACCAGGGCGTCGCCCAACCGGACGGTGAGCACCGGCACATGCTGGTGCGAGCCGATCCTGCGGGCCAGCGCGATGCCCTCACGGCAGCAGGCGGCGGCGCGGGCCCAGTCGCCGTTGTTGGCGGCCGTCTCGGCCTCCGCCGAGAGGGTCTCGGCGGTGCCCCACTCGTCCCCGAGGCGCTCGAAGAGCCGCCGTCCCTCCTGGATGTCGCGCAGCGAGTCGGCCCGCTTCTCGGCGATGTCGTTGTTGATCTTGGCGCGCAGCTGCAGGACGAACGCCAGCTCCCACGGCCGGTCGTGGCGGCGGCAGCTCTCGACGGTGTCGTCCATCATCTCGTGCAGCCGGTCGAACTCCCCGGCGAAGAAGACACCGTAGGCGCGCAGGATGCCCGGGGTGCGGGCGGACTGCGGCAGATGCGGCGGGTAGGTGTCCATCAGCGCGCGGCCGACCTGCGCGAGCGACGGCTCCGTCCACCAGTCGTTCTCGCTCTCGAAGGCCGCGAGTTCCACCACGCGGGCCCAGCGGCGGGCCTCCAGCAGGCGTTCGCCCTCCAGCGGCGGCGGGTCGTCGAGCGGGCCCCGCTCCAGCGGCACCAGCGCGGACGGCTCGGCGAACGGGTCCGGACCCATCGCCGCCACCGTGCCGGGCCAGTAGCGGCGCTCCGAGGCGTAGTTGCGCACCTCCCAGAACCACGCGCAGCCCAGCACCAGGACCAGCGCCTCCTGCTCGTCGCCCGCGTCCACCGCCCGGCGCAGCGCTGCCCGCAGGTTCTCGTGCTCCCGCTCCAGCCGTTCCAGCCACACCAGTTGGCCCGCGCCGCGCAGCCGGGCGTCGGCGGCGCGGACGTACTCCCGGAAGTACGTCATGTGCCGCCGCTCGACCGCCGCGCGCTCCACCGACTCGTCCAGCCGCTCGGCGGCGTACTCGGCGATGGTCTCCAGCATCCGGTAGCGGACGCCGTCGCCGTCGATGTCGGCGAGCACCAGCGACTTGTCGACCAGCGAGGCGAGCAGCGGGGCGGCATCGGGCGCGTCGATCCGGTCGTCGGGGCCGGGAGCGGGAGCCAGGGTCACCGGGCGCGGGCCGGTCGCGGCCGCGCCGGTGGTGGCGGCCGAGTCGGCCATACCGGCCGCATGCGTCGTACCGGTCGCGCGAGCCGCACCGGCCGTATGCGTCGTACCGGTCGTGCGAGCCGTACCGCCCGTGCCAGCCGCACCGGCCGCGCCAGCCGCACCGGCGGCCTGGCCGGAGCGCGGCGAGCCGGGCGGGAAGGGCGCAAGCGGCGTGCCGGTGTCGGCGGCGACTGCCTCGACGGCTTCCAGGGTCCAACCGCCGCGGAAGACGGCCAGGCGGCGCAGCAGCACGCGCTCGGCGGGTTCCAGCAGGTCCCAGCTCCAGTCGACGACCGCGCGCAGGGTCTGCTGGCGGGGCAGCAGCGTACGACTGCCGCCGGTCAGCAGCCGGAAGCGGTCGTCGAGCCGGTCCGCGAGCTGGCGCGGCGACAGGCTGCGCAGCCGGGCCGCGGCCAGCTCGATGGCCAGCGGCAGTCCGTCCAGCCGGCGGCACAGCTCGGCGCAGGCCACCGGGTCCTCCTGCGGCGAGAAGCCGGGCCTGGCGGCCGCGCCCCGGTCGGCGAGCAGCCGCAGCGCGGTCGGGTCCGGCAGCGGGTCCAGCGGCCGTACCAACTCGCCCGGTACGCCCAGCGGTTCACGGCTGGTGGCGAGCACCGCGATGTCGGGGCACTCGGCGAGCAGCTGCTCGGCCAGGGCCGCGGCGGCGTCGATGACGTGCTCGCAGTTGTCCAGCACCAGCAGCAGCTTGCGGCCCACGCAGTAGTCGGCGAGCTGGCGTGCCGGGTCCTTGCCCTTGGTCTCCACCGCCATCGCCGACTCGGCGCCGCCGCCGGAGTGCAGCAGCGTCTCGCGCAGCCCGAGCGAGCTGATCACCGCCTCCGGCAGCGTCCGCGGGTCGCTGACCGGCGCCAGTTCCGCGTACCAGACGCCGTCCGGCCACTGACCGGCCAGCAGATCGCCGGTCTCCTGCGACAGCCGGGTCTTGCCCGTGCCGCCGGGGCCGGTGATCGTCACCAGCCGGGCGCGCTCCAGGTCGCCGCGGACCGCCGCGAGATCGGCCTCCCGGCCGACGAAACTGGTCAGCCGCGCCCGCCCGTTGCCGGGTGCGCGGGCGGGCGGCCGGTGGTCGCGGTGGCCGTCGCGGGCGGCGTCACGGTGTGCGCCGGGATCCGCGCCGTGGTGGCCGTGCCCGTCGGACAGGGCCGCGGCGGCGGGCGCGCCGGAGCCCGCCGCGGCCGCGTGCCGTCCCGGGCCGCCCGTCACCGCGGCCGACGGGTCCGCCGAAGTCGGCTGCCACGGGGCCGGGTTGAGCAGTTCGGCGTGCAGCGCGCGCAGTTCGGGGCTGGGGTCGGCGCCCAACTGGTCGGCGAGGTCGCGGCGGACGGCCTCGTAGGCGTGCAACGCGTCGGCGGTACGGCCCGCGGCGCGCAGGGCGCGGATGTGCAGGGCACGCAACGGCTCGTCGAGGGGGTGGGCGGCGGCGAGTTCGGCCAGCTCCGGCAGGATCTGCCCGGCCCGGCCCAGCGCCAACTCGGCGGTGAGCCGCAGCCGTTGGGCGTCGGTCCGCAGCGCCTCGCTGCGCACCGCGGCCGTACCGCGGTCGGGCAGGTCGGCCAGCGCCGGGCCGCGCCACAGCGCCAGCGCGTCGCCCAGCAGCCCCGCCGCCTTCACCGGGTCGCCGTCGGCCAGCGCCCGCGCCCCCTCGTCGGCGAGCCGCTCGAAACGGTAGAGGTCGACGTCGTCCTGGACCGCCTCCAGCCGGTAGCCGCCCTCGACCGAGCCGACCGCGTCATGACCGATGGCCCGCCGCAGCCGCCCGACCAGCGCCTGGAGGGCGCCCGTCGCCCCGGCGGGCGGGTCGCCGTCCCACACCTCGTCGATCAGCGCCTCGGCGCCGATCACCCGGCCGGGCCGCAGCGCGAGCGCGGTCAGCAGCGCGCGCAACCGTCCACCGGCGAGCGTGGCGGGCGTACCGTCGTCGCGCAGGGCCTGAGTGGTACCGAGGATCGTGTATCGCACCGCCCCATTCTTACGGAGCCGGGCCGCTCGCGGCGCCGTGGCCGCCGACGCGTGGAACCCGTTACCCGCGCCGGACGTTTTCCCGGCACGACCTGTGCCGTCGGCGTCCCTGATGGCATGATCGGGCGGCCGGTCCCGCCAGGGCCGTGACCGGACACCGCCGGGGTCACCCACACCATCCAGCAGGAGCCAGTACATGAGCGTCACACCGATCCGCAGGACCCGTCACGGGGACAGCAGGATCAGCCCGATATTCCTCGGCATCGTGGCGGTCATGGCCGTGTCCGGCTGGGCGGTGTGGACCGAGTTCGCCTCGGACCACGGATTCGCGGTGTTCCTGTTCGTGGTGTCCGGCTGGGTGGTCTCGCTGTGCCTGCACGAGTACGCGCACGCCCGCAGCGCCCTGCACAGCGGTGACATCTCGATCGGCGAGAAGGGCTATCTCACCCTCAACCCGCTGAAGTACACACACGCGCTGCTGTCGATCGTGCTGCCGGTGGTCTTCGTGATCATGGGCGGGATCGGCCTGCCCGGCGGCGCGGTCTTCATCGAGCGGGGCCGGATCCGCGGCCGCTGGCGGCACAGCCTGATCTCCGCCGCCGGTCCGCTGGTCAACCTGCTCTTCGCCGTACTGCTGATGCTGCCCTTCGCGCTGGGCGCGGTGGACACCTGGCCGACCGAGTTCCTGGCGGCGCTGGCCTTCCTGGCGATGCTCCAGGTGACGGCGGCGGTCCTCAACCTGCTGCCGGTGCCGGGGCTCGACGGCTACGGCATCGTCGAGCCGTGGCTGTCGTACCAGACGCGCCGCCAGGTGGAGCCGTTCGCCCAGTTCGGCCTGCTGGCCGTCTTCGGTGTGCTGTGGATCCCGTCGGTGAACGTGAAGTTCTTCGACGCCGTGTACACCGTGATGGGCTGGTTCCACGTGCCCGAGGACTACATCCGCTTCGGCTACACGCTCTTCCGGTTCTGGAAGAACTAACGGTCCGCGGTGGCCGGACCCTCGGCGGCGGCCGCGCGGGCCCGGGCGTCGATCCTGCCCTTGCGCACGTAGTACCAGCACATGTTGCTCGTCAGCCCGGCCAGCAGCACCCAGACGATGCCGAGCAGGCTGCCGTTGACGAAGGACACCACGGCGGCGGCGACCGAGAGCAGGCACACCGCGAAGGCGTAGAGGGCGAGGCGGGGCATGGGGGGTGGCTCCTGTCCTGACGCGGAAACGGTCGTCGTCCGGACATTGTCCCCCATGCCCCGGGGCCTTCCGTACGGCTCAGACGTCGGTGACGCGCAGGCCCGCGTGGGCCTTGTAGCGGCGGTTGACCGAGATCAGGTTGGCGACGAGGGACTCGACCTGGTGGGCGTTGCGCAGCCGCCCGGCGAAGACGCCGCGCATCCCGGGGATGCGGGCGGCGAGCGCCTGGACGATGTCGGTGTCGGCGCGGACCTCGCCGAGCACCATCACGTCGGTGTCGATCTCGGCGACCTCGGGGTCCTGCAGCAGCACCGCGGACAGGTGGTGGAAGGCGGCGGTGACGCGGGAGTCCGGCAGCAGGGCGGCGGCCTGCTGGGCGGCGCTGCCCTCCTCGGGCTTGAGCGCGTACGCGCCCTGCTTGTCGAAGCCCAGCGGGTTGACGCAGTCGACGACGAGCTTGCCCGCCAGCTCGTCGCGCAGGGACTCCAGGGTCTTGGCGTGGCCGTCCCACGGCACGGCGACGATCACGATGTCGCTGCGGCGGGCGCACTCGGCGTTGTCGGCGCCGTCCACGCCCAGGCCCAGCTCCGCGGCGGCGGTCTGCGCGCGCTCGGCGTTGCGGGAGCCGATGATGACCTTCTGGCCGGCCCTGGCCAGCCGGTAGGCGAGGCCGCGGCCCTGGTCGCCGGTGCCGCCGAGCACGCCCACCACCAGGCCGGACACGTCCGGCAGCTCCCACGGGTCCTTGGCGGGCGCCTTCGTCTTGTCGTCCTCAGGGGTAGTCATACCGGGGATCCTGCCAGGTCGGCGGGGTCCTTGGCAGCGCGCGGCGGTGTTCGACGGCGTTCGGTGGCGCGTATCACTCCGGGCGCGGGAGGATGCCGTGCCATGGACGCCTTACGGGTCGCGGTGCTGCGCGAGGTGCTGGCCGGTTCCGAGTGGCTGCGGGCCACCCGGGACTTCGGCGGGACGCTGCGCGCGGCGGTACGGCGGGGGTCCGGGGGGCTGCTGCTGGTGGGCACCGCGGAGTACGAGCCGTGGCATCTGGCGGCGCACCTCGACGAGGAGGCGGCCTGGAGCGGCCTGCCCGAGCTGGCCCCCACCCTCGTCCGGCACCGGGTGCCGCCCGGCGCCCCGCGCCACCTCGCCGTCGACGTCGCCCGCCTCACCGCCGCCGGCCGCGGCGAGACGCTCCTCGTCGTCGCTCCCGGCCCACCCGCCCCCGACCTCCTCGAACGTCTCGCCGACGCCCGCCGCGCCGGAGCCACCCTCCTCGCCCTCGACGCCTCCCCCGACGCCACCGACCTCCACTCCCTCACCCACACTGCCCTCACCATCGCCCCCACCGACCACCCCCTCACCTTCGATCTCGCCCAACACCTCATCTCCACCACCCCCACCACCCCCCCACCCCCCACCCGCCTCACCGACGTCACCACCCACTTCACGACACCCCCACCTCGCTGGTAGGCGGGCGGGGAGGGGGCGCCGCTGGCCGGGGCGGGGGGACCGGGATGTGGCGCCGAGCGGGAGCGGGGGCGGAGGGGGAGGGGGTCGGAATGCTGCCGGATATTTGTGGGCCGCCAGGCACGTAAATATCCGATTCCGACCCCCTCCCCCGGAGGCCCCGCGACCCACCGACCGGCCCGGCCGACGCCGAAAACGGGTTGCTGAGGTGCGCCGGAGGCGGGGAGCATGCGGGGCCGTGAGCGGTGTGGCGCGGCGGGTGTTGCCGGATATGGGTGCCTGGCGGAGTTCGGCGGACTTCCGGCGGCTGTGGCTGGCGGGGGTGGTCACGAACTTCGGCAGTTTTCTGACGTTCGTCGCGGTGCCGGTACAGCTCAAGGACCTGACCGGGTCGGCGGTGGCCGTCGGCGCGGTCGGCGCCGTGGAACTGGTGCCACTGATCGTCTTCGGGCTGTACGGCGGCGCCCTGGCCGACGCCATGGACCGCAAGCTGCTGATCAACGCCACCGAGGCGGCCCAGGGCCTGCTGGCGGCGGCACTGCTGGCCAACACGCTGCTGCCGCACCCGGCGGTGTGGCCGCTCTACGTGGTGGCCGCGCTGTCGAGCGCGCTGACCGGCCTGCAACGCCCGGCCCTGGACGCGATCGTGCCCCGCATCGTCCCCCGCGACCAGCTCGCCGCCGCCGCGGCGCTGAACTCCCTGCGCTGGCAGGTCGGCGCCATCGCGGGCCCGTCCGTGGCCGGCCTGGTGATCGCGTACGCCGGCCTCTCCTGGGCGTACGCCGCCGACACGGCGACCTTCGTGTTCTCCGTCGCCGTCGGCCTCGGCCTGCGCCGCTCCCCCGCCGCCCACGACGCGAAGCCGCCCTCCCTGCGCTCGATCGCGGAGGGCGCGGCGTACGCCTGGAGCCGCAAGGAACTGCTGGGCACGTACGTGATCGACCTGGCCGCGATGTTCTTCGCCTACCCGGCGGCGATCTTCCCGTTCCTCGCCGACGACCTGCACGCGCCCTGGTCACTAGGCCTGATGTACGCCGCCGGGTCGATCGGCTCGCTGGCGGTGAGTGTGACCAGCGGCTGGACCTCGCGGGTGCACCGGCACGGCCGGATGGTGGTGTACGCCGCGGTGGGCTGGGGGGTGGCGATGGCCGCGGCGGGCTGGGCGGACGAGATCTGGCTGGTGCTGCTCTGCCTGGCGGTGGCGGGCGGCTGCGACATGATCAGCGGCGTGGGGCGCTCCACGATGTGGAACCAGACGATCCCCGACGCCCTGCGCGGACGGCTCGCCGGGATCGAGCTGCTGTCGTACTCGGTGGGCCCGCAGCTCGGCCAGCTCCGCTCCGGCAGCGTGGCCGCGCTCGCGGGCGTCCGCGCCTCGGTCTGGTCGGGCGGCCTCGCCTGCGTCGCCGCCGTCGCGGCACTGGCCACGGCGCTCCCGAAGCTGATGTCCTACGACGCGCGGACCGCGCCCCCGACGGACCCCACCCCGAACCCGAGCCCCCTCACCGACCCCTCCGCCGTCTGACCGGTCAGTCGCCGGTCCTGTCGTTCCACCGCGGATCGGTGTCCCACTCGAGATTGCGGTCCGCGACCTTCTCCATCGCGTGCTCGGCCGCCTCCCGTGACGGGTACGGGCCGAAGCGGTCCTTGGAGGCGCACTCGGGCCCCTCCTCCGCCTTCTTGTGCTTGAGGCAGTAGAACCACTCGCCCGGTTTGCCCACCGGCTTCTTCACCCTGAACACCGCCATGATCGTCTCCCTGGTCGGGCGCCGCGAAAGCGGCTCCCTCCCGCCAGCTTGCCCGATCGGCCGCGGATACACTCGTCGGCATGTCTGGTCAGTCGCTGCTCGTCCCCGGCAAGCTCTCCCCCACCCGGCACGTACCGGCCGCGATCCCGCGTCCCGAGTACGTGGGAAAGCCGGCGCCGACGCCGTACACCGGGCCCGAGGTGCAGGACGCGGAGACCGTCGACCGGATGCGGATCGCCTCGCGGATCGCGGCCCAGGCGATGGAGGCGGCCGCCAAGGCCATCGCACCCGGTGTCACCACCGACGAGCTGGACCGGATCGCGCACGAGTACATGGTCGACCACCGGGCGTACCCCTCCGACCTCGGCTACCGCGGCTTCCCCAAGTCGCTGTGCACCTCGGTCAACGAGGTGATCTGCCACGGCATCCCCGATTCGACGGTCCTGCGTGACGGCGACATCGTGAACCTGGACGTGACGGCGTACATCCACGGTGTGCACGGCGACTGCAACGCCACGTACTTCGTCGGCGACGTGGACGAGGAGTCGCGGCTGCTGGTGGAGCGGACCCGCGAGTCGCTGGACCGGGCGATCAAGGCGGTACGGCCCGGGCGGCAGATCAATGTGATCGGCCGGGTCATCGAGTCGTACGCGAAGCGGTTCGGCTACGGCGTGGTGCGGGACTTCACCGGCCACGGCATCAACACCTCGTTCCACTCCGGGCTGATCGTGCCGCACTACGACGACCCGCGGGCCACGACGGTGATGCGCGAGGGAATGACCTTCACCATCGAGCCGATGCTCACCCTGGGCACCCACGAGTACGACATGTGGGAGGACGGCTGGACGGTGGTGACCAAGGACCGCAAGCGCACGGCGCAGTTCGAGCACACCATGGTCGTCACCGCGAGCGGAGCCGAGGTCCTCACGCTCCCGTGACCGCGGGCTCCCGGTAGGGTTGCGGCGTTTCCGCACCACTCCCCCGCGCCCCGCCGCCGGTACCGAAGGAGCCAACGCGCCATGAACCGCCGCACCTTGTGCCTCGGGGCCGCCGCGGCCGCGCTGACCCTGCCGCTGGCCGGCTGCGTGACGGTGCACGGCGAGCGCGCGGACATCCCGTCGGTGACGTCCGCGGAGGCCGCCCGGGCGCTCGCCCACTTCGCCTCGGTCAACAACGACGCGACGCGGGTGTACGACCCGGCGCTGATCACCCGGATCGAGGGCGGGCCGCTCGGCGCGATAGACGAGGCGGGCGTGCGGGCCAAGCACGCGAGCCATCCGGACGGGAACCCCGCCTTCTCGGCGCTGGCCTTCTCCGACGCGCACTTCGTGATCCCCCAGCAGCGCGGCTGGCCGAAGTTCTTCGTGGCGGACACCGCCACCAACCGCAGCGGGGACGCGCGCTGGCTGCTGGTATTCCGGCGGTTCGCCGCGGGCCAGCCGTGGAAGGCGGACTTCCTGGCGGTGGCGGCGAAGAACGAGGTGCCCGCCTTCGCCACCGACAAGGACGGCCACGCGGTGGCGCTGCCCGTGGCGGGCACCGATCTGCTGGTGCAGCCCGCGCA
The DNA here is from genome assembly GCF_040680795.1 of Streptomyces sp. NPDC051976. Taxonomy (NCBI): domain Bacteria; kingdom Bacillati; phylum Actinomycetota; class Actinomycetes; order Kitasatosporales; family Streptomycetaceae; genus Streptomyces; species Streptomyces sp. NPDC051976. Next base: position 66,435 of record NZ_JBFAXL010000029.1, read on the forward strand.
GTTGAGCGCCACCTACGCGTCGTATCTGCAGAAGGGCCCGGCGGCGACCCGGGTGTTCGCGAGCGGCGAGGCCACCTCGGCGCTGCGGGCGACCCGCGCGGCCCACACCCGCTCCTCGGTCTCGGTGACGCAGTACGCCGACCAGGCCGCGGGGGGCGGTGAGTTCACGCCGGTGGCGCTGCGGACCAAGGACGGCGGCGCGCTGGTCTTCTTCGCCTCGCACCACCAGTCCCGCGCCACCTACCGGGCGGGCTACCGGCTGACGGTCGACGCGGACACCAGGGCGCTGATGACCGGGACGCCGCAGACCTCGGTGACGCTCTCGCACACCGGCCAGGAGGCGGTGACGGTGCCCGCGGGCGCCGACGGGAGCGGTCTGGGCGGCGGCAAGGTCGTCTTCGTCAGCCGGCTGGTCGGGCTGGTGTCGGCGAAGGGCGAGTGACCGTACCCCAGGGGACGGGCCCTAGCGGCTCCAGGCCGGGGTCTCCGGCTCCGGCTCGTAGTCGAACTGGGCGCAGGCGTCGGTGAGGACGTCGAGCACCGGCAGCGGGTCGGGCAGCGGCAGGTCGGGGCCGAGGCCCGGGAGCCAGTCCACGCTGCTGCCGGACGGCAGCACGGCGGGCGGCAGCAGGACGTAGCTGCCCCGGCAGTGCCAGCGGATGCCGGGGTGCTCGTCGCGCGTCTCGGGGTTGCAGTCCAGCGCGCAGGGCCACCATTCGTCCTCGTCGGCGGGGGTGCCGCGGGTGGCGGTGAAGAAGAGCAGCCGGTCGGCGCCCTGGGCGGCGACCGGGCCGACGGTGGCGCCGTCGGCGGTGAGCCGTTCGAGCGCGAGGCGGCCGGCCTCGGCGGGGACGTCGAGCACGTCGTGGTTGATGCCGGTGGCGGTGATGAAGTTGGCCCGCGGCTGGCCGCGCAGCCACCGGTCGATCTTCTCCCGGTCGGTGCTCGCCTGGGTCTGCCAGGCGAGTGAGACCGGGTGGAGGCCGGGGATCGGACAGCCGATCCGGTCGCACGAACAGCCGAAACCCTCGGGATGAGCGGCGGGAGCGACGGGGAACGAGGCGGCGGCCGCCGCGTGGATCAGCTCGTCACGCAGGAGGTCGGCGGCGGCTGCCGCACGCGAGGCCCGGGTGGCGCGGGAGGCGCGGGCGGTGCCCGAAGCGCCCTCCGGACGGCGGCGCAACCAGTCGGACAACCTGCTCTTGCCTGCCATCGAGCTCCTTCCCTCGTCCCCACCCGTCCCGCTGACAACGGTACGCGGGTGGTGGAGGACATCCTCCCTCTTGCCAGGAATGAACACCCACCCGGGGTGGAAGTCTTCCCACGGGAGGGATTCCGACATTGTGTCGGCAACCGTGTACGCTCGCGTGCGCCCGCCGACCCCGCACACGGAGGTTCCGTTGGCCCCGACCCCTTCGACGACGGCCCCCTTCTCGGCCGTGATCCGCGCCGCCAGCCAGGACCGGCACCTGGAGGCCGAGAGCTCCGCCTTCATGGGCGACATGCTCGGCGGGCGGCTCGGCGTGGCGGCGTACGCGCGCTACACCGAGCAGCTCTGGTTCGTCTACCGGGCACTGGAGGACGGCGCCGCGCGGCTGGCGGGCGACCCGGTCGCGGGGCCGTTCCTCCGCCCCGAGCTGGCACGGGTGGCGGCGCTGGAGCGGGATCTGGGCCATCTGCTCGGCGCGGGCTGGCGGGCGCGCGCCACCGCGCTGCCGTCCACCGCGCGGTACGCCGCCCGCGTCACCGAGCTGGCCGCGAGCTGGCCCGCCGGATACGTGGCCCACCACTACACCCGCTACCTCGGCGACCTCTCCGGCGGCCAGGTGATCCGCGGCATCGCCGAGCGCACCTGGGGCTTCCGCGGGAAGGGCGACGGGGTGCGCTTCTACGTCTTCGAGGCCATCGCCAACCCGGCCGCCTTCAAGCGCGAGTACCGCGCGCTGCTGGACGGGCTGGCCGTCGACGGGCCGGAGAAGCGGCGGGTGGTGGACGAGTGCCGCAACGCCTTCGCGCTCAACACCGCCGTCTTCGCGGACCTGGGCGCCGCCTTCCCGCTGACCGGCTGAGAGCGGGGCCCGAGAGCGGGGCCTGAGAACGGGACCGCACCGGGGCCGCACCCGGTTCGCGGCGGGGTCCCCACCGGCGCCACCCAAGTCCGGGCACGAGCCCGCGCATAACCCGCGCGCGAAAGGCGTGTCGCGGCGCACAATGCAGCTGAAGACCCTGTGTCCTCCCGGCGGGCCGACCGTCCCCCGGGGGGACACGCGTCGTGCGAGTCAGGCACTCAACCACCCTCCGAGGAGCCCCCTTTGCGCATCGCGACACCCCGCCGGTACCTGATGTGCCCGCCGGCCCACTTCCGCGTCACGTACTCCATCAACCCGTGGATGGACCCCACCAAGCCGGTGGATCCGGCGCTCGCCCTCTTCCAGTGGGAGGACCTGCGCGACCGCTACCGGGCGCTCGGCCACACCGTGGAGATCCTCGACCCGGTCGCGGACCTGCCGGACATGGTCTTCGCCGCCAACGGCGCCACGGTCGTGGACGGCCTGGTGCTCGGCGCCAGGTTCGCCAACCCCGAGCGGGCCGCCGAGGCACCCGCGCACCTCGCCTGGTTCCGGGAGCACGGCTTCACCGACGCCCGCGAACCGGTGCACATCAACGAGGCCGAGGGCGACTTCGCCGTCACCTCGAACTGGATCCTGGCCGGGCAGGGCTTCCGCAGCAGCACCCTGTCCCACTCGGAGGCCCAGGAGTTCTTCGGCCGGCCGGTGATCGGGCTGGAGCTGACCGACCCGCGCTACTACCACCTGGACACGGCGCTGGCGGTGCTGGACGACACCCGCGAGGAGATCATGTACTACCCGGGCGCGTTCTCGCCCGGCAGCCGGTCCGTGCTGGCCCGGCTCTTCCCCGACGCGCTGCTGGCCACCGCGGAGGACGCCGCCGCGCTCGGCCTGAACGCGGTCAGTGACGGGCGCAACGTCCTGCTGCCGCTCACCGCGGGCGGCCTGCTCGCGCCGCTGCGGGAGCGCGGCTTCGAGCCCGTCCCGGTGGACATGTCCGAGCTGCACAAGGCAGGCGGCAGTGTGAAGTGCTGCACGATGGAGCTGCGCCCGCCCGCCACGTAGGGTGCGGCGCATGGTCAAACCAACGCGCGCTTCGTACGACGCCGTGATCGTCGGCGGCGGCCACAACGGACTGGTCGCCGCCGCCTACCTCGCCCGCGCGGGCCGCAGCGTCCTGCTGCTGGAGCGGCTGCCCGCGACAGGTGGCGCGGCGGTGTCCACCCGGGCCTTCGCCGGGGTGGACGCCCGGCTGTCCCGCTACTCGTACCTGGTCAGCCTGCTGCCCCGGCAGATCACCGACGAGCTGGGGCTGCGCTTCGCGGTCCGCCGCCGCCGGATCTCCTCGTACACCCCGCAGGGCGACACGGGGCTGCTGGTGGACGCCGGGGACGCGGGCCGCACCCGGGAACAGTTCGTCCGGCTGACCGGCTCCGACCGGGACTTCGACGCCTGGGAGCGGTTCTACGGGATGACGCAGCGGGTCGCCGAGCGGGTCTTCCCGACGCTGACCGGGCCGCTGCCGTCGCGGGCCGAGCTGGAGCGGACGGTGGCCGACAGCGCGGCCTGGGAGACGCTGTTCGAGCGGCCGCTGGGCGAGAGCGTCGAGGCGGCCTTCGCCGACGACCTGGTGCGCGGTGTGGTCCTCACCGACGCGCTGATCGGCACCTTCACCCATGCCCACGACCCGTCGCTGCGGCAGAACCGCTGCTTCCTCTACCACGTGATCGGCGGCGGCACCGGCGACTGGGACGTGCCGATCGGCGGCATGGGCGCCTTCACCGACGCGCTGGCGCAGGCGGCCCGCGCCGCGGGCGCGGAGATCGTCACCGGCGCCGAGGTGACCGCTGTGGCGGCGGACGGCGCCCGCGCGGAGGTCAGCTACGACGACGGCACGGGCTCCGCCACGGTCGGCGCCCGCCACGTCCTGGTGAACGCCGCGCCGCACACCCTGGCCGGGCTGCTCGGCGAGCCGCGGCCGGAGGCGGAGAAGCCCGAGGGCGCCCAGCTCAAGGTCAACATGCTGCTGCGCAGGCTGCCACGGCTGCGGGACAGCGCCGTCGACCCGCGCGAGGCGTTCGCCGGGACCTTCCACATCGCGGAGTCGTACCGGCAGCTCCAGACGGCGTACGAGCAGGCGGCGGCCGGGCGGCTGCCGGACGCCCCGCCGTCGGAGATCTACTGCCACAGCCTGACCGACCCGTCGATCCTCTCCCCCGAGCTGGCGGAGCAGGGCGTGCACACCCTGACCCTGTTCGGGCTGCACGCGCCCGCCCGGCTGTTCGCCGCGGATCCGGCCGGGGCGAAGGACGCGCTGCTGAAGGCGACGCTGGCGCAGCTCGACGCGGTGCTGGCCGAGCCGCTGGAGGACTGCCTGGCGCTCGACGCCGACGGCAGGCCGTGCCTGGAGGCGAAGTCGCCGCTCGACCTGGAGCGCGAGGTCGGCCTGCCCGGCGGCCACATCTTCCACCGCGACCTGTCCTGGCCGTACGAGGAGCCGCACGGCGGGACGGTTACGCAAGCGGAGGACGGGGCAGTGAGCTACGCCACAGGGCGCTGGGGTGTCGGCACCCCGTATGGGAACGTCTTCCTCTGCGGCGCGGGCGCGGTCCGCGGCGGCGGCGTCAGCGGCATCCCGGGGCACAACGCGGCCATGGCGGTACTGGAGAGCGAACGATGAGCACACGGACACACCACCGGCCGGTGATCGGCCGCCAGTGGCGGCGCGGCGGCGGCAAATGGCACACCCTCACCGAGGACGGCAAGGCCGAGCAGCCGCAGCGCTGCACGGCGGACGTCGTCGTCGACTGCGCGGTGTACACCGACGGCCGGCGGACCGCCTCGCTGCCGCCGCGCGAGGCGCTGGAGGAGGCCAGGAAGCAGCCGGGCGGCTTCGCCTGGATCGGGCTGCACGAGCCGGAGGCGGAGCATCTGGCGGAGATCGCCGAGGTGTTCGGGCTGCACCCGCTGGCGGTCGAGGACGCGGTGACCGCGCACCAGCGGCCGAAGCTGGAGCGGTACGGCGACACGCTCTTCCTGGTGATCAAGACCATCGTCTTCGTCGAGCACGAGAAGCTGACGGCGACCAGCGAGGTGGTCGACACCGGTGAGCTGATGATCTTCCTCGGCGCGGACTTCGTAGTGGTCGTACGGCACGGCAGCGCGCCGGGCCTGTCCAGGGTCCGCAGGTCCCTGGAGAGCCGCCCGGAGATGCTGGCGCACGGCCCGGCGGCCGTGCTGCACGCCATCACCGACCAGGTGGTCGACGACTACCTGGACGTGGCCGACGCGGTCGAGCTGGACGTGGACGAGCTGGAGTCGGACGTCTTCTCGGCCTCGCACGGCGACGACGCCGAGCGGATCTACCAGCTCAAGCGGGAGCTCATCGAGTTCAAGCGGGCGGTGCACCCGATGGCCCGCCCGCTGCAGCGGCTCAGCGAGGAGCCCGACCAGCTGATCGGAGCCGAGGTCGGCCGCTACCTGCGCGACGTCGCCGACCACCTCACCCAGGTCCGCGAGCGCCTCGCGGGCTACGGCGAGCTGGTGGACGGCCTGCTGGCGGCGAATCTCAGCCAACTCGCGGTCCAGCAGAACGTCGACATGCGCCGCATCAGCGCGGGCGCCGCGATCCTCGCCATCCCCACGATGATCGCCGGCTTCTACGGCATGAACTTCCGCCACATGCCCGAACTGGGCTGGTCCTTCGGCTACCCCCTGATGCTGGGCGTCACCGCGACCCTGTCGGTGCTCTGCTACCGCGCCTTCCGCCGCTACGGCTGGCTGTAGAAGGGGGGTTATCCCTCCCAGGTGTCGCCCCAGTTGGTGTCGCGGGCCGCGCGGTAGCGGTCGCCGTGGCGTTTGGTGACGGTCTCGCGGGTGAGGGCGTTGTCGGGGGTGCACAGGTCGAGGAGGACCTGGCCCTTGCGGATCTGGGGGTGGCGGACGACGCGGGCGGGAGCCGGGGCGGCCGGGAAGCGGGCGGCGGCGACGTAACTGAACTTCTCGTCCTCGTAGTTCAGCGAGCCGCCCTTGACCTGGCGGTGCAGCGAGCTGCGCGGCACCCGGGCGGCGAAGTGGCACCAGTCGGTGCCGGTGACCGGGCAGGTCCCGTCGTGCGGGCACGGGGCGAGGACGGTGTACCCGGCGGCGAGCAGCCGGGTACGGGCCTCGATGATCCGGGCGTAGCCGTCGGGGGTGCCGGGCTCGGCGACCACCACCGCGCCGAGCGCCGCTCCGGCCGCCGCGTCGACCAGCGACACCCGGTCGGCGGCGGTCAGTTCGCCGAGCACGTACGAAATGGTGACCAGATCGGCGGCGGGCAGCCGGGGCGCGCCGCCGAGCGGCGCCCGCATCCATCGCGCGCCGCGTACGGCGGGTGCCCCGGCGCCGCGGGCCAGCTCCCGGCCGAGGTCCAGCGCGGGCTGCGCCCAGTCGAGGACGGTGCTGTCGTACGCCGCGTCCGGCCACGCGTCGGCCACCGCCCAGGTGGCCGCTCCGGTGCCGCCGCCGAGGTCGAGATGCGTGCCCGGAGTCCACTCCGGAGCCCGCAAGCGGAATGCCGCAAGTGCCGTACGGAAAGCGGCATAGGTGGCGGGCATACGGTACGCGGCATAGGCCGCGACGTCCGCCGCGTCACGCAGGATGGGCGCCGCGGTCGGTGTCGTACCGCGGTAGGTCTCGATCAGCCGGTCGACGGCCGCGGCCGCCCGGCTCGGCGCGGTGGCGGCGAGTTGCCCGGACAGGGCGCCGCGCAGGTCATCGGGGATGTGGACTGTGGACACAAGCGACCACTGTAAAGGCGTCGGCCAGCGTAGCCGCCCCGTTACACCCTGTGGCCATCTTCGCGCCATAGGCGTGTTAACTCGGTCATAACATCGGCTCGACTATGCGTAAACCGCAGCGCAGAACCACCCTTTTGGCCTAGCGTTCGCTGATATCACGGGCGCACTACCACTTGGGGAAGTGGTAGACCGCCCAGTCGGTCGCGATGTGCCTGGGGGGTCCATGCGGCGTGTCGGAGAAAACCCGGCAATACCGGTAGTACCGAGAAGCACGGAGGCGAGACCCGAGCGGAGCACGGCTCCGCACGCTCACAGCGCAAAGGCATCGGGGGCCACCGGTGCCTTCCGTGTGCCCGGAACCCATACGGTCTCCGGAACCCCGTCCGTCGCCGGGAACCACCCAGCTCCCGGCGGCCGTCCCGTATCCGGAACCCAACCCGCGCCGCCCGCCGCCCACGGCAGGCACGCCACGCACGGCGGACACGGCGCCCTGAGCGACAAGGCGCGGTGGTACCTGCCGTTCGCCCTCGCCGTCGACCTGCTCGGGATCGCGGTCCCGGTCGCACTGGTCTTCCGCTCCACCGGCCAGCCGCACCCGCTGGTCTGCGCGGTGGCCGCGGCGATCGCCTGGATCGCCGTGCGGGCGTCCCGGCACCGCTACGGCGCCGACACCCTGGGCGAGTCGCAGGGCGCCTCGCCCGTGCTCTCCGACTGGCTGGTGCTGCTCGGCGTGCTCGCCGTGGCCAGGGCCGCCTTCGACGAGATCTCGGAACCGTCCGTGGCGCTCGCCGCGCTGACCGCCGCACCGGTGCTGACCGTGGTCTGCCACAAGGTCACCCACCGCCATCTCGTCCGCGCGCGCCGGGAGGCCCAGGCGGTCCGCCGGGTACTGGTGATCGGCGAACCGAGCGCCGCCGACCATGTCGTGGGCCATCTGGCGGCCAGGACCGAACACGCCTACGTGGTGGTCGGGGTGGTGCCGGTGGGCAGCGCCAAGCTGGAGTGCGGGGCGCCGGTCAGCGCGCGGCTGCGCTCCGTCGACCCGGAAGGGCTGTCCGAGGACGCCGGGATCGTGCTGCGCGCGGCCCGCGACCTGGGCGCCGAACTCGTCCTGGTGGCCCCGGGACCGCGGCTGTCGGCCGAGCGGCTGCGCCGGCTGTCCTGGTCGCTGCACGACGCGGGTCTGCCGCTCGCGGTGCTGCCCGGCCTGATCGACGTGGCGGTCCGCCGGGTGCAGCTGGACGCGCCCGCGGGGCTCACCATGCTGCACATCGCCCCGCCCACCCGGCACGGCCTCCAGGTGGCCCTCAAATCGGCCCTGGACCGTACCGGCGCCGCACTCGGACTGCTGCTGCTCGCCCCGGTGTTCGCGCTGGTGGCCCTCGCCATCCGGTGCACCACCCCGGGTCCCGCCTTCCACAAGCAGATCCGCTACGGCCAGAACTGCGAGCCGTTCACCATGTGGAAGTTCCGCACCATGGTGGTGGACGCGGAGGCCCGCAAGGCCGAGTTGACCGGTGCCAACGAGAACGACGGCCTGATGTTCAAGATGCGCCGCGACCCCCGGGTCACCCGGATCGGCTTCTGGCTGCGCCGCGCCTCGCTCGACGAACTCCCGCAACTGTTCAACGTGCTGCGCGGCGAGATGTCCATGGTCGGCCCGCGCCCGCCGCTGCCCGACGAGGTCGCGCAGTACGACGAGATCGAGGTGCGGCGGCTGTCGGTCAAGCCGGGCATCACCGGGCTGTGGCAGGTCAGCGGCCGCTCCGAGCTGTCCTGGGACGAGACCCTCGCACTGGATCTGCGCTACGTCGACAACTGGTCGTTCACGGGTGACGTGGACGTGATGGCCCGCACCCTGCGCGCCGTGGTGGACGGGCGCGGGGCGTACTGATGGTTTCCTACGAGTGAGTGGTGATACCGGCGCGATCGGCCGCGGCCTCACCGGCCTCGGCTCCGGCTTCCGCGCGCCACTGCGTGTAGACCGCCTCGATACCGTCCCGCAGCGCGATCCGCGGCTTCCAGCCGAGCGCCTGCAGCCGGGAGACGTCGAGCAGTTTGCGCGGGGTGCCGTCGGGCTTGCCGGTGTCCCAGCCGATCGCGCCGCGGTAGCCGACGACGTCCCGTACGGTCTCGGCGAGTTCGCGGATGGTGAGGTCCTCGCCGCAGCCGACGTTCACCGGCTCGTCGCCGTCGTAGGCCCGCAGCAGCAGCGCGCAGGCCGCGGCGAGGTCGTCCACGTGCAGGAACTCGCGGCGCGGTGTGCCGCTGCCCCACAGGGTCAGCTCCGGCACACCGTCCCGCGCCGCCTCGTGGAAGCGCCGGATCAGCGCGGGCAGCACATGCGAGGTCGCGAGGTCGAAGTTGTCGCCCGGACCGTAGAGATTGGTCGGCATGGCGGAGATGTACGAGGCGCCGTACTGCCTGCGGTAGGACTGGATCTGCACGATCCCGGCGATCTTGGCCAGCGCGTACGCCTCGTTGGTGGGCTCCAGCGGGCCGGTGAGCAGCGCGTCCTCGCGGATCGGCTGGGGCGCCAGCTTCGGGTAGATGCAGGAGGAGCCGAGGAAGAGCAGCCGGGCGACGCCCGCCTCGTGGGCTCCGGCGATGACGCTGAGCTGGATCCTGAGGTTGTCCTCCAGGAACTGCACCGGCTGGGTCGAGTTGGCCATGATGCCGCCGACCTTGGCCGCGGCCAGCACCACCGCGTCCGGCCTGGCGTCCCGCAGATACGCTGCGGTGGCGGCCGCGTCGCGCAGATCCAGCTCGGCGCGCCCGCGGGTGAGCACCTGGTACCCGTCGGAGGTGAGCCGGCGGGCCACCGCGGAACCGACCAGACCGCGGTGCCCGGCGACGAAGATCCTGGCGCCGGTCTGGAGTAGCTCAGTCATGAATGGCATTGTGCCAGGACACATCTACGCACTACAGCGCAACCAGAACAGTGGGGGGAATCGCGTGGGCAAGATCGCGCTCATCACCGGCGTCACCGGTCAGGACGGTTCGTACCTGGCCGAGCTGCTGCTGGCCAAGGGCTACACCGTGCACGGCATCGTGCGCCGCTCGTCGACCTTCAACACCGAGCGGATCGACCACATCTACCAGGATCCGCAGGAGCAGAATCGTTCCTTCGTGCTGCACCACGCGGATCTGGCCGACGGTGTCGCCCTGGTGAACCTGCTGCGCGACCTGCAGCCCGACGAGGTCTACAACCTGGGCGCCCAGTCGCACGTCAGGGTCTCCTTCGACGCGCCGCTCTACACCGGCGACGTCACGGGGCTGTCCACCCTGCGGCTGCTGGAGGCGGTCAGGGCCAGCGGCAGCACCGCGCGCATCTACCAGGCGTCGTCCTCGGAGATGTTCGGCGCCGCCCCGCCGCCGCAGAACGAGCGCACCCCGTTCCACCCGCGCAGCCCGTACGGCTGCGCCAAGGTCTTCGGCTACTGGGCGACGGTGAACTACCGCGAGGCGTACGGGATGTACGCCGTCAACGGCATCCTGTTCAACCACGAGTCGCCGCGCCGCGGTGAGACCTTCGTGACCCGCAAGATCACCCGGGCCATCGCCCGTATCCAGGCGGGCCTGCAGGACCGGCTCTACCTGGGCAACCTGGACGCGGTACGCGACTGGGGCTACGCGCCGGAGTACGTGGACGCGATGTGGCGGATGCTGCAGCGCGACGAGCCCGAGGACTACGTGGTGGCCACCGGGGAGGCGGCCACCGTACGGCAGTTCGTCGAGGTCGCCTTCGCGCACGCGGGCCTGGACTGGGCCGAGCACGTCCGCTACGACCCCAAGTACGAGCGGCCCAGCGAGGTGGACGCGCTGATCGGCGACGCGAGCAAGGCGCGCGACCTGCTCGGCTGGGAGGCGCAGGTCAAGGTGGCCGAACTCGCCAGGATCATGGTCGACGCGGACATTCGTCAGGTCGCGGACCAACTGGCGGGGGCGAACGTCCGCATCGACCGCTGACCCGTGCGGTGGCGCCGGCGGCCGGGCCGCCGGACCGCCGCTCTCCGTTTTCGACAAAAGGGCAGACCGGGGGGCGTGGATACGCCTAATCTGCCCGTCATCACGACGGCGGAAGTGACCCGTCGCGAATCATCAGGTGCCTGGGGGGCAACTCATGCGTAAATTGCCGGTGTTCTCGGCTGCCATCGCTCTGGCGGCCGCGACGCTGGGGGTGATGGCGTCGCCGTCGGCGACCGCACTCCAACCACCCGTCGGTCTCACGGCGGACAATCTCAGCACCTACCAGACCAACGGGGTCGTCTGGGCGATGGCCCAGTCGGGGGGCACGGTCTTCACCGCGGGAACGTTCTCGGCGATCCGGCCCGCGGGGGCGGCCGCCGGAACCAGCGAGACGCCGGTGGCCAACTTCGCGGCCTTCGACGCCGCGACGGGCGCGCCGACCGGCTGCAACCTCAGCTTCACCGTCGGCTCCGCCAACGCCACCGTACGGGCGCTCGCGGTCTCTCCCGACGGCCGCACGCTCTACGCGGGCGGCTTCTTCAGCCAGGTCAACGGCGTGAGCGCGAACAGCCTCGCGGCCATCGACATCGCCACCTGCACACCCATCGCGTCGTTCCACCCCGCGGTCACCGCGACGGTGCGGACCATCGCCGCGAGCGCCGGCGCGGTGTACTTCGGCGGTGACGTCACCGCGGTCAACGGCCAGGCCAGGGGCCGGTACGCGGCCGTCGCCACCGACGGCACGCTGCTGCCGTGGGCACCGGACGCCGACGAGCCGGGCCGGGCGCTGGCGCTGACACCCAACGGCCAGGACGCCATCCTCGGCGGCGACTTCGACACCGTCGACGGTGTCGCCTCGCACTCGCTGGCCGTCGTCGACACCACCACGGGCGCACTGGTCAAGGCGTACCCGCCCGGCTTCATCGACCCGACCTCGGTCACCAAGACCATCGTGGTGGACCCGGCGAGCAACAGCTTCTACACCGGCAACGAGGGCACCGGCGGCGGGGTCTTCGACGGCCGGATCGCCTTCAGCCTCACCGACTTCCAGCAGATCTGGCGGGACACCTGCCTGGGCGCCACCCAGACGGTGGCGGTCTACCGGACGGTGCTCTACAGCGGCAGCCACGCGCACGACTGCTCCAGCATGGGCGAGTACCCGGACTCGGTGCGCAAGCACCTGCTCGCGGAGTCGGTCACCGACCCGCACCTGCTGTCCTGGTTCCCCGACACCAACGACGGCATCGGCGAGAAGATCGGCCCGCGGGTGATGGCGCTGGCCTCCTCCGGCGGCACCGACTACCTGTGGGTGGGCGGCGAGTTCACCACCGTCAACGGCGTCGCCCAGCAGGGCCTGACCCGCTTCGCCAGCGGCCCCGACACCGGCGCGCCCTCGCTGCCGCAGACCTCGGTGACCAGCATCGGCCCGGGTTCGGTGAAGGTGAGCTGGCAGTCCAGCACCGACCTCGACGACGGCCTGCTGACCTACCGGGTCTACCGCAACGGCGGCACCACGCCCGTCTATACCACCACCGGCAGCTCGCTGCCGTGGGTGCGCCCGCAGCTCACCTACACCGACACCAATGTCACGCCCGGCGTGAAGTACACCTACCGGGTGTCGGCGAGCGACGGCACCAACACCAGCGCCCTGTCGCCCAACGCCTCGGTCACCGTCCCCGCGACCGCGGAGGCGTACCCGACGCAGGTGCTCGCCGACGGCGCCGGCCTGTACTGGCGGTACGACGCGGCCTCCGGCTCGTACAACGCGGACTCCTCCCCCGGTGACGACAGCGGCATCAGCGTCGGCGGCCCGCTGCACGGCGTCACTCCCGGCGCGGTGCCCGGCTCGAAGGCGTACACCTTCGACGGCTCCTCGCAGTGGACCTACAGCGACCGGCTGCACCCGACGCCGAGCACGTACAGCATCGAGACGTGGTTCAGGACGACCACCACCACGGGCGGCAAGATCATCGGCTTCGGCAGCAACTCCACGCATGTGAGCGGCAACTACGACAAGCACGTCTACATGACGGACGCGGGCCGGCTGATCTTCGGCGTCTACACCGGCGCCACCCGCATCGTCACCACCCCGGGCACCTACAACGACGGCGGCTGGCACCACGTGGTGGCCACCCAGGGCGCGGACGGCATGAAGCTGTACGTGGACGGGGTGCTGCGGGCGTCCGACGCGTCGGTCACCACCAGCCAGAACTACCAGGGCTACTGGCACGTCGGCTGGGACAACCTCAACGGCTGGCCGTCGGCGCCGTCCAGCGCGTTCTTCGCCGGGTCCGTCGACGAGACCGCGGTCTACCCGTCGGTGCTGTCCGCCGCCCAGGTCGCACAGCACTACGCGCTCGGGAGCGCCGGGTGAGGCTCGCCTCGCGCGGGGCACGCCGCGGCCGCCGTACGGCCACCGCCACCGCCGTCCTCGTGACGGCGGCGGCGGTGCTGCTCGGCGGCTGCGGCGGCGGAAGCGGCGGCGCCAGCGGCGGGGCGGGCACACCGCACGGCCCCGGCGCCACGGTGTCCGCCCCTGCGTCCCCGGGCGCCGCGCCGAACGGCGGCACCGAGGCGCCCGGTTCGGCCGCCGACGCGCCGAAGGTGCCGGACGCGCAGCTCACCCCGCCCGGCGGCGGCCACTTCAGCGCCGTCCAGAAGTCGTATCTGTCCGGCCGGGTACCCAAGGGCACCGATCCGGCGGCGGTGCTCGAAGGCGGCCAGGAGATCTGCGACCGGCTGGCGCGTACCGCGCGGACCGACAAGGACGCGGCGGCGAGCGCCGTCGTGACCGGGGACATCAGCATGGCGGGCGCGGCGCCGGCCGTCGCCGCCCTCTGCCCGGCGCAGCAGCCGGTGATCGACGCCGCCGCCCACGGCTTCGCCGACGGCGGCTTCACGGTGGCGGCGAAGGCCGTGCCGGGCACCTCCGTGGCGCCGGGCGTCTACCGCGCGCCGCACCCGTCGCCGTCCTGCACCTGGCGGGTCACCGGCGCGAGCGGCGCCGTCCTGTCCTCGGGCCGGTCCACGGGCACCAACGGCGCCACGGCCCAGCTGACCGTCACCGCCGCCGCGCGCGGCGTCACTTCCAGCGGGTGCTACGCCTGGCTGGCGTCCGGAGGGACCCGATGAGCACACTCCCCATCGTCGTGGCGATACCGACCAAGAACGAGGCGGAGAACATCGCCCGTACGGTGTCGTCGGTCATCGACCACGTCCAGGCCGTGGTGGTCGTCGACTCGGCGAGCACCGACGACACCTGCAAGATCGCCGCCGGGCTCGGCGCCGAGGTGGTCGAGTACGCCTGGGACGGCAAGTACCCCAAGAAGAAGCAGTGGTGCCTGGACCATGTGCGGCCGGAGATCCCGTGGCTGCTCTTCCTCGACGGCGACGAGACACCCAGCCCGGAGCTGCTGGCCGAGCTGCGGACCGCCTTCGCGGCCGGGCCGCCGTCGGTGGCGGCCTTCGACATCCCGCTGGGCTACTGGTTCGCCGGGCGGCGGCTGCGGCACGGCTACACCATCGTCAAGCGGGCGCTGCTGGACCGCACCCGCTGCCACTTCCCCGAGGTCGGCGACCTCGACGCGCCGGGCATGGGCGAGCAGGAGGGCCACTACCAGCCGGTCGCCCCGTCGGCGGCCCGGCTGCGCTCCCCCATCGAGCACGAGGACCTGGACCCGGTGCGCACCTGGTTCGAGCGGCACAACCGCTACTCGGACTGGGAGGCGTGGCTGGAGCTCAACCCGGCGGTCAAGGAGGAGATCCGGCAGGTCAAGACGCGCCAGGGCCAGCTCTTCCACAAGGCGCCGTTCAAGCCGCTGGTGTCGTTCGCGTACGCCTACGTCTACAAGCGCGGCTTCCTCGACGGGCGGGCGGGCTTCGACTACGCGCTCGCGATGAGCTTCTACCGCTGGCAGATCGGGCTCAAGACGCGCGAGCAGCGGCCGTCCTGAGCCCGTTCCCCGGAGCCGGGGGTGTCACCGTGCGCGGGTGACGCCCCCGTACACCTGCATCAGGGTGTCCACGACCGCGCCGATGGAGAAGCGGTCGCGGATCAGGTGCCAGGCGGCGTCCGACGCCTCCTCGTTGGCGGCCGGGTCGAGCAGTTCCAGGATGGCCTGGCCGACCAGCGGGCCGTTGTCCGCGTCGGGGTCGCTGTCGGTGAGCCGTCCGGCGCCCGCCGCCTCGACCTCGGGCGACAGCCCGCCGGTCCGGGTCACCACCACCGGCAGCCCGACCGACATCGCCTCCAGGATCGACACCGCGAACGGCTCGACGACGGACGGCAGCACGTAGACGTCGGACCGGCGGAGCTGTTCCAGCACCTCGTCGTGCCCGAGCGCGCCCACGCACTCCAGCGCGTCGGACACCCCCAGCTCCCGCGCCAGCTCCCGCATCGGTCCGGTCAGCCCGCCGGTGTCGGGCCCGGCCAGGACGAAGCGCGCGTCGGGGTACTTGGCCAGCACGGTCGGGATCGCGCCCACGAAGTCCTCGGGCCGCTTGCGCTCCTGCACCCGGGCCAGATAGAGCACGGTCGGCGGGCGGTCCTCGCGCTTGGGGCGGCGGTACTGCAGCGTCACGCCGTTGACCAGCCGGTGGAAGGTGTCCAGCGGGGTGTCGGGCACCACGGCCTGGACCCCCTCGCGTTCCATCTGCGTCAGGTGCAGGATCGCGTCCGCTCTGCGCAGCACGCGCTTCATGCCGAGGACGTCCACGGCCTTGGCGAACACCTTCTCGGTCGGGTCGATCATGCCGTGCGTCTGGACCACCAGCGGCACCCCGGCCTCCAGCGCGATCAGCGCGAACGGCAGGGTGATCAGGTCGCGCATCAGGTGGACATGGACCACGTCCGCCGACTTCACCATCCGCCGGGCGCGGGCCAGCAGCCCCGGCGAGGTGATCCCGCTGACCTCGAACGGCAGCACCTGGCGCGCCTGGTGGACGAAGGCGGGGACGCCCTCCACCTCGGTCGGCAGCGGTCCGGTGAAGCCGTTGCCCAGCGTCACGATCCGTGCGTCCACGCCCTTGGCGCGCAGACCCTTGGACAGATTGAGCGCCACCCGCGTAGGACCGCCGAAGTCGTTCGTCGGCGTGTGCAAGGTGACCACGTGCAGAACCCTCACAACCGCATTCCCCTCCCCTTGAGGCGCCCCCCGGCACCATCCGCGCAGCTTATCGGGACCTGGCCGGGACCGATGAGTTTCGCGCCCGGGAGCGGTCTGCACCCGTGTACACCACCTACCAGTCACCTGTGGAGGCGACGATGGCGACCAACGGATTCACCACCTGCCTGTGGTTCGACGGACAGGCCGAGGAGGCCGCGGACTACTACGTGTCGGTGTTCAAGGACACCGGCTCCGAGCGGGGCAGGCTCAGCCGTGTCACCGAGGCCGGGCCCGGCGAGCCCGGCTCGGTCCTCGCGGTGGAGTTCACCGCCAACGGGCAGCGCTTCCTGGCGCTCAACGGCGGCCCGCAGTTCACCTTCAACGAGTCCGTCTCCTTCCAGATCCACTGCGCCGACCAGGCCGAGGTCGACCACTACTGGCGCACCCTCACCGAGGGCGGCGGCGAGGAGAGCGTCTGCGGCTGGCTGAAGGACCGCTACGGCGTCTCCTGGCAGGTCATCCCCGAGGCGATCATGGACCTCATGGTCAACGGCTCCGACCGGGAGGCGGCCGCGCGCGCCACCACGGCGATGCTGTCGATGCGCAAGCTCGACATCGCCGCGCTGCAGAAGGCGTACGACGGCGGCTGACCGCGGGCCCGGCGCCGACGGCGAG
Source organism: Streptomyces sp. NPDC051976 (assembly GCF_040680795.1). NCBI lineage: Bacteria > Bacillati > Actinomycetota > Actinomycetes > Kitasatosporales > Streptomycetaceae > Streptomyces > Streptomyces sp. NPDC051976. Next base: position 83,034 of record NZ_JBFAXL010000029.1, read on the forward strand.
GTCATAGACTCTCGCCAGGGGAAAGGGGCGGGGCGATGGCGGTCGAGGTGCCGGGAGACATACGCGCCGGGACGGCGGACAGCGCGCTGCCGCCGGTCGCGCCCTCCGGGCCGAGTGTGCCGCGGGCCGCGCTGTCCCGGGCGCTCGCCGTACCGCTGGTGGTCGCGCTCGTCGGCTTCCTGCCCGCCTATGTGACCGCCCAGCCGGGCACCGGCGTGCGGGACGCGGCGTACTGGCTGCAGCTCACCCTGACCGTGTACGCGGGCGGCCGGCTGTCCGCGATGGTGCTCACCCGGCGCCGCCGCCTCATCCAGGGCGCCTTCTGGCTGTTCGTGTACGTGGCGATGGGCGTGGCCCCGCTCGCCCAGGACGTGATCGGGCAGGTGCCGACCCCGGTGGTCGGCGACCGGTCGGACACCACGACGGCCGTCACGCTGATCCTGGTCGGCTGTGTCGCCTTCGACGTGGGGGCGCTGCTGGCCAGGCACCGCCCCTCGGCGCGGACGCGCAGGGCAAGGCCGCCCGCCTCGGTGTCGCGGCGCAGGCTGTGGCTGCTGATCGCGGTGGCGTATCTGGGCAGCGCGCTGTGCATCGTCAAACTCGGCGGCCCCGCCGTCTTCTTCACCAGCAGGCAGAGCATCAGCGCGTCGGTGCAGGCCAGCGGGCTCACCGGCAGCAGCGGCGACAGCCATGTCGGCTCGGCGTTCATCCGCGGCTTCGGCACCGTACCGGCGCTGCTGGCGCTGCTGTTCCTGGTCCGCTGGATGGTCACCTCGCGCGTCGCCCGCCGCAGGCCGACGGCGATCGCCGCGCTCGCGGGTCTCGTGGTGGTCAACCTGATCGTCAACAACCCGATCTCCAACCCGCGGTACTGGTTCCTGACCGTGGTCTTCTCGCTGCTGTTCACCGCCTTCCCGCGCAGCCCGGTGCTGTACCGCGCGGCGCTGGTGACGGGCGTGATCGGGGCGCTGCTGCTCTTCCCGTTCCTCGACCGGTTCCGCTACGACTCCGGCGGCTACCACCCGGTGCAGACCACCTCGGTGCTGGAGCCGCTGACGCTCAAGGACTACGACCAGGTGGGGATGTTCGCCAACACCCTCACCTTCGTGCACTCCGGCGCGGGCCACTCCGACGGACGGCAGCTCGCCGCGGACGTCTTCTTCTTCGTGCCGCGCTCGGTCTGGCACGGCAAACCGCTGGACTCCGGGGTGCAGGTCGGCCAGTGGATGGGCATGACCAACACCAACCTGTCGTCACCCCTGTGGGCCGAACTCTGGCTGGACTTCGGCCCGGTGGGCATGACCGGCGGGTTCCTGCTGCTCGGCTACGCCTGTGCCCGCGCGGACCGCAGATACGCGCAGCGCACCCTGGAGGACGGCCGTCCCGGCACCGTGATGGCCGTGGTGATCCCGCTGGTCTCCGGCTACTCCTTCATCCTGCTGCGCGGCCCGCTGCTCCAGGCGTCGGGCCGGATCGGCATCGCGGCGGTGTGCCTGGCGCTGGTGACCACCTTCAGCGAGGACCGGCGGAAGATCCTGCGGTGACGCCCTCCTCGGCGGCGCCGGGCGCCTGCTGACCCGCGCCGGCCCCCGTCCCGCGCCGGACCGCGGCGATCCGCAGCCACAGCGCGGTCGCCTTGAGGGCGGAGCCGAGGAAGAGGCCCCAGGCGGCGCCGAGCACGCCGTCCGCCGCGTAGCCGACGAGCATGAAGACCACGGACGCCAGCGAGAAGACGACCTGGATCGGCAGGGTCGCCCGGGGGCGCAGCACCCGCAGCGTGAGCAGCGCGCTGGTGCCCAGCGCGATCCCCGCGTACTGGCTGCCCGAGGCGGGCAGCAGCGCCGAGGAGGACGCCCAGGTGGCGCCGAGGAGCTGACGGCCGACGTGGTCGGGCAGCAGCATCAGCACCACCGTCCACGCGACGGCGACCCAGGCCAGCGCGATACCGAGCACGGCGGTCGCGCGGACCTTGTCGTCGGTGCCGCGGACCCGGTTGAGCAGCGGCGGGCCGAAGGCGGTGGCCGAGTTGAACAGCACGTTCATCGGGCCGAAGAGCGTGGTGGCGCCGCGCAGCGCGCCGACGGCCAGCGGGGCGGCGAAGAGCCCGAGGCCGACCACCGCGAGCTGGCTGGTGGCGTTGCCGACGCCGAACTCGATGACGAAACGCTGCCCGAGGTGGCCGCGGCGGACGTACGCGCGCAGGTCGACGGGCGCGTGCCGCACCTTGGGCCACAGCAGCGCGGCCCCCACCAGCAGCGCGGGCACCGCGGAGATCCCCCACACGGCGACCAGGCGTACGGCCCCTGCCCCGTGCGGCTGCACGGCCAACGCCGGTACGGCCACGGCCAGTCGTACGGTGTCGGCGGCCAGTGCGTAGTGCGGCAGGCGCAGGGCGGAGAAGCAGTAGCGCATGCCGTCCTGGGTGAGCACGATCGGCAGCACCAGGCCCAGCACGGCGAGCCCGCCCGCCGTCCCCCCGGGGACGAAGGACAGCGCCCCGGCCATGCAGAGCCCGATCACCGTCGACGCCACCGCGGTGAAGGTCGCCGCGGACCGGCACGCCGCCCGTACCCGGCCCTCTCCGCGCTCCAGCACCAGCGCCTGTCCCACGTAGGACACACCGATGCCGAGCAGCACCGTGAAGACCATGTAGACCATCGAGAAGACCGCGAACCCGGCGGCGGTCGACAGCCGGGCGGCCACGACCAGCACGATGATGTTCGTGAACGCGGCGACGCCCTGGTCGGCGACGGAACTGGCGATGGCCGCCTTCGCCCCCAGGCCCCCGGTGGGCGGGGGTTCGGCGGGGCGGCCGGGGTCGTCCGGCGCGTCCTCGGCGGCGGAACCGCTGTCGTCCGGACCCTCCTCGTCGGAAGCGGTGTCGCCGAATCCGGCGAACCGGCCTCCGATGTAGAGGGTGAGGGTGTCCGCGTCGAGGCTGGCCGCGGCGTCCACCCGGGCCCGGGCGTAGCGGTACTCGACCACCGGGTCATGGCCGGTGGCCGCGGCGTCGCGCGCCGGCGCGCCGGTGTCCGGTGCCGGGGTGTCGGGCGTGGTGTCGATGGGCGTGGTGTCGATGGTCCGTGGGCCTGGGGGTCGTGGGGCGATGGGCGGCGGGACGGCCCCGGGGGCCGCGGCAGGAAGGGGTGAGGGCCGCGGGGCGGGGCCGGTCAAGGGACCGGGTGACGCTCCGGGGCGGGGAGAGGGGCGGCGGTGGAGGAGGCGGCCGGAAGGTCGGTGGGGTCGAAGGCCGCGGGCGGCGCGGTGTCGCCCGAGCCGCGGCGGCGCAGACCGAAGCGGCGGCGTCCGCCCGGCTCCGCGGCGTGCAGCACCACGCCGAGCACGGCGCCACCGGCGGCGTGCACGAGTTCGCGTACCCGTACGAGATCGGCCCGGTGCACCGCGCGCGGGTCGCAGACCACGACCACACCGTCCACCCGGTCGGCCAGCGCCAGCGCGTCCGCGTAGGCCAGCACGGCGGGCGCCAGCACCACCACGGCGGCGCCCGGCTCGTCGGCCTCGGCGAACAGCCGGGTGGCCGGGGCGGAGGTCAGCGCGCGGGCCACATTGCGCACCCGGCGCCCGGGGACGAGGTCGAAGGAGCCCGCCTCGCCCGCGTCGATGGGCAGTTGCAGCCCGGCGGGCCAGCCGCCGTCGCCCAGGCCGGGCGAGCGGGCCCAGCCGGGCCGGGCGCCGTCGGCGGTCCGCAGCCGGGCCGTCAGTGACGGGGTGCGCAGATCGGCCTCGACCAGGAGCACCTCCATGCCCATCTCGGCGAAGGACGCGGACAGGTTGACGGCGACGGCCGCCGCGGTCTCGCTGGAGCCGCGCGGTGCGACCACCAGGAGCCGCCGCCGGTCGGCGAATCTCTTGTCGTGGGCGAGCCGGAAGCCCACCGAGCGGTACTCCTCGGCGAGCCGCCCGCCGCCCTGCCCCTCGGCGAGCAGCGGCAGCGGCCCGCTGCCCTTCCCGCCGCGCCGGGCACGCGGCAGCGTACCGAGCACGGGCGCGCCGAGCGTGCGCGTCACCTCGCCCTCGGAGCGGACGGTGGGGTCGAAGACCAGCCGCACCCAGGCGGCGAGCAGCCCGAGCGCGATGCCGACGCCGCCGCCGAGGCCCAGCATCATCGCCAGTCCGGGGCCGGACGGCGCGGTGGGCTCCACACCGGGCTTGATGACGAAGCCCGGGTTGGTGTCCAGCGCCTTCAGGCCGCCGATCTCGCCGTCGAGTTCGGAGATGCGGCCCAGCAGGTTGGTCTGCACCGACACCAGGGTGCCGACGACCTGCGGGTCGGTGGCCCGCTGGATCTGCTTGAGCAGGTCGTTGCGCTGCTTGACCACCGGGCTGAGCTGCGACTGGTAGCCCGAGATCATCCGGGCGATGATCCCCTTGGTCTGCGCCTCGCGGTAGTTGAGATACGCCTTGGTGAAGGCGTTGACCCCGGTGGCGGCGTCCGACGCGCTGCCCGCGCTGCACGTGAAGCGCAGCACCAGCGTGTTCGGCGGGTTGGTCACCTGGACGCACTTCTGCAGCGACTCGACCGGCCGTCCGGCGATCGCCGCGGCGGCCTTGGCGACGGTGCTGCTGACCGCGGTCTGCCGCTCGGAGCCGATGTTGATGCCCTTGTCGGCGGTGGCGCCGGTCGCGAAGGGGTCGACGGTGGCGGCCCGTACCAGCACCTCGCTGGTCGCGGAGTAGGTGTCCGCGCCGGTGAGGCCGACCCAGGCGCCGCCCAGCAGGCCGACCAGCAGGCCCGCCGCGAGCAGACCGCGGTAGCGGACGAGCTGCCGGAACTGGTCGCGGAGCAGATCCGGTTCGTCGGTCGCCTCGTCCGCGCGCGTCGTGTCGCTCACTTGCCCACTGCCCCCTCGGTCTGTCTGCCGCCCCGGGTGCCCCCGGTCGCGCCGCGCGGCCCGGCGTCCAGCGCCTCGGCGAGCAGCGCGTCGATCCGCGCGAGACCCGCCTCCCGGCTGAGATGCGCGTCCGCGTACTCCGGGCCGCACGCCCCCAGCGCGTCGGCCCTCCCAGGATCATCTGCCAGCGCGCGCACGGCGTCCAGCAGAGCGCGCGGATCCTCCGGTGTGACCACCACTCCGGCGCGCGAGCGGGCGACTTCCTGCGCGGTGCCGCCGTCGGCGGCGACGGAGGCGACCACCGGCCGCCCGGCGGCGAAGTAGGAGGTGAGCTTGGAGGGGATGCTCATGTCCAGCACGGAGGCGCGCTGGGTGACGGCCAGCGCGTCGGCCGCGGCGAGCACGTCGGGGAACTCCTCGTCGTCCGCGGGCGGCGCGAAGTCGAGGTTGGGCAGGCCGCCCGCGAGGCCGCGCAGTTCCTCGCGCTGGTTGCCGTCGCCCATCAGCACCACCCGCAGCTCGGGGTCGAGTCTGGCCGCCTCCACGAGCACTTCCAGGCCCTGCTTGAGGCCCATGTTGCCGGAGTGCAGCAGCACCGTCTGGCCCGGCCGCCAGCCGAGCCGGGCGCGCATCTCGTCCCGCGGCCGCGAGGGGCGGCGTACGTGCGACCAGTTGGGCACCAGCCGGATCCGGTCCTCGGGCACGCCCATCGCGGCGACCTTGGCCAGGAAGGTCTCGTGGATGACGCCGACGAGGGTGGCCCGGCGCAACGCGTACGCCTCGATCGCGCCCGCCACCGAGGCCACCCGGGCGCCGCCGCGGATACCGCTCTGCGCGGCCGCCGCGCCCATCAGGTCCTGCACGACGGGGATGTACGGCACGCCGTGGCGCCGGGCCAGCCGGGCGCCGAGCACGCCGCCGGCCAGGCTGGGCATCTGCGCGACGACGGCGTCGGGGCGTTCCATCGCGGGCGGTGCGAGCAGGCCGTGGCCGAGCACCGTGGCCTCGAACAGCGCGCGCCTGACGGCGGTCTGCCGCGGCGGCACGGTGTGCCTGCGCCGGTGGACCCGCACCCCGCCGCGCTCCTCGGTGGTCCGCCACACCCCGGCGTACCCCGTGTCGAGCTTCCACGACGGGTAGTGCGGCATGCCCGCCAGCACATGCACCTCGTCGCCGGCTTCCGCCCAGTGCTCGGCGATCTGCGTCGCGTACGGGCCGATCCCGGCGTGTTCGGGCGCGTAGTTGGTGGAGACCAGCAGCAGACGGCGGCGCGCGCCGGACTCAGCCACCACAGACGTGTTCCTTCCCCCCAGAGTTGAACAGGTGCATACCCTAGTCGTTCACCCGAACGGCACCGACAGGGCCACTGGTCGTCGCTCTTCGGCAAACGTCGGCACCCTCGCGACGCCTGCCGTTATCGTGTGAGACTCTGCAGCGCTGGGGAGCGTTGTACGCGAGTAGTACGCAAGTTGTACGGCTGGGGGGTCGTCGCATGGCACATCGGGTCGGTTACGCGCCGGGGGTCTACGACCTCTTCCACGTCGGCCACCTCAACATCCTTCGGCATGCCCGCAGCCAGTGCGACTATCTGGTGGCGGGCGTCGTCTCGGACGAGATGGCCGCGCTCGCCAAGGGCCGCCGTCCTGTGGTGCCGCTGGTGGAGCGGCTGGAGATCGTCCGCAGCGTGCGGTTCGTGGACGCCGCGTTCGTGGAGACGGTGCCGGACAAGCTGGAGACCTGGCAGCAGGTCAGGTTCGACGTGCTGTTCAAGGGCGACGACTGGCGCGGCACCGACAAGGGGCTGCGGCTGGAGCGGGACTTCGCCGCCGTCGGGGTGGAGATCGTGTACTTCCCGTACACCGTGCACACCTCCAGCACCCAGCTGCGCCGGGCGCTGGACACGCTCGCCGAGCCGGTCACACCCTCCGAAGCGCTCTGAACCACTTGGTGAGGAACGCGGCGAGGAACACCGCGTGCGCCGCGAAGAGCAGCAGATAGCCGGTGCGGAAGGCGCGCTCGCTGCCCAGCAGCAGGAAGACCAGGCAGAAGACGCCGTAGTCGACGGGCAGCAGGGCGGCGGCGCGCAGCCGTGACGGGGCGGGCGCGGCGGCGCCCGGCGTCTTCGGGGTGAGCTTGTCGGTCAGCAGCCCGCCGAAGAAGATCAGCACCGCGGCGAGCTGGAAGCCGAGCGGCAGCAGCAGCCAGCCGTCCGACGGCAGGGGGAAGTGCCGGTAGAAGGTGATGAGGACGGCCGCGTGCACCGCGGTGATCTTCGCGCAGTCGACGACATGGTCGAGCCACTCCCCCGCCGGTCCGCCCGCGCGCAGCAGCCGGGCGAGCTGCCCGTCGGCGGAGTCGAAGGCGAAGCCGACGGCCAGGCCCGCCCAGACCGCGACGGCCAGCGGCCACGACGGGCGGCAGACCGCGAGGGCGGCGATGGCGGCCCCGCTGAAGGCGGCGCTGACCAGGGTCACCTGATTGGGGGTGAGGTGGAGCCGGTACGCGGCCGCCGCCAGCACCCGGCCGACGGGCCGGTTGACGTACCGGGAGTAGAGCGAGACCCCCTTGGCGGTCTTCTGTGCGGCGCGCAGTTCCCCGAGCGCGGCGGTGAAGCCCGCCGGGCGCCCCGGTGCGGCCGCCACTACCGTCCTTGCCACGCAGCCCCCCACGCAGTTCCCTGGCGGCGCCGCCGCGCGGCGCCGTGTGGGGACCCATGATGACAGGCGGCTTCGCGGGGCGGCGCACCCGTGGCACAACGGGCCTGCCACCTCCCAGAGATCGGGACATTACGCCTTAAAGTGATCCGTGATGTCCATCTCCCGCCGCACCCTTCTCCAGGTGACCGCCGCCTCCGCCTCCGGGTCGCTGCTGGCCGGTTGCGCCGACGGCCACCCCTCGGGCGTCGCGCCCGCCACGTCCGAGGACGCCACCGGATCGCCGGGCACGGCCGACCGCGCGGCCTCCCCCGCCGCGTCCGCGCCGCCCGGTCCGCCCCCGCTGCGCCCGGGGCTGCCGGCGCAGATCGCGCACGGTCCGCGCGACCGCCCGCAGCTCGCCCTGACCTTCCACGGCCAGGGCGAACCGGCCCTGGCCACCGCCCTGCTGGCCGAGGCCGAGCGGGCGGGCGCCCGGGTGACGGTGCTGGCCGTCGGCAGCTGGCTCGACACCTACCCGCAGCTCGCCCGGCGCGTGCTGGACGGCGGCCACGAACTGGGCAACCACACCCAGACGCACGCCGACATCGACGCGATGGACGCCGCCGCGGCCACCGCCGAGATCGAGGGCTGCGCGCGGCGGCTGCGCCGGCTGACCGGCTCGCAGGGCCGCTGGTTCCGTCCCTCCCGCACCCGGAACGCCACCCCGCTGGTGGTGAGCCTGGCGAGACGGGCGGGCTACCCGCACCTGCTGTCGTACGACGTGGACCCGCTCGACTACACCGACCCGGGGGCCGCGAAGGTACGGGCCGCCGTCGCCGCCGCCGCGGGCCCCGGCTCGGTGGTCTCCCTGCACTTCGGGCACGCGGGCACCGTCGCGGCGCTGCCCGGAATCCTCGACGACCTGCACCGCCGCGGTCTGCGCGCGGTCACGACCTCGGAGCTGCTGACCTGATGCGACGCACCCTGAACTCCGTTCTCCCCGTCGCGGTTGCCGCTGTCGCCGCCGCTCTGACCGCCGGCTGCGGTGCCGGGGGCAGCCACGCCGCACCGGCCCACACGACCGCGAAGGCGACGATCAGGGCCGCCCGGGCGCAGGTCCCGCAGGGCCTGCCCGGCATGCCGCCGCCGCTCGACCCGAAGGACGTCTACGCCGCGGACCGCCCCAACGCGCTCTCCCCGGTGGTACGGAACTTCCCGTCACGGGTGTACGTGCCCAACACCAACTCGAACACCGTCACGATCATCGACCCGGCGACGTACAAGATCATCAAGACCATCCCGGTCGGCACCCAGCCGCAGCACGTGGTGCCGTCGTGGGACCTGAAGACGCTGTGGGTCAACAACGACCGGGGCAACACCCTGACCCCGATCGACCCGGCCACCGGCAAGGTCGGCAGGACGATCCCGGTGCACGACCCGTACAACCTCTACTTCACGCCGGACGGCAAGTACGCGGTGGTGATGGCCTCGCTCGACCGGCAGCTCGTCTTCCGCGACGCGCACACCATGGCCGTCAAGAAGGCGCTGCCGGTGAGCTGCTACGGCGTCAACCACGCCGACTTCTCCACCGACGGCAGGTACTTCATCGTCTCCTGCGAGTTCTCCGGTGAGCTGCTGAAGGTCGACACCGCGAAGATGGAGGTCGTCGCGCAGCAGAAGCTGCCCTTCAACGGCGCGATGCCGCAGGACGTGAAGATGTCCCCCGACGGCAAGGTCTGGTACATCGCCGACATGGTGGCCGACGGCGTCTGGACGATGAACGGCGACACCTTCTCCAAGCCGGTGCTGATGCGCACCGGCAAGGGCGCCCACGGCCTGTACGTCTCGCGCGACTCGAAGTACATGTACATCTCCAACCGCGAGGAGGGCTCCGTCTCGGTGCTCGACTTCGCCACCGGCAAGCTCGTCAAGAAGTGGCACATCCGCGGCGGCGGCAGCCCCGACATGGGCGGCGTCTCGGCCGACGGCCGGGTGCTGTGGCTGTCGGGGCGCTACGACGCGGAGGTCTACGCCCTGGACACCACCACCGGCGCCACGCTGGCCAAGATCCCGGTCGGCTCGGGCCCGCACGGTCTTGCCGTCTACCCGCAGCCCGGCCGCTACTCGCTCGGCCACACCGGGATCTTCCGCTAGACCGTCACGCTCCGGCGGGCAGTGCCCGGGCCAGCCGGGTCGCGGCGGCGGCGCGGGGGGCGCTGCCCTCCCGCCAGGTCCGCGACGGGTGGACGGAGTTGGTGAGCAGCACCAGGAAGCTGTCGCTCGCCGGGTCCAGCACCAGGCTGGTCCCGGTGAACCCGGTGTGCCCGACCGCGCCCCGGCCCGCCAACTCGCCCATGAACGACGGCTGATCCACCTCGAAGCCGGGCCACGGCCCGCCCTCGTCCAGCAGCGCGCGGCACAGCAGTGCCAGGTCCCACGCGGTGGAGAACAGCCCGGCGTGACCGCTGACGCCGGCCATCGCGTACGCGTTCTCGTCGTGCACCACCCCGTGCACCATGCCGCGGTCCAGCCGCCCCCAGGGCCGCCGCTGGTCCTCGGTCGCGGCGATCCGCGGCAGCATTCCCGGCGGCGGGTTGAAGCAGGTGTCGGTCATCCCGTACGGGCCGGTGATGTCCGATCTGACCAGGTCGTCGAGGAGCCGTCCGGTGGCCCGCTCCAGCGCGTACTGCGCGGCGATCAGGTTGAGGTCGGAGTAGATCCGCGCGGTGCCCGGCGGGTGCAGCGGCGCCTCGTCCCACAGCAGCGCGGCGCGGGCGGCGGCCGTCGGCTGGTCGTAGAAGGGCGCCTCCGCGCGCAGCCCCGAGGTGTGGTCGAGGAGCTGGCGCACGGTGACCGCCTCCTTGCCCGCGGCGGCGAACTCGGGGATGTACGACGCGACGGCGGCGTCCAGGTCGAGATGGGCGGCGGCGAGCCGGGCGGTGAAGAGCTTGGTCAGCGACGCCAGGTCGAAGACGGTGTCGGGCCGGGCGGGCACCCACCGCTCGGGCGGCAGCTCGCGGCCGCGGTCGGCGTCCTCGTCGTAGCCCTCGTAGCGGACGGCCCAGCCCAGGGCCTCGTGCAGCGCGACGGTACGGCCCCGTCCGGCCAGCACGACGGCGCCCGCACACCACGGGTGCCCGGGCGCCGGGCGCACGAACCCCGCCAGCTCGGGGACGATCCGGCTCAGCTCGGCGGTGTCGAGACCCGCCTCAGGGCAGGTACCTCTCGACAGCGGCGGCGCCATGTTCCTCCAGTGTCTTGCGGGCCTTCTCGATCAGCTCGGGGCTGGGGTCCCGGCCGGACAGCATGACCAGGTCCTCGGGGTCGACCACGCCTTCCGCCCCCGTGTGCAGCGCACTGTCGGCGGTCTTGAACCCCCACGTGCGCTCGTCCGCGGTATCGGACATCGCTTCCTCCTGATGGCCTACGGTCCCTCCACGGTACGTCGCCAGGGCCGACAGAGCCCGACGAAGCACGCCACGGCGACAAGTGCGCAGGTCAGCTGGGTTACGGCCATGGGTACGGCGGTGCCGTCACCGGCGATGCCGGCCAGCGGCGAGGCGATCGCGCCGACCAGGAAGGAGGAGGTGCCGAGCAGCGCGGAGGCGGAGCCCGCGGCGTTCCGGGTGCGCATCAGGGCCAGCGCGTTGGTGTTGGGCAGCAGCACGCCCATCGCCGACATCAGCACGAAGAGGGCGGTGGCGACGGCGGGCAGCCCGGCCCGCCCGAACACCCCGGTGGTCAGCGCCACCAGCGCGGCGGCCGCCAGGGTGACCACGACGAGCCCGGCGCCGAGCACCTTGTCCATGCTGACCCGGCCGATCAGCACCCGGCCGTTGAACTGGCCCATCGCGACCAGTCCGACCGAGTTGACGCCGAACAGCAGCGAGAAGGTCTGCGGCGAGGCCCCGTAGATGTCCTGGATCACGAACGACGACGCGGAGACATAGGTGAACAGGGTGGCGAAGGCGAAGCTGCCCGCGAGGGTGTAGCCGGTGAAGACCCGGTCGGCCAGCAGTCCGCGCATCGCCCCGAAGGTCTGCGCCATGCCGCCGCCGCGCCGGCTCTCCGGCGGCAGCGTCTCGCTCAGCCAGCGCCACACCACCAGGGTGAGCAGCAGGCCGATCACGGTGAGGACGGCGAAGACGCCGCGCCAGTCGGTGAGGCGCAGGATCTGGCCGCCGATGACCGGGGCGATGATCGGCGCGACCCCGGAGACCAGCATCAGGGTGGAGAAGAACCGCGCCATCTCCACCCCGTCGTACAGGTCGCGGACCACCGCGCGGGCGATCACTATCCCGGCGGCCCCCGCCAGGCCCTGGACCAGCCGGAAGGCGATCAGCAGCTCCGCGGACGGCGCGAAGGCGCACACCGCGGTGGCCAGGACGTAGACCGCCATACCGGTGAGCAGCGGGCGGCGGCGCCCCCAGCGGTCGCTGAGCGGGCCGACGACGAGCTGGCCGAGGGCCATGCCCAGCAGACAGGCGGTGAGCGTGAGCTGTACGGTCGCCGCGGGACTGTGCAGCGCGTCGGTGACCTGCGGCAGAGCGGGCAGGTACATGTCCATGGAGAGCGGCGGCAGCGCGGTGAGGCCGCCCAGGACCAGGATGACGAGCAGTCCGGCGCGGCGTCGCGTGGCGACGGTGTGCGGGGAGGGAGCGATGGTCGTGCTGTCGGTGGTGTGCGCGGGTGTGTCCGCCCCGGCGTCCTGCACGGCACTCTCCCTCATAAGTAGTTGAATTGCTCGCCTATTCTTTCAGCGATCGCCTACCGCCGGGACCGATATGAGGGCTGACCGATGAGTGACGGCACACAGACCATCCGCTGGGGCATCCTGGCGACCGGCGGGATAGCCGCCACCTTCACCGAGGCGCTGCTGACCATGCCGGACGCGGAGGTCGTGGCCGTCGGCTCGCGCACCCTCGACGGCGCGAAGGCGTTCGCCGAGCGCTACGGCATCCCCCGGGCCTACGGGAGCTGGGCCGAGCTGGCGGCGGACGACGGTGTCGACGTGGTCTACGTGGCCACCCCGCACTCCGCGCACCGCGCCGCCGCCGGGCTCTGCCTGGAGGCGGGCCGCGCGGTGCTGTGCGAGAAGGCGTTCACGATCAACTCCCGCGAGGCGCACGAGCTGGTGGACCTCGCCCGCGACCGCGGCCTGTTCCTGATGGAGGCCATGTGGACGTACTGCAACCCGCTGGTACGCCATCTGCTCGCGCTGATCGCCGAGGGCGTCATCGGTGAGGTGCGGGACGTCTCGGCCGCCTTCGGGTTCGCCGGGGAGTTCCCGCCCAGCCACCGGCTGCGCGACCCCGCGCAGGGCGGCGGCGCGCTGCTGGACCTCGGCGTCTACCCGGTCTCCTTCGCCCAGCTGCTGCTCGGCGAGCCGGACGCGATCCAGGCGTGGGCGCATCTGACACCCGAACGGGTGGACGACAACACCGGCATCGTCCTCGGCTGGAACGACGGCGCCGTGGCCACGCTGAGCTGCTCCATCACCGCCGACACCGGCGCCCCGGCGACCATCACCGGCACCACCGGGCGGATCGAGATCGCCGAGGGCTTCTTCCACCCCGAGCGCTTCACGATCCACCGCCAGGGCGAGACCCCGGTGACCGTCCGGCTGTCCGAGGTCACCTCCGACCACGACCGCGGCACCCTGCGGCACGAGGCCGCCGAGGTGATGCGGGCGCTGCGCGCGGGCGAGACGGAGTCCCCGCTGGTGCCGCTGGCGGGCACCCTGTCGGTGATGCGCACCCTGGACGCGGTCCGCGAGCGGATCGGCGTCACCTATCCGGGCGTCGACTGAACGGCGGGGCCCGTACGCCTCGCGGGCGGCCTTTATGGGTCAGGCCGCGCCGTGGCCCGCCGAGACCGCCTCGATCCTGGCGGCGAGGGTGAAGTCCTTCTCCGTCAGCCTGGCCCCGGCGGCGTGGGTGGTGATGGCGACGGTCAGGGTGTCGTAGCCGAGGGTCAGATCGGAGTGGTGGTCGAGTTCCGCCTGGATCCCGGCGATGTGCAGGGCGAAGATCGCCGCCGGCAGATGCGCCAGCCGGTAGGTGCGGGTGAGCGTCGTGTCGTCGTTCGTGAGGGACCAGCCGGGGAGTTCGGCGAGCCGGTCCTCGATCTCCTTGCGGGACAGCGGGTCGGCATAGGCCATCGAGGTGCCTCCTGGTGCGGGGCGGACGGTGGGCTCATCGTCGCACCGCATACCCTGCGGTGCCATGAGCGAGAACGAGCGGGTCGGACGGGTCGCGGTCGTCACGGGAGCGGGTTCCGGCATCGGCCGGGCCGTCGCGGTGGAGCTGGCCGCCGCCGGATGGACGGTGGCGCTGGCCGGTCGGCGGCCCGGACCGCTGGAGGAGACCGCGGCGCTGGCGGCGGACGCGGCCGCCGCCCCGGCCGGGGGCGGCGCCTTCGCCGTACCGTCGGATGTCACCCGGCCGGAGGACGTCACCCGGCTGTTCGCCGCGGCCGGCGAGCGCACCGGGCGGCTGGACCTGCTCTTCAACAACGCCGGGATGTTCGGCCCCGCCGTACCGCTGGAGGAGTTGTCGTACGAGCAGTGGCGGCTCGTCGTCGACGTCAACCTCAACGGCGCCTTCCTGTGCGCGCAGGCGGCCTTCCGGATGATGAAGGGGCAGGACCCGCGGGGCGGCCGGATCATCAACAACGGCTCGATCTCCGCGCACACCCCGCGCCCGCAGAGCGTGGCGTACACCGCGACCAAGCACGCCATGACCGGCCTGACGAAGTCGCTGTCGCTGGACGGGCGCCCGTACGGGATCGCCTGCGGGCAGATCGACATCGGCAACGCGGCCACCGAGATGACGGCGCGGATGCGCACCGGCACCGCGCAGGCCGACGGCACGACGGCCGTCGAGCCGGTGATGGACGTCCGGGACGTCGCCCGGACCGTGCGCCACATGGCGGAGCTGCCCCTGGAGGCCAACGTGCAGTTCGCGACGGTGATGGCGACGGCGATGCCGTACATCGGGCGGGGCTAAGCCCTTGGGGCGGGCGGCCCTAGGGGGGTGCCCGGGGGCGGGCGGGGTGGTGGGAATACGGGGCCGATCGGGGCGGGTTGGACCGGGCATGACGACGAACCCGCTTCCCGAAGTCCTGCGGTACACCGCCTTTTCCGCCGACCCCGAGGGCGGCAACCCCGCCGGTGTGGTCCTCGACGCGGCCGGACTCGACGAGGCGGCGATGCTCGCCATCGCGGCGGAGGTGGGCTACTCGGAGACGGCGTTCGTGACGGCCGCCGACGGCCGCGACCTCACCGTGCGGTACTTCAGCCCCAAGGCAGAGGTGTCGTTCTGCGGCCACGCCACCGTCGCCGCCGCGGTGGCGATCGCCGAGCGCACCGGGCCCGGTGACCTGCTCTTCCGTACTCCGGCGGGCGAGGTCCCGGTGACCGTCGCCGCGGGCCCCACCGGCACCCTGCGGGCCACGCTCACCAGCGTGGAACCGCACATCGAGGACGCGACGCCCGACACCCTCGCCGAGGCGCTCGCCGCGCTGGGCTGGTCGGCGGGCGACCTCGACCCGGCCTTCCCGCCGCGGATCGCCTACGCGGGCGCCCGCCATCTCGTCCTCGCCGCCGCGAGCCGTGCGCGGCTGGCCGACCTGGACTACGACTTCGAGCGGCTGGCGGCGCTCATGACCGCGCTCGACCTCACCACCGTGCAACTCGTGTGGCGCGAGAGCCCGTCGGTCTACCACGTCCGTGACCCGTTCCCCGTCGGCGGTGTGGTCGAGGACCCCGCGACCGGCGCCGCCGCGCTAGCCTTCGGCGCCTACCTCCGCGACCTCGGCCTTGCCACCGCCCCCGCCACCCTCACCCTCCACCAGGGCGACGACCTCGGCCGCCCGGGCGTCCTCACGGTCGAGCTCAGCGCGGGGGACCCGCGCGTGCGGGTGAGTGGGGAGGCGACGGTTATCGCCTGAAGGTCGCCCTTTCGGGCGCGCGCGTCACCACCGGGCCCGGAGGGGCGGATCGGTCGCTCCCGGGCTTCCGGGCCCGGTGGGGGCTGATCGCGCAGTTCCCCGCGCCCCTACGGGGCACGGTCCTCCGCGGCGGGTGCCTGCCGTCACCCCCGGCCCCAGAGGGGCGGATCGGTCGCTCCCGGGCCCCCGGCCGGACCGGGCTGGTCGCGCAGTTCTCCGCGCCCCTACGGGGCACGGTCCTCCGGTGTGGCGGGGTCGCGCGGTGTGTACGGGGGGTGGGTCGTGAGGTCGGTGTCGGCGTCCTTCCAGCGGTGGCGGAGGGTGGTCGCGACGCGGCGTGACCAGGTGGTGAGGTGCGGGAGGGCGCGGTGGGTGGTGGCGGTGCGGGCGGCTGATTCCAGGGTGGAGACCATCTGCGGGCGGCTGGGGTCGCCGGGTGGGCGGGCGTCGAGCGTGGTCAGGCGGTGGAGCCGCTCGACCGCGGTCGCCATGCACGCCGCGGCCAGGCCGTCGCCGAACAGCCGGTCGTCCGCCGCCTGCGGGACCGTACGGGCGAGGGCCCGCCGGTAGTGGTCCTGGGCGCCGGACGCGACGGGGTCGCCCACGGTGAGCCAGCCGGGGCCGGGCACGTGGAGGCAGGCGGCGCTGGTGAGCGCGTGCCGGTAGCCCGCGAACTCGAAGTCGATGAGCCGCCCTTCGCCCGCCGCGACCAGGAAGTTGTTCGCCTCGGGGTCGCCGTTGGTCAGCGCCAGGAAGGGGCCGGGGTCGGCCAGTTGGTCGAGCACCGCCGTCCATTCGGCCGCGGCGGCACCCGGCATCGCGGCGCCGAAGTCCGCGGCGAGCCGTACCGTCTCCCGCCAGGAGCCGAAGACCGCGCCCTCGCGGTCGGCCCGCGGGTCGACGGGCCCGAGCGCGCGCCGCCGGGCGTAGTAGCGGTCCGCGTGCCCCGCGGTGGCGGCGTTCAACTCCCCCAGCGCCGCGGCGAACGCCATGAGCGCGGCGGGCGGCGGGACGGCACCGTCGCGGCGCAGCACCTGGTCGAGCGCGACCCGCGGCGCCAGGTCCTCCAGTACCAGCACATGCGGCCGGGGCGCACTCGCCAGCACACGCGGTGCCAGCGCCACCCCGAGATCGTCGGCCAGGAACCGAAGTGCGGCCTCCTCGGTCAGCGTCTGCCGCGGGTCAGCCCGCGCCGCCGTGTCACGCAGCCACTTCACGACGACGGAGGTCGGCACGCCGGTCCCCTGCGCCGCGTCCACGGACGCCCGCAACACCGCCCAGGGCGCCAGCCGTTCGCACCGCGTCACCGTGACGGGTACCCCGAAGGCCCCGGTCAGCAGCCCCGCGACAGCGGCCGGACCGGGGACGGCCGGGTCGGGGGCGGGACCGTCAATGACTTCCCGCCGACGACATGAGCGTCATCAAGTGACGCATCGTCGTGGGCAGTTGCGGCGCGAGCGCCGTAGTGTCGGCGACAGGGGGAAGGGGCCGCGACCCGTCGGCGGAGGCCGTGCCGGTGTCCTGCCATTCGTTGCCGCCCTGGAGCGTCAGGGTGAAGACGGCGCCGCCGTGGCGCACGCTCAGCGACTGCCGGGTGGCGCTGCTGCTCAGATACGCGCTGTCGCCGATCCCGGGATACGGGCGCGTGGTCCCGCCGTCGTCCGCGGTGGTGACGAGTCCGGCGCCGTCCTGCTGGGCCGGGGCCAGGGTGGAGAGCACCGCCTTCGTGGTGTCCTCGAACTCGGCGCGGGGATCGGTCTTCTTGTGCAGGTCGAGGGTGAAAGTGACGGTGTACGTGGTCTGCCAGTGGTCGTTGGCGGGCCGGTAGCCGACCATGTCGCACGAGACATGGTCGAGGGCCGGCCCCCTGCTGACCGAGGCCGGGAGGGCGAGGAAGCCCTGCGCGGCGAGCGCGTCGGTGAGCGGCTGCAGGTTCTGGCCGGTGCACGGGTTGTCGGTGATGTGGTAGCCGTGCAGGTCGGGGGCGGCGGTGTGACCGTAGCCGGTGCCCTGGAGCACGGCGACCCAGGCCACGGAGGCCGCGGCGACCCCGCCGACCGCCCATGTCCACGGCCGGCGGCCCACGGGCCCGGAGGGGGTGGCCAGTTGGTCGCCGAGCCCCGGCTCCAGCCCCGCGTCCGGGCCGGGTTCGTGACCCGCTTCCGCTCCCGGCTCCGGGCCCCGCTCGGGTTCCGGCTCCCCGCCCGAGGACAGCTCCGGCTCAGTGATCACTTCCGCTCCCACCTGTCACGTAGGCGCTTACTCTACGGACGGGGTGAGGGTCACACCGTGCCCGGGTCGGTGGGACGGTGGTCGGTGGGGCCGCCTTCGGCCAAGGGGTGGTCGGCCGGGCCATAGACCTGGATCTGGCCCTGGTGTTCGCGGACCGCGAGCCGGGGCAGTGGCGGCAGCGGGTGGTGGGAGCGGAAGTTGTGCAGGGGCGCGCCCTCCAGGGCGAAGGTGGCGCCGTGGCAGGGGCAGACCAGGGTGGTGCGGGCGTCGTCGAGCCCGAGTCGGCATGCCTGGTGGGTGCAGACCGCCGACACCGCGCGCAGCCTGCCTCCGGTGCGGTGCACGACGCCGACCACGGCGCCGAGGTCGAAGTCCCGTACCGCGCCCTCGGGGAGGTCGGCGGCGGCCACGACGGTCTGCCACGCACCGGTCGTCGGCATGATCTCGCCGCCCCCGGCGCCGTCCGCTGCGGCGGGCGCGTCCGAGGACGAACTCGGGCCCAGGCAGCGGTCGGTGGCGAATCCGGCGGTGAAGGCGGAGGCCGCCACCGCGCCCGCCCGCAGGAACCGGCGGCGGCCCGGTGTGAGCGTCACGTTCCACGGCCGTACGACCGCGGGAGCTGCCGCGGGCTGCTCCGACTCCCGCTCCGCGGCGGCCTGTTGGGCGGCGATCCGGCCGCGCAGCTCGTCGATGAACTCCTGCCGCGGCCGGTCCGCGCCGGGGCGCGCGGCCACCAGCTCGATGGCCGTCCGCACCACGGCCACGTCCTCCTCGGTGGGGTCGAAGGCCCGGGACTTGCGGCGGCGCAGCAGTCGGTCCACGAAACGGTCGGCTCCCCGGCCCCTCGCACCTCTCATCACGCCTCCCCTCCTTCTCCGCGGTCGCCCCGCGCCCGCCGGTCGTGCTGATCCTGTCCGACCTCGTCGTCCGAGCGGGCCGGTGGGGCCTGATCGCCTCCTTCGGGCCGGAGCCCGGCCGCCCGGCGCAGTGCCCGGTGCTGGAGCACCTTCGCGTTGGCGACGCTGATGTCCAGTTCGGCCGCCGCCTCGCGGATCGAGTATCCCCGCAGGAACCGCAGGGTCAGGATCCGGCGGTAGCGGTCGGAGAGCCCCTGCAGTATCCGGCCCGCGCGCTCGGGGGCGTCCCCGGGTGGCGGCGGTGCGCCCGGTTCCGGGAAGTCCTCCAGGCCGCCCTCGCCCAGGTCGATGACGGTGACCTGGCGGCCCAGGGTGCGCTGCCAGTGGCCCGCGAGCACCGTGCGGGCGGTGGCCAGCAGATACGCGCGGACCTCGCCGACGGTCGCGGTGGGCCGCAGCGACGGCAGCGCGGTCAGGAAGACCTGCGAGGTCAGGTCCTCGCTGTCCTGCCGGTTGCCGACCTTGCCGAACATCAGCCGGTAGATCCGGTCGACGTTGTCGGCGTAGATCGCCTCCCAGTCCGGGTAGGCGGCGGTCGGCAGCCGCCGCGGCCGTGCGCCGACGGCGGCCTCCGCCGGGGACCCCCCCGTTCTCCTCAGGTCCCCGGCGGCCCCCGGGGCCGCGGCCGAATGCGGCTCCCCGGTGGTCGTCGGCGCGCCCGCCGCCGCGCTCCTACGCGAGGCCGTGTTCACACCACGCCTCCGCGTCCAGGGCGCTCTGCGTGCGGTCATGCCTCATCCTGAATGCCATTGCTCGCCCGTCGCCAGAGGGGGTGGTCACCGATGCACACATGGAGGAATAGCCACCCGGGTTACACCCGGCGCCAGCCCCGCGCCGCCCACCCCGCGCGTTCCTCGGCCCGCGCGGCCCGTTCGGTGCGCGCGGTGACGGCGCCGTACACCCACAGGGCGGCCAGCAGGACGAGCGTGGCGGACTCGGCGAGCACGCTGAGCAGGGCCTGCGGGTGCGGCTGGAAGCCGTGTTCGGTGAACCCGAAGACGCCGACGGTGCGGGAGGCGACGAAGCCGGTGAGCGCTCCGGCCGCCGTCCCGGCCGCCACCAGCCGCAGCACCGGCGGCCCGCCGAGCAGCAGCAGCGCGGCGACCGCGAAGGAGACGCTGGCCTGGAGCAGGAACATCACGCCGACGTCATGGATGAAGCGGTAGCCGTCGACGTAGAGCTTGGCGTGCAGATAGCCGCTCTCGGTGAGGGTGGCGGCGGTCGCCACGCGCAGCGCGGGGGCGACGAGCCGCCCGCTCATGGCGCGATCGCCGCTCACGCGTGCGCTGTTCGTCCGGTCACCGCTCGTGCGTGCGCCGCTCATGCCAGCCTCACGTCCTTGACGGCGAGCGCCTGGCCGCCGACGCGGTAGTCGACCGTACGGATGCCCAGCGCGTCCTTGAGCCGTCCGGCGGGCAGCACCTGCGGGGTCGGCGCCGGGCCCTGGCCGGGCTTGGGCAGCGGATAGGCGGTGGTGGTCGCCGAGTGGAAGGTGATGTTGCCCTCGGTCTTGGTGAAGAGCTGGTGCACATGGCCGTTGAGGCAGGTGACCGAGGAGAAACGCCGTAGCAGCGCGATGACCTGCATCGCGTCGTCGGTGCTCCACCCCCACTTGGGGTACATCGCGAACAGCGGGATGTGGCTGAAGACCACCACCGGGGTGTCGGACTTCACGGCCGCCAAGTCCCTGCGGACGAAGGCGATCTGGTCGACGCCCAGGTGCCCGAGCTTCTCCAGGCTCAGGGTGTTGACCAGTGCGAGGAAGTGCACGCCGTGGGTGTCGAAGCTGTACCAGCCGTCGCCCGAGGTGTTGCGGCCGAACGCCTGCCGGTACGCGCGGCCGTTGTCGCTCACCGAGTCGTGTTCGCCCGGCACCGTGAAGACCCGGTCGGTACGGGCGGCGGTGAGCATCTGCTTGACCTGGTCGAACTGTTCGGGCGTGGACAGATGCGTCAGGTCGCCGGTGTGCATGACGAAGTCGGGCCGGAATCCCAGGGAGTTGATCTGGGTGATCGCCTCGGTG
This sequence comes from Streptomyces sp. NPDC051976, assembly GCF_040680795.1. Lineage (NCBI taxonomy): Bacteria > Bacillati > Actinomycetota > Actinomycetes > Kitasatosporales > Streptomycetaceae > Streptomyces > Streptomyces sp. NPDC051976. Next base: position 103,645 of record NZ_JBFAXL010000029.1, read on the forward strand.
AAGGAGCCGGTGACATCGGTGTTGGCCGGGCCGGTGAAGCCGATGTGGCTGTCGGAGACCTGGACGAAGCGCAGCGCGTTCGGGTCTGCGGCCGTACGTGCCGCCGAGGCCGCCGCGGCGCTGTCGTGGTCGTGCGCGACATGGCTGATCACCTCGCCGCCCGCGACAGTGAGCACCACCGCGCCGCCGAACCATCCGGCGTGCCGCACGAGTTGACGACGCGTCATGCCGTGCTCGGTCTGCTCCGGCTGCCCGTCCCCCGACGCCGGCCCGCCGGACGTCGAGCGCGCCCCCGTCACGCGGTCACCGTCACGGTGGCGGTCATGAACGGGTGGATGGTGCACAGGTAGTCGTACGTGCCGGGCTTGGTGAACGTATAGCTGAAGGTGCCGCCGGTCCCCAGCGCCGCCGACTTCAGCGGGCCGCCGGAGCCAGTGCTCGTCACGGTGTGCGCGTCGGTGTCCTGGTTGGTCCAGGTCACCGTGGTGCCCACCTTGACCACCAACTTCCCCGGCGCGAAAGCGAAGTTCTTGATCGCCACCGTGTCACCGGCCACGGGCGCGGACGGTGCTCCGGTGACGGGCGCGGTCATCGTCATGCCCGGCATCGTGCTGGTCGCCGGGCTCCCCTTCCCGGCGTCACCCGGCACACCCGCCAGGCTCTGCCCCGCGCCCGGCCGCAGCGAGGGGTCGGCCCCGGCGGCCGAGTGCGACGAGCCGCAGGCGGTCAGCAGCGTGAGCGCGCCGAGCACGACGAGGCTCAGCCCGGCCCCGGCGCGCGGTTTGATACGCGGATGCATGGTGGTCTCTCTCCTGGCTTCCGGCCCGCCGCCCCCGGCGGACTCCGTGCGGCGCCGGTCGGCCCTTGCGCGACCGGCGTTCACCGAAGAGATAGGAGGGGGCGTTACACCCGCACACCCGCCGGTCGTCGTCGGCGCGGCCGCGAGTCTCCCCTCGGCGTACGGCGGTGCGCGTTGCGAGGGCGCGCGGCCGCGCGGAGAGTGGGGGTATGACGCGACCGACGGCGGCCGAGGGATCCGGCCAGGACCCGGGTTCCGGCCCCGACCCCCAACTCATGCTGACCGTGGCACTCGCGGAGGCCCGTACTGGGCTCGCCGAGGGCGGGATCCCGATCGGCGCGGCGCTGTTCGGGCCCGAGGGCGAACTGCTGGGCCGGGGCCGTAACCGCAGGGTGCAGGACGGCGATCCGTCGGCCCACGGCGAGACGTCGGCGTTCCGGGCCGCCGGGCGGCTGCGCGGCTACGGGCGGACGACCATGGTGACGACGCTCTCGCCGTGCTGGTACTGCTCGGGCCTGGTACGGCAGTTCGGCATCGGCCATGTGGTGATCGGCGAGGCGCGGACCTTCGAGGGCGGCCACGCGTGGCTGGCCGAGCACGGGGTACGGGTGACGCTGCTGGACGACGCCGAGTGTGTCGCGCTCATGACGGATTTCATCGCCGCTTCCCCCGAACTCTGGTTCGAGGACATCGGGCGGTAACCACCCCGCAGGCTGGGCATGTGCAGGACACTGGGAGCATGACCGCTGCCGAGCCCGTCCGTCTGATCGTCCTGCGTCACGCGAAGTCCGCGTGGCCGGACATGGACGACCACGAACGCCCGCTCGCCCCCCGCGGCCACCGGGACGCCCCGGCCGCCGGACGACTCCTGCGCGAGCTGGGCCGGCTCCCCGACTTCGTGGTCTGCTCCACCGCGCGGCGGGCCCGCGAGACCTGGGAGTCGGCCACCTCCGCCTGCGGCTGCGCGGCCCCGGTGGTGTTCGACCCCAGGATCTACGACGCGAGCGCCGCCGAACTCCTCGACGTCGTACGCGAAACCCCGCCGCGGGTACGGAACCTGCTGCTCATCGGCCACCAGCCGGGCCTGCAGAACCTGGTACTCGGCCTGGCCGACGACCGCCCGGCCGACCGCACCACCGCCACCGCCACCGCCACCGCCACGGATCCCGACGCGCTGTCCCGCGCCCGCGAGAAGTTCCCCACCTCCGCCTTCGCGATCCTGGAACTCCCCGCCCCCTGGTCCGCCCTCGCCCCGGGCGCCGCCGCCCTCACCCACTTCGCCGTCCCCCGCGGCCGCCGCCTCTGATCCCCGTCCCACCGGCCGGGGCGCCTTCCCCACTCTCCCGTCCCGGCGGAGTCAGTGGCTCAGCACGTTCGCGGCCACGATGAACAGGCCGATCAGGACGTCCATCCCCCCGACGCGGCAGGCCGCGGGCCAGTTCTGGCCCGCCACTCGCGCCGCCCACAGCCCCCATCCGAACAGCGCCGCGGTGTTGATGACCAGGGCGACGTCGACCCCGCTCGGCTCGCTCCACCACCCGGCTGCGGCGCCCAGCAGCGCCGCGACCGTCGGCACCGCGGCCAAAACCAGCGGCCACTCGGTGAGCACCGACCGCAGGACCTCGACGGTGACCTTCTTCTGGCCGGCCTCCGCGCCCTCCTCCCCCGCCGTCCAGTGCGCGACGGCGTGCGCGTAGCCGTGCGCCGCGGCCGCCGCGAGGACGGCCACCAGAATCCACAGCGCGTCGTAGCCGGGGTCCTGCTGCTCGCCGTCGTGATCCAGCGCAGACGCCAGCGCGCTGGCCAGCACCGTCCCGTAGACACCCCCGAACAGCAGCCGCTGCAGGTGCCTCCTCGGCCAGGTGGCAGTCACGCCACGGCCGCCCGAGTCGCCCCGCTCGTCCGGCACGCTGTCCCGCTCGTCCGCCAAAATGCCGCCTTCCCACCGGAACACACCGTTTGCGCACGATGAAACCGTATGCGGCGGTGTCCGCCGCGTCGGCACGCGGAGCACCGGACCTTCGGAGGTCGTCCGAAGGCCCGGTGCCGTCAGGGGGTGGTCGTCGGCGAGCGGCTAGCCGATCGTCCACCTCTGGAGTGCGGAGCCGGTGTCGGCCTGCTGGGTGACCAGGGCGCCGTCGGTGGTGGAGGCGGTGGTGAGCAGCAGTCCGCTCTTCACGGAGGCGACGGTGTAGGCGCCGCCGGACTGCTGGGTGACGGTCCAGTGCTGGTTGGTGCCCGTGGTGCAGGTCCACTGGATGACCTGGGCGCCCGCCGTGGTGGAGCCGCCGCTGACGTCGGCACACAGTCCCGACTGGGCGTTCTTGAGCTGGTAGGAGCCGTCGGCCTGCTGGGTGAACTGCCAGCTCTGGTTGGTGCCGCCGTTGGCGGTCCAGGTGATGAGCTGAGTTCCGGCGGTGGTGCTGTGGTTGGGGTCGTCGAGGGCCTTGCCGCTGGTGGTGAGCGTGTGGGTGCCGTTGAGGTTGCCGGACGAGGTGCCGACCGCGGTCATGGTCAGGGTCTGTTCTGCGGCGCTGCGGGTGCCGCCGACGCTGTTGCCGGTGGAGTTGGTCCAGGAGCGGGCCGGGGTGGTCTCGGCCAGGCGTCCACTGGTGGCGGACAGCCCGACGACCAGGCCGCTGTAGCGGTTGACCAGCTTGTACGTGCCGTCCGCCGTACCACTGGTGGTGGTGCCGGGGACGATGAACCACTGCTGCCCGACGGTCGGTCCGCCCGCCGGGGCGGCGGTCACGGTCGGCGCGGTGCCCCAGGCGCGGGTGGCGGAGGAGGTGGCGGCCACACCGAGCAGCTGGCCGGTGGAGGCGTTGGCGATCCGGTACGAGCCGTCGCCGTCGGCCGTGAACGACCAGGCGTCGAGACCGGTCCCCGAGGCGGTGGCCAGCGAGGTGGTGGCGGAGCTGCCAGAGACCTGGGCCAGGACGCGGCCGTTGCCGCCCGCGATCTGGTACGTCTTCGCCGGGTCGAACGGCGCCGCGGCGGGTGCCGAGGAGTTGATGGTGACGTTGACGTACTCCGAGGAGGATCCGCCGGAGCAGCCGAAGGAGCAGTAGGTGCGGAAGTCCTTGCCGACGATGGTGGAGCTGGTCTTGTTCGCACTGTCGAGGAACATCCGGTACCAGGACGCCGTGTGGTAGCTGCCGGTGTCGCCGAGCAGGGTCCACTTCTGCGTGGCGAGGTTGTCGGTGGCGTAGTACTGCTGCGGCGCGTTGCCCGACTGGTCGACCGCCTGCGGTTCGCCGATGTACAGGCCCAGATAGGCGTTGTACGTGACATCCATGACGAACAGCGGTGAGGTCGGCGGGGTCTTGCCCGCGGCGACCTGCTGGTCGACGGTGCCGGTGCTGGCCGGGCTGTACTCCTGCGAGGTGGGCGTGTAGCCGGTGGTGCTGCCGGAGCCCACCGGCACCATGTTGCTTTCCTTGCCGCCGACTCCGGGCTGCGTCCAGGCGCCGTCGTACCACTTCTGCCAGGTGCCGGCCGCCATCTTGCCCGACATCGGGGCGCGGGCGGCGTGTTCGTAGAACGCCTTCCAGCCGCCGTTCTTGTCCACCAGGCGGGCGCCGTAGAAGACGTAGAAGTACCCCGAGGCGGTGTCGGCGAACAGCCGCTGGTCACCGTCGCCGTAGTAGTAGGTCTGCTGGGGGAAGGCGGTGGTGTCGCCGCGGGTGGTGGAGTACGGGGAGGTGATCGCGTGGTTCTTGATCGTCCACGTCCTGCCCTGGTCGGTGGAGACCGCGTAGTCGATCGCGTCGTAGTGCAGCCCGTCGCCGAAGGGCTGCGGGGTGAACTCGTTGTGGACCAGCCCGTACCAGTCGCCGGTGTCCGGGTCGACCCACACCCCTGACAGGTCGCAGTAGTTGCGCTGCGCGTAACCCGACCCGGCCGGTGCGTTGCTGGAGGTCAGGCCGGTGGGGCTGTTGTTGCACCGCCACGTGGTGTCGTTGTTCTTGTCGTTGGCGTTCGCCGGGTTCACCGCGTCACTGATACCGCTGCGGGTGGCACCGTCCAGGTTCGCGCCGGAGTAGAACGTCCACGCCCGCCCGTCGGACGCGCCGTAGAGGGAGTGCGCCTCCTGGAAGTAGAACGTGCCGTCCTTGTCGGTGTACGGGTTCGGCGGGGTGTCGTCCGGATGCGTCCACGATCCCTTCGCCCCCACCGTGACCGAGTACGAAGCGGCCGCCGGGGCCGCCGAAGCCCCGGGCACCACCGCCAGCGCACCGGCCACCACCGCCAACGCGGCAGCGGCGACGACACCGAGAAGTCTGACCCGAGGAGGTGACATGGGGGGATCCGCCTTCGACTAGGAAACGCGATCGTGGTGGACCGGCGTGCCGACCGGCCCATGACCTCGGGGTGCGCGCTAAGTGCTCACAGATGCTCAATATGAATGAGAAGCAAACAGTTTCGCTCACCCCTGATGGTGGAACATGGTGGGACTCGTCGGCGGCCGTGTCAACCAAGACGACACAAGACCGGTCGGGCCGGGCTGAACGCCCGGCCCG